>JAQGOE010000130.1 GCA_028293725.1 Gammaproteobacteria bacterium | reverse complement strand
TCCATTTTCGTCGCACCGTATTGCATTGGCCGACACGCTCACTCAGTGGCTACGGACGGACTGCGCAAGAACACAGGTACCCAGCAGGATTCTCAAATAGCAGAGTTTGGCCGTCCAGAATGCGTGCCGATCGTTTTCGTCGCGACAGCGGCTCGCAGCAAAGCGGTCGTTCGTGAAAGGCAGCAACGGGTCGCACTGAGTCAATCGGAGCGGAGCCGCGGATGACCGCTTCTTGTGACCGCTCAGGGCACCATCTTTGGGCTCTTGAGCGCCCCCACATAAGCGAAGCTTTTACCCGGCTTTCGATTGACTGCAGTTAACCTAAGTCAAGGGCACCCTCACCACCGGTCACGCAAAGGTACAGATCGTTTCTAATATGTTGCCCTGTGAGATCGGTCCGGCGACGGAACGACTCCGCGGAAGAGTCGTTGTGGTACGCGAAGTCGGCCGCCTGTGCCACGAGGGATTAACTTAGGTTAGAGAGTAGGAGAGCGACGTGTCATCGAAAACCTTGACGGTGGAGTAAGGACCCTCGCCTGGTGCCACCGCATTGTTGGTGCTGGAACTCTAGGAGATACATAGCGCCTAAGATTCCGCTCTCACGTATGTTGCCTCCACTGGTGCTCTGCAGAAACGTGGGTTGACGAATCAAGGTCGCATTGCGTCGCGCTCCACCTACCGCCCCCGAGCGCCACTCTTTCAAGCGGGCGAGAGCCGATCCGTTACCTGCGCGGCTAGTACCGATACGGGCGTCCCCTCCCGCATATCCCTGACGTTAACATTTCATACCTCAATGCATCGCGATAGAAAAATATCGTGATGTTATGGACCCTTGTTCGATCGACTGACTTAGTAATGTCAGGTTACTGCAATCGGTGTCGGGTATCACGCCCGTCTTTCAAGCGCAGCCTCGGATGGCCGCCGCCCGGCGCACTACCTTCGTCTTTCTCTTTACCACGGAGACATCATGTTTAGTCACAACAAACGTCTGCAATATACGGTTCGTGTCGACGAGTCCAATCCGGGATTGGCGAATCTCATGCTCGAACAGTTCGGCGGCCCCCAGGGAGAGCTCGCCGCGGCATGCCGCTACTTCTCGCAGTATCTGGCCGAGGACGATCCCGGCCGCAAGGACATGCTGATCGACATAGCCACGGAGGAACTCAGCCATCTCGAAGTCATCGGGACGATGGTCGCGATGCTCAACAAGGGTGCCAAGGGACGCCTCGCCGAGGGTGTGAACTCAGAGGCTGATCTCTACAGGGAAATCACCGGTGCCGGCAACGACTCGCACGTGACACAGGTGTTGTATGGCGGTGGCCCGGCATTTACAAACTCCGCGGGCGTGCCTTGGACCGCGGCGTACGTCGATAGCATCGGCGATCCCACCTGCGACCTGCGCTCCAATATCGCGGCCGAGGCGCGCGCGAAGATTATTTATGAGCGGCTGATCAACTGTACCGACGACCCGGGCGTGAAGGAAGCCCTGGGTTTCCTGATGACCCGGGAGATCGCGCATCAGCAATCGTTCGAGAAAGCGCTATATTCAATTCAGCCGAATTTCCCGCCCGGAAAGTTGCCCGGCAACCCCGAGTTCACCAATGTCTACTTCAAGATGTCGACGGGGAATGGCGACTCGAGGGGGCCCTGGAACAACGAGCCGACATTCGATTACCGTGAGGCGCAAGTCGCGGTGGATGGTGGTGACGGTCGCGCCACGGTCAAGATCGATGCGCAGGAGCTTGAGTTGGTTAACGCGGCCGCAGTACGTCTGAAATCGGACCCGGCAAGCGATCCCGTCACCGGGGCAATGTTGGGGATGGACGGTGGGGCGCAGTTCATGGCCGGAAACGGGCATCGGGGGGCTGAAGAAAGCGCTACAGCTGCGACCGGTCCCGTGAAAGCGCCTCAGGGGTCCGGCTCGAACAAACTCTCCTGACGGTAGCTCGTTAGGAGGAGAACTGACCGGCCCTGACGATTACGGATCCGTATCCGCCGAAGAGCATCGGCCCGAACGTCACCGCGGAAGTGGTGACGTTCGTGAGTCGATGTAGCCCTCTGATGCGGACCAGAGAGACGTCGGAGCCGAAGCATACAGGTCACCACCATTTCGGAAACTGTTCATGAATAGCGTCGTCATTGACGGAGTCATAAGACCCGTTCGATCCGGCGAGCTCAATAGTCCGTCGGGTTTGTCAACGACGACAGTTGCCGCGGCGCCGCGGATGACGAGCACGGCAGCGACGCTCAGGCGCATGCTGTCATTTGTCGGGCCCGGGTTTATGGTGGCCGTCGGATATATGGACCCGGGCAATTGGGCGACGTCGTTGCGCGCCGGGTCGGAGTTCGGCTATTCCCTGTTGAGCGTCATTCTACTGTCGAACATGATGGCCATGTTGCTGCAGGCAGCGGCAGTACGACTCGGAATAGCGTCGGGGTTGGACCTTGCGCAGTCCTGCCGCCGGCATTTCTCTTCCCGAGTGAACCTGGCGTTGTGGCTTCTCTGCGAGGGCGCGATAGTCGCTTGCAATGTGGCGGAAGTGCTGGGGATGGCGTGCGGTCTCGGGATGCTCTTCCATATTCCCCTCACCCTTGGGGTGTGTATCACCGCGCTGGATGTCATGCTGATTCTCCGACTCCAGCGTCGGGGGGCGCGATACGTGGAGATGTTTATTATCGCGCTCGTGGCCATGATCGCAGCGTGCATAGCCGCGCAAATGTGGTGGTTACAGGCTCCCATCGCCGCGATGGCGCAGGGGTTCGTGCCCACATCCCAGATCGTAACCCGTCCTGAAATGCTCTACCTTGCGGTCGGCATTGTGGGGGCCACGGTGATGCCTCACAATCTCTACTTGCATTCGTCAATCGTGAAGACTCACCAGCGCGACGGCGGTGAAGTCGGCGTATGGAGGGCCATTCGCTACGCAACGCTGGATTCCAATCTCGCACTGGGCATGGCGTTATTTGTCAACATAGCGATCCTGGTGCTGGCGGCTGGGGCGTTTCATCGTCCGGGGCAGCCGCCCGTCTCCGAGCTTCAGGATGCGTATCGTCTTCTGTCTCCACTACTGGGAACTACGGCGGCGGGTGCCGTGTTTGGCATCGGACTCATCGCCTCTGGACTCAGCTCCTCCATCACCGGAACTCTCGCCGGGCAAATAGTGATGGAGGGATTTCTCGACATCCGTGTGTCGCGCGGGCGGCGGGCGCTTCTAACTCGCGGTCTGGCGATTTTACCCGCGGTCGCGGTCACGATAGGGTTCGGGCACGAGGGCGTGGGGCGATTATTGGTTCTGAGTCAGGTCATTCTCGGGTTACAGTTGCCCTTCGCTGTTGTCCCACTGCTTTGGTTTACGACGCGGTCGAAGCATCTCGGAGTACACGCCTTTAGGGCAAGCACGGCCGTGATCTTGTGGATCATTGCGTTTGCATTAATTGCGGTGAATGTCTGGGGACTCTTCGAGCTGCTGCAGGCGTGAGTTCCATACGACGTGGGTGACAGCCTCGGCAATACCGCCCGACCGCAACGATTCCGCGACGGCGAAGATGGGCAGCTTCCCACAGCGGTATAGATGTCCAGAGGAGCCTGCCAGGCCGTAGGGCCAACCTTTGAGAGTGACAGGCGAGCGCAGATCAAACACGCGGGCATCGAAAGGCAGGGTGGCCAACCAGCCCCGTATCTGCTTGTCCCACCGGCGAGCGGAGGGTCGGATTCCCAGAGAGTGACGCCGGGCCCAGATCGAGCGTGCCTCGGCTGAAAGGCTTCGCAGCCACCCCAGCGTGCCGTTCGCCCGAGCGCGGTCGTGCAGCGTCGCGAGGAAGTCGCTCAAGTCATGGGCAACGAACAACGCTACTGCCGGTTCCGGCCACACGCACCATACCGGCCCCGGTAAACCTATCCGGCTGGAGGTTTCGGCAATCCACCGACGGCCTTCATTGTCGACGCATAGTGTGAGGCACGGTCGAAACACGCCTAACGGTTCCTCCGGATGCCAGCGACCCGTGAAGTCGACGGGTCCCAGGGCCGTGCCTTCGAGGCCGCAACTCGTGCGCAGCAATCGATACGTCTCGGGGGTTATAACGCCGGGATACAGCGGTTCCAGTGACTGAATGACCTCAGGCCGCAGCCCAGGCAGCGGCGTCGTCGAGAGGCGGAGGCCCCCGCAGGTCAGCCAGGGCATGGACAGTAAAGGGATCACCTTGTCAGCGGCCGACATCATGACTTCCTCCTTTTCTCCCTCGCTCTTACAGCACACGGCGGGTGCGGAGCCGGCGGAAAATGTAATGGGCGACGCGCGCTTTTTCATGAGTTCCGGTGCTGCGCCGCACGATCATGGGGGCGCCTGGTTCGGAACCCGGGAACGTGCGGCTCGTCTAACACGCCTCGTCAGGCCAAGGGCTGGATCGGCAAGCGCGTGCGATGACTGCGTGCCTGGAGGCGCGGGGTTACAGTGTGAAGTAGAGTTTTGTTCTGTGCGGGAAAGGCGCCCGGTGACCCGGACGGGACGGGCGCCACCGCGATAGACCGCTGATGTTGGAGGTGCTGACAGTGGCGATAAGGTCGTGCTGCTGGGCGCGACCGAATGGCTCCGCTTCAGGCCTCCGGCATGGCTGCGACCACTGGACTCAGACAGTTATCGCAATGCTGGCAGGGCTGTCCTGCGGGCTCGCCGAAGTAGCGGCGTAGGAACTGCATACGGCAATGTACGCTTCCGTAGAAGGCAGTGGCGTTCGATGGAATCATTTCGGCGTGTTTGAGGACGCCTCATCGAGCCCGAGAGCCGCCGCCGGCGGCCAGGCTGTTGGCAATGGTGCTCAGTACTCCTGCTGCTACGGCCGAGATGTTCGGGTGCTCGCCGTCCTGGACCATCTGCCGCTTGGTGGCGATCGCGGATTCGATCGCAGCGATCATTTGCTGAGTGGTCAGCACGCGTTGCTCGACGAGGATGAGCATCAGACACTCGATTAACATCACCGCCGCTTCGCCGTAGGCCAGATGCCTAGTCGTCTGCGAAGGGCTGGGCTCGCTGTTGGACTGAGCGAGGTCGTTCAAGGAGCCGGTCATGGATGAATATCCGCGTTCTGCCGGTCGCCCTCGTAGGCCGAGCGGCCGCGCTCGTATCCGTCCAGTAGGGCGGAGGCGCGCTCTGCCAATCGGTCCAGATCGGCGATGTCAACGTGGCCATGTCTTACCGTCACGATCCCGGCCTCGCGAAAGCTTTTGAGCACGCGATTGACATGTACTGGCGTGAGGCCCAGATGATCGGCCAGTTGACTTTGTGTCAGCGGCATTGGATACGTCAACGAGTCCTTCGGGATCGTTCCCGACAGCACCAGGCGTCCGCGGAAATCCACCAACAGCAGGGCCAGGCGCTCCTCGGCGCTGCCCTGGCCCAAGCCAGTCACCCAGCTGTGCAGGCGACGCTCTTCTTCCATCACCTGCCAGATGCAACGTGTCGCGATGTCACTGTCTTTGACATAGGCCGCGTGCAGGTCGCCGTAGTCGATTCGCTCCGCGACGATCGGCGAGAGCGACATGACCGCATCGGTATGACGGGTGATGAACATACTTTTGACCGCAAATAGGTCCCCGGGAAGGAAGACGAGGATGAATTGATTGCGGCCATCGGGCAGCAGTCGTGTTCGACAGGCCCATCCCTCGAGGAGCCGGTAGACGAAGCGATGCTCGGCATCGGCCTCGATGAGGATCTCGTCGGCACCCAGCGCAAAGGCGCTTCCCTTGAGAAGGGCGCAGATCTTTTCTTCGCCGCGCACCAGAGCGTCCAGAAACTCTGGCCGATGGAGCGCAAAGCGCGCCGAGTCTGACATACGAGATCTCCCTGGCGACGGATGGTGCGGCCGTCACGGGGCGGCAGGCCCCGCCTGTGTCTGTCGGGGTCTTCAGCATGTCCCGTTCCCACCTCAGCTCTGGAGCACCTCCCATTGCACAGACCAGGGTTGAAGAATTTCCGCCTCGCGCTTGCCCTCGAGCCAGATCGCTCGCCCGATCGAGGGTGGAAAGCCCGAACAGGGGTCGTTAGACAGGTTGGCATGCAGTCGGAGCAACTCGCCTCCGGCGCAACGCCATTGAACGGTCAAGGCCTGGGATCCCCGAACGCTAAACGTCCCGCCGCTCGCGACACCCGTCAGGCGCGGCACGATGTGCGCATGTCTGACTTTTAAAATTTCCCGATACCATGTCAGCCACTGGGCATGCTCGGCTTTCTGAAGAGAGTCCCAAGACAAGACCGCGGCTTTGAAGGTAGCCTCGTCCACGGGGTCGGGAATCGTATGGCGCCTAGCGGGGTCCGAAAACTCGGGTAAATGAGCAAACTCGGCCTGCCGTCCTTTTCTGACAGCCTGCCCGAGCTCGCCGCCGAAGTCGCAGAAGAAGGGAAAGGGTTGCGCCGCATTCCATTCCTCGCCCATGAAGAGCAGTGGAATCTGGGGCAATAGCAGATAGATCGCCGCGACCGCACGCCGCGCCGCCTGAGGGGCAAGCTGACCCCAGCGCTCCCCGTAAGCGCGATTACCAATCTGATCGTGGTTCTGGATGAACGCGATAAAGGCCTCTGGCGGCAGAAAGCCACTGGCCTCACCCCGCGGCGAGCCACGAAACGGCATCACCTCGCCTTGAAACGCAAAGCCTTCTGCGAGCGCACGGCCGAGTTTCACGGTATCGCCGTGATAGTCCGCGTAGTAGCCGCAGGCCTCGTCCGTCGCAGCGCTGTGCAGTACGTGATGGACGTCGTCATTCCACTGCGCGGTAAAAGTCAGGGGCCGGTTCGCATCGTCCCTGAGCAGCCGCGCGGCTTGGTTTTCCTCGTTTTCGAGAATCAGATGAACGGCGCGGTCCGGGACGTATTCGCGGATCCGGTCCGCTAGTTCGTCCAGGAAATGGCGAGCGCTGTCGTCAACGATGGCGTGTACGGCGTCCAGCCGAAGGCCGTCGACGTGAAATTCCTGGAGCCACCGCAAAGCGTTGCCGATGAAGAATTCACGTACGGGAGCGCTTTCGGCGCCGTCGAAATTGACAGCCGCGCCCCAGGGGGTGTGATGTCGCTCGGTGAAGAATTGAGGGGCGTACAGTGATAGGTAGTTGCCCTCCGGCCCGAAATGGTTGTAGACGACATCCAGCAGGACCATCAGTCCGCGGGCATGCGCCTCGTCGATCAGGTACTTCAGATCATCAGGGCGGCCGTAAGCATTGGCGCAGGCGTACGGAAACACGCCGTCGTAACCCCAATTCCGCCGGCCCGGAAAAGCTGCGATGGGCATCAGTTCCAAGGCCGTTACGCCGAGTGAGACCAGGTGATCGAGCTTCGCCGCAGCGCCGCGAAAAGTCCCCTCCGGCGTGAAGGTACCGAGATGTAACTCGTAAAGTACCGCGGTATGCCACGGTCTGCCGGTCCATCCGTGATCGCGCCACTGATAGGAATCCGGGTCGATGAGCGCACTCATGCCACCGATTGCGTCCGGCTGATAGTGGGACGCGGGATCCGGCACCCGCGTTCCGTCAGGCAACACAAACGCATACCTCGCACCCGCTTCGAGCTTGCGTAGGCTCGCTTGGTGCCAACCGTTCAACGCCCGATCCATGCCGTGTAGACCCGGATGGCCCGCAAGCTCCAGTCGTATCCGCGGATGAGCAGGCGCCCAGAGGCGAAATTGCCAGCTGTCATCGCCGAGCAGCCGGGGGCCGTGGCGCGGTTGGTATTCTAACGGCGTGGTGAATTTCGGGTTTAGCATCTGGCGAAGACTACCGACCTGCGTCGCTGCGCACACTCACCTATGTGTGAGAGGCCGGCGCGGCGACGCGATTATTCTCCCGAGACCGTTGCGGCACAGGTACAGATCGTATCTAACTTGACGCCGCGCGATCGGTCTTGCGACGGAACGAGTCCGCGCAAACGTCGTTGTGGTAGGCGACCCGGCGGACCGTGCCGCGGGGATTAACCTATGTTAGAAACGAGGAGAATGACATGGCAACGAAAGCTAAAGCCGGCCGACGGTCGAGCAAGGACTCCCCCGACGCCACCGGACTGTTGGTACTGGAACTGCAGGGGATACATAGTGCCGAGAATCAGCTGTCACGCGTATTGCCGCGACTGGCGAAAGCGGTGAAGTCGCAGAAGCTCGCCGGGATGCTCGACCAGCGCCTCGAGCAGGGCGAGCGCCTTATCAAAGACATTGAAAGTGTCTTCGATGAGATGGACGAAAGCCCGGGGCGCAAAAAGAACATAGCGGCCGAAGGTCTGATCAATGACGCCCGCGAGCACGTGCAGGAGATCGAGCCGGGACCCGCGTTGGATGCTGTGCTGATCGGCGCGATCCAGAAGACCGAGCACTACTGCATTGCCGCTTGGGGAACCGCGAGGTCGCTCGCTGAAGCGGTTGGCCAGAAAACCGCCGGCAAAGCGATGGAACGCGCCCTCAATGAAGCTACACCCTTCGACGAGCAACTGACTCAGATCGCAGAAAAGGAGATCACTCCCGCCTTGCTGTCAGGGGAGTCGGATGATGACGAGAGTGATTCTGCCAACGACACGCGATCTCGTTCGCAGCGAAGCGAAAAGTCGGAGCAGCGCGCGGGCAGATAGGCTGCCGCGGTTCACGGCGCGCGGGTCGCGCGCTGTGAACCCGACATAGTTTCAACTTAAACACTTCGGAGATTTCTTATGTCTCTCATGGATAAAGTCGTTGCGGCCGTCACGCCGCCGGAGAGCGCTGAAAAGCGGCGTGAGGCGCGAGCGAAAGCTCAGGCTGCGGCCGGTCAGAATGACTGGTTGGCATTGGTCTTACAACATCACGTGGAAATCGAGGGAGCCTTTGCCGCTGTGAAAGCTGCCGGCGATCTCACTACCCGGCTCGAGGCCCAGAAGGAACTGGCGGTGCTACTGACAGGACACGCGAACGCGGAGGAGGCCGTGATTTATCCCGCGCTGGTGCGGTTTGGCCACAAGTCTCATGCCATGACGGGCTACACCGAGCAGGCCGGCGCGAAAGCCAACTTGGGCGAACTCGAGTATTTGGATCCGATGGGACAGGATTTCCTGGACAAGCTCGAGCACATCCGCGGCGCCGTTGCGCATCACATGTACGAGGAGGAGAGCGACCGCTTCCTGGATTTAAAGCAGATTCCCGTGGCGGATCAGGATCGGCTCACGCAGCGCTTCAGGGAGGAGTTCGAGCGCTACGTCGGTTACGACTCTGAGGCGGGGCCCAATCAAAGCGATAGCCCGCGGCCTGGGGCCGGGGCACCTGTTCCGCACTGAAACGGATATCCGGCAGGTGTTAGACCACGGCGCGTGCGGCGCGCCGTGGGGGTCCGAACGGCAGAAGGACACGGGACGTGTGATGAGAAACAGAGATAGCGCAGCGGATGCTGTATATCGCACACCGTGCTCTCCTATTCCTGGATCGGCTTAGCCCTTTTCTTCGCGGCTTTGTACTGGTCCCAGGTCAGTCCATCCCCGTAATAGTCTCGCAACGTCTTACTCAGATGATCGCCCTTTTTCATGTAAACCTGGGTCGAATTACTCTCGCCTCTCACGTGCAGCGAATCGATCACGCGCTCGACTGCGATTACGTGCAGTACGGACGCTATAAGAAGGTCGCGCGATCCTGAATCCGCAATCTCCCCGTTCAAGATTACGGTAGAGTCCCGGACTTCAGCCGATACCTTGCTCGTATCCGCCTCAACCCTCGCGATAGCGAGTTCAATCGCGTCCTGCACAGAAACGGGGTCAGTCATCGGGCATCTCGCGCGTTGTTGTCTGGCCGCATGTTATTCCTCTATGACAATCGCTCCATTAACTAAGTTAATGCCGTCGCTGATAACGTAGCGAAGTCTTCACATCTTCACCGCAAGGTCTTCCCTCAGGAGGACTGCGACTGGAAACACCTCGAATAGTGCGGCGGGGGTGGCTGTGCCGCTATGCGACGCGCCGGTGAACGCATTCCTCCAACGGCCGGTCGGCAGGGGCAGGCACGTGTCGCCCCATTCGCCGCCGACCGTCAGGGTGAATCGGGGTACCACAGCGAGCAACTGGTCGCCGCGCAGGAAGGCCAGCAGGTTTCCCAAACGTGAGCCGTGTGCGATCAAGGGCTGATACTGGCTCGTAGGCGCAAAAGCCGCGGCGCACTCGTGACGCAGCTTAAGCAGGCGCCGGATGAGCCACAGCTTGGGCAGGCCGGAATCCCAGTTCTCGAGGGTAACCTGCGCCGACAATCCCCGACATCGGTCCAGAAGCTCGGCCCGAGAGGGGTAGTCGACCGGCCTCCGGTTGTCCGGATCAACGAGACTCGCGTCCCATAACTCGGTACCTTGATAGAAGTCCGGCACCCCGGGGACGACCATTTTGATGAGCGTCTGCGCCAGACTGTTGATGCGTCCGGGAAGCACGAGCGGCTGCACGAAGGCCTCGAGACTTGCCAGGAATTGCGTATTGGCGAAGATGCCGTCTACGAATCCCTGGATGTTCGCCTCATAGCTCGCGTTCGGCTGGTGCCAGGAGGTGCGCAGTTTGGCTTCGCGACTGGCTTTCAACATGTACTGCCAGCACCGCTCTTTATCGATGGGCCACGCGCCGACCAAGGTTTGGTACAACAAATACTCCGCATGGCGATCTGGGGTGCGGTTGCGCCACGAGGGCTCCGTCAGTTTCGACCATTGCAGGAGCGCTTCCGCCCAGCGGTCCGGAATCTCCGATAATACGGATATGCGCGTGCGGACATCCTCGCTGCGCTTGTTGTCGTGAGTGGAGGTCGCAAGCAGGTTGGTCGGCCAGTATTCGCTCAGATGGTGACAGTATTCGTGGAACTTCTCGGTGGATATACCGACGAGAGAGGGCGATGCGCCGACCTCGTTACACGACAGGAGTCGATCGAAGCAATAAAACGTGGTGTCTTCGACACCCTTGGCCATGACGGCCGGAGCCAGTTGCTGCCATTGCGCCACAAAGTCCGCTTCGAGGGGATTGAGCTGCGCCTTCGTGCATACCGCGAGAAGGAATTCGAATGCCGCAGGATCTACAGCGGGCGCCGCGTTACGTGCGAGCTGAACCGTCTCGGTGAAGATCCGCTTGTCGTTATCGTCCAGAGTGTCAGCCGTGCGATAAGTGCGGTAGACCGGCATCGCTACCGTGAAGGCCGCGAGCGCATCGTGGAGGTGGCGTGGGCTTTGATCGCGGGTCGTCCAATGCTGTTGCGCTAGCACCAGTGCTGCATCTGTCAGGCGTTGCAGGTCGGACGAAAACGACACCGCGAGAATCTCGCGCTTCTTCTGTCGCGCCACGGCAGACAGGTTGACCGATTGCCCTGTGAAATCGAAGTACGTTGCGGTCAGGGAATCTAGCCTCTGGTCGCTCATCCACAGGCGATTCACCTTGGCTAAGAAATCATAACCCACCGTTCCGTCAATCTGCCAAGTGGTGGGCAAGCTCTCCTCGCTATCGAGAATCTTCTCGACGTATATCCGTCCCTCGGGCAGCATTTGCCGCAGGCTTCGACAATAACGCGCCGGATCGCGCAGTCCGTCGGGGTGGTCAACGCGCAGCCCGTCGATTTCTTCGTTGGCAATCATCTCGCGGATGCGGCTATGGGTCGCGGCGAGCACCTCCGGCAACTCGGCGCGGACGCCGATCAGCGAATCGACATCGAAAAAGCGGCGGTAGTTGCTGAGCTCGCCTGCCAGCTTCCAACTGTGCAGGGCGAAAAATTGCTGCTGCAGAATCGAGTCCAGGCGGTCCGGATCGGCATTGATTGCGGCCACAGTGGCGGCCAGGTCGCCGTGAGCAGCCGCTGGTGTCAGATAGGAGTCAGCCTGAGCCACGGCCTTTTCATACTGCTCCCGGTCTGCGGCGGTGGGGCTGCTACGGCAGTGCAGAGCCGCCAACAGTTTGAAACAGCCGGGGGTGGAGGTCTCGTCGCTCCCTGGAGCGTCCTTAGGGGTTGCCGTCCGCAGCAACTCTCCCCAGCAAACCGGCGCCAGCGGCCATGAGTTGTCAAAGTATTTCACTCTGGGACGCCCATCAGACACCACGATGCGCAGTTCACCGGTTCGCAATGCGTCGCCGTACGCCTGTCCCAGGTTACAGAGCTGAATCTTGAAGGGGAGCTTCGGGTCCGAGCGAATGTCGAAGTACGAGGCGAAATCGCTGTAAGGGCCGTGCATCAACACGTGGTCCCACCAGCGGTTATGTTCGGTCGTCGACATATGGTTAGGAACAATATCCAGGAGTATTTTCAAACCTTGCGCCCTGGTCGCGGTAATGAACTCGCGCCAAGCGGTCTCGCCACCCAGTTCGGGGTTGATGAGAGTGGGATCAGTTACATCATAGCCATGGTTACTGCCCGGCGCCGCCTGTAGGCAGGGCGAGAGGTACACATGGCTTACACCCAAGCCCTTGAGGTATCCAAGAATCTCCCCCGCTGCACGCAGTGGGAAGTCCTTGTGAAGCTGCAATCGATAAGTTGCAGTCCACAGATCAGTCATAAAACTAACTCCAGTGAGTCCGTTCTTAGTTCATAGCGGGGAAATGACAGGTGAACCTGCCGCACTAATAATGGCTCGCGCGGCGGGCGGTTCCACAACGTAAGCGTTGCGCTTAGTCCCACTAACATAGATTAGCGTGGGCAAGGGAAGATGCGCGCGTCTCCCAAGTAGGGTAACTTGTCTGAAATGACAGGGTCGATCCAAACCTGCTGTGGACCAACACGACATCGTCCCGCGAATTACCTTTTGAGCCGCCCATGAATGAAACCTGCCCTGATCGAGCGACTAACGCCGACATGCTGGGCGTTGCGGATACCGGGACGTGGTGGGCGACGGTGGCACGGACTGCCGAGACCGCGTTGCCGAAGTTCCTGTGTAGACAGCGTTGGTTTCCGGCCAAGGACGCGGGGGAACCGACAGTAAGCCTGGTTTGTCTGATCCCGCTGTTCCCTGAAAGCGTACGCGCGGCCGTTGCCTTGTGGAAGGTAGCGCCGTCCCGCGGAGAATCTTTTGTGATGTTGGTTCCACTGGCGGTCGTCGCACCCGATACGGTCGCGAAGGCTGAAACCATAGCGACCATTTCCGATGAGGGTCGCACCGGAGGATCGCTCGCGCTGGTCGAGGCCTTTGGCGTGGACGAGTTTGTGCGGCACTGGATTTCTCTACACGTGCTGGATCCGGTACCCGAGTCGCGCCTGTCCATCGGCCGTATGGCAGGACTCAACGGCGTCGGACTCGACTCGAGCACGCGTTGGGTGATCCGGCGCCTTGGGGTGGATCAGTCGAATACGTCCATCCGGGTCGGCGAGCACGCGATCCTGAAAGTCATCCGTAAGGTCGAGGAGGGGGTTCACCCGGAGCTCGAGATGAGCCGGTATCTGACGGGCGCAGGTTTTCCCGCCACTCCTGCACTTCTCGGTTGGAGCGAAACTGCGGCGGCGCCGGAGCGCGGTTCATTTACGCTGTCCCTCTTGCAGGCTTTTGCGGTCAATCAAGGTGACGGGTGGCGGTGGGTCCTGGAGCGCCTTGGACGGGCGATCATGGGCCCCGACCCGGGCGCGTTCGAGGAAATTCGGGGATGGCTGGCAGTGTTGGCCCGTCGTACCGCGCAGATGCATCGAGTCCTCGCACGTGATACTGCGCACCCGGCTTTCAATCCGGAAGTCGTGAGCCCCGCAGATCTGAGTCGCTGGGCCGGGTCCGCCCAGAAAATGGCTGATGGGGCAATCCGACGGCTCAACGAAGGAGCAGGACGACTGACACCGGACGCAGCGGGGCTGGCGCTCGAGGTTGCTAAAGCCGGCCCCGCACTTTCCCGGCGTTTATCACAGCTCACGCAAACGCCTCCTACCTGGTCCAAGACGCGACACCATGGGGACTTTCATCTCGGCCAGACGCTCGTCGTCGACGCAGATGCCGTCATTCTGGATTTCGAGGGAGAGCCTTTGCGGGCTATCGCAGAGCGTAGAGCGAAGCACTGCGTCGTTCGTGATGTGGCTGGAATGATGCGCTCACTTGCATACGTCGCGCACGCCGCGGGGCGCGCTCTGCCGGCGCATATGAGGTTGGAGTCGCGCCGTGCCGCCGAACAAAGGCTCAACGCATGGCGCGATGAATCGAGCCGAGCCTTTGCTGACGCGTACTTTCAAAGTGCTGCGGGCAACGCGAGCATCCCTGACAACCCAAGCGACGCTCAGCGCATATTGCGGTTTTTTTTATTGGAGAAGGCGCTGTACGAGATGACCTATGAAATGGCCAATAGGCCCGACTGGATAGAGATTCCGCTTCGAGGTGTGCTCGATGAGTTGCAGGCATCATGACATCGGTTCCTCGGGCCGGCGGCCGATCATGAACGGCCGCGAGGTGGCGACACCCGCTTTGCAGGAGCTGGCGCGAAGGATGGGAATAGCGCCCGACTTTCGCGACGCGCGCGGTAACCTGGTGCGCACGAGCGCCTCCACGCAGCGTCGACTCCTCGAGGCGATGGGAGTTCACGCCGGCGACGGCGCTCAGGTAGAAGAGGCCAATCAGGCGCTCGATCGAGCCGCTTGGGACCGCCCTTTACCGCCGGTCAAAATTTTGAGAAGGGGCATTGATCCTCTGGCCGTTGACATTGTGCTTCCCACAAATGTGGGGAGGATAGGTTGGCAACTGACTCTGGAAAACGGCGCTGAATTCGCGGGCGAGCTGGCTTTTACGGAGTTAGCGCTGACCGCTGAGCGCTCGGCGCACGGGCGTGCGCTCGAACGACGCCGCCTGAGGCTGGATGTGGACGTGCCGATGGGCTACCACACCCTGGTCGTGAACCCGGGCGGGTACACCATGAGCTTCATTGTCACTCCTATCGAATGCTGGTTCCCCGAGTTAGACGGCGGGGAGCGGCTTTGGGGAGTTGCAGCTCAGTTGTACTTGTTACGGTCGGCCGAGAACTGGGGCATCGGAGACTTTGGCGACCTGGGCAAGCTCGTTGCCCTCGGGGCGGGGAAGGGTGCCAGTGTGATCGGGTTGAATCCGCTGCACGCCCTTTTTACCGATGACCCGGAGCGGGCAAGCCCCTACTCGCCCGCGAGTCGTCTGCTGCTGAATGTGCTCTACATCGATGTAAGCGCGCTGCCGGAGCTGCGCGAATCGGTTGGGGCGCGAGAGCTGATCGCATCTGCGGAGTTTCGACGTAAGCTGGAGGCCTGTCGTGCGAGCGAATGGGTGGATTACGCAACCGTCGCGCCGCTCAAGATGGAAGCGCTGGAGTTGCTGTTCGAGGCGTGTCGGACCTCGACTGACCGCAGCCGTTGGCGCGCTTTCGAGACTTTCAAGCGCCAGCACGGCACTCTCCTGGCACAGAGTTGCCTCTTTTTGGCATTGCGCGAGCATTTCGCGCGTGAGGATCCGGCGCACGCGAACTGGGCGTGTTGGCCAGTAGAGTATCGGGATGTGAACTCGTCCGCGGTGCGAGAATTCGCGCGCGAGCAAGGCGGCCGGCTGGATTTTCTCGCCTGGTTGCAGTGGGTGGCGCACGATCAACTCGCCACCGTGCAGCGGGCGGCTACCGAGAGTGGAATGCGGATCGGTTTGTATCGCGATCTTGCTGTAGGTGCTGACCTCGCCGGTGCGGAAACCTGGATCAACTCTCAGGCGGTCGTATCGGGGGCACAGGTCGGTGCTCCTCCTGACATCCATAATCCGGCGGGGCAGGACTGGGGTCTGCCGCCATTCAATCCGCACGCTCTTTATGAAGAGGGGTACCGAAGTTTTATTGATCTCATCCGCGCGAACATGCGCTCGGCCGGGGGCTTGCGGATCGATCACGCGATGGGGCTACAGCAGCTTTACTGGGTCCCGCACGGCGCAACCCCAGCCGAAGGCGCGTATGTCCAGTACCCGTTGGAAGATCTCCTCGGAATCCTGGCGCTGGAGAGCCATCGCAACCAATGCATGGTAGTCGGCGAAGATCTCGGCACGGTGCCGGAGGGCTTCCGCCAGCGAATGAGCAATGCGGGGATTCTTTCCTATCGGGTCTTGTTGTTCGAGCAGGAGTTGACGACCGGAGAATTCATTTCACCGCCCGACTATCCCGCGAGGTCCCTCGCCGTTTCCGGGAGTCACGACTTGCCGACTCTGCGTGGCTGGTGGGAGGGACGTGATATCGAATTAAAGGAGCGGCTCGGATTGTTTCCCGCGCCGGAGGAAGCTGCCCGCCAGAGGGCCTTACGTCAGCGGGATCGGGCCCAGCTTCTGCAGGCGTTCCGACGCGAGCGGCTGATCGATCCGACAGCCGAGCCCGATGTCGAACTAATCGTGCGGGCCGCTCACATCTACTTGGCCCGGGCGCAGAGTGTTCTCGCGATGACTCAACTCGACGACCTTACAGATGAGGCAGATCCGGTCAACGTGCCCAGTACCGGCAGCGAGTATCCCAACTGGCGCCGGCGGTTGTCGGTGAGTCTCGAGGAGTTGGTCGGTCGTGCCCGGTTCAAAGACATCGCGGCGATTTTTGCGGCCGAACGTAGGCGAAGGTAAGCGATCGGTGGTGGGCAGTGCCGTCGCAGACCCTTTACCGAGGTAATTCGGTGAGCGGCCGCTGCATCGACGGGTGCTCGATGCGTCGGACACCGGAAGCCTGGTGCTCGAAATCCTCCCTAGTGAGAGATCGATTGATACCGAACGCGGCGCGGGCGCCCTCCGCGGCCGCCACGATCGAGAGTTGGACGTCCTTGATGATATTGCCGGCGACAAACACGCCGGGGACGCTGGTGGCCTCGTACTGGCCGCAACGGATGCCGCCGCGCCGGTTGAACTGACAACCCAGGGATGCCGCGAGTTTCGACTGCTCGGTGCACGCTGTGTCGAAAAACAGCGCGGTGCGCGCCAACGTCGTGCCGTCTTTGAACTCGATCGTTTGCAACTTGCCGTGCGCGCCTCTCAGGCGGGCCAGCGGCTGTTCGTAAAGCCTGATTTTATTGCTCTGGAGCTTGCTTCTGTTCGCGGCGGACAAGCCGGACGGGCCGTCCGAACACAAAACGAGGTCATTGGTCCAGGAAGTGAGGGCGCGTGCCATCTCAAATCCACGCTGCCGCTTTCCGTAGACGGCGATGGCCGCGCCGCGCAGCTCCCAGCCGTCACAGTAAGGACATTGAAATACGCTGGTGCCAAAAAGCGCCTCAATTCCACGGATTTTCGGCAACTGATCGACTACACCGCTGGCTAGGAGAAGTTTACGACTGGAGATGTTCCGTCGCCCTGCCCGGATCGCGAAGCTTCCATCCGCGCGGCGCTCGGCATGCCCGACTTCAGCTTCGATATGCGACACGTTGGGATAGCGCCGTAGCTCCAGCTGCGCCGCGCGGCGAAAGTCATCAGGAGGGATGCCGTCGCGTGTCAGAAAGCTGTAAATCGCCTTGGACGGACGGTTGCGGGGGGTGCCGCTATCACAAACGAGGATCCGTCTACAGGCGCGTGCCAGGACCAGCGCCGCACTGAGGCCGGCGGGTCCTCCTCCGACAATCACTACGTCCCAAACGTTCTGCTGAGGGCGCGCGGTGGGAGGTTGAAGAGGACGCTTCATCGGGTCCGAGTGCCATCGCCGACGGCCACGTTGTTGGCAATAAGCGCAAAGCGCGCGGAATCTGACATCTGAGGTCCCCCGGGCGACGAATGGCGCGGCCGTGACCGGGCGGCAGGCCCTACGTTCGTACGCCGGCGCTTAGTAGCATGTCCCGTTCCCAACACTCTCAGCCGGCCGTCTGGCCGGGCGTGCATTGCACTGCGGCCAATACTGGCTGCGGTGCACCTTTGAGGGGATTGTTTAGTAAAGCAAGATCTAAAAGTTAAACCCGTGGAGCGGGCACGACGCGCATTCGGTGCCAATGCTCTTGGGTGTTGGTCCGCCGCCAGGCTCCGGCGACGGGGTCCAACTTCGCGATACGCTCTCGCCCCGCGAATGCGTAAACCCCTCGCAAGTAGAACGCCGTCCGCAACGCGATCACTGGTCCGGCTCCGCCTTTGTTGTCCTCGAAGTGTATCGACAGCATCGAGCGACATTCGACATTCGGACAACGCTTGCCGTCCTGGGTCCAGCCACCACCCTCGAATCGGGCCACGGGCGCGGCGGAATCGGGGAAGAACAGCTCGGCGCCACGAAACTCGAGCGACGCTGCAGGCCCGATTGTCCAGCTGGCAGCAGAGTTCCGGAACCTCAGAAATAACATAGCGTGATATCCGCCCGGAGGTTTTCAAATGGCGCCTCAACTCGACGGAGGCGATCTTATAAGATGTTACGAGTTACTCTCCAGCGTCGATGCGAAAAGATCGTGAGACACATTCCTGTACGAGGGCGTCACGCCCGCAGCGGGCCCCTCTACCGTCGTGGGCTCGAGCCGCGCTCGGCGCGGGCGAGCAGCGCGAGGCTACTTGGCGCCTGGCGGCTTCGGTCCCATTGGTGACCCGCCGCGATGAGTGTGTTCGCGGTCCGACTGGGGTGAACCCGTTTGTGAGCTCTGGTCAGGATGGGTCTGCTGCCGGCTGCCACTGTCTTTGGGTTTGCCGGGGGTCGCGGACTCTCCCGATGTGCCGGGATGCGGGCTGGTGTGTTTTTCTGAGGGGGTCATGTCATTTTGCACCGTCAAAGATCGGTCGCCACTACCGAGTTTTGCCCGGGTCGCGCCAGCGCCGGGTCCCGGGTGTCATGGAGCAACATTCGCTCCTGCAGTAAAGGTCCCGCGGCGTGAGCGGGCTAATCGGGTTTCGCAGCGGGTAGCTCATTGCCGCTCTTGGTGTAAGCGGGCGGCACGTAGACATTTAGGGTCTTGAGTAATCCCTTGCCCGTATTTTTGATCTCGTGTCGATCTTTGTGTTCGATGAGGAGCAGCGAGCCCGCCTCGAGGGTAACTCGCTTGCCGTTGAGGGTCGCTACCCCTCGACCGGATATGACGAAGAGCCACTGATCAGCGCCTCGATGACGATTACGCGGATCTCCTTCGGCATCACCGGGTGGGATGACCATCTCGGCGGCCTGAGAGCGACGGTTGCCCAGTGAGACCCGAAAGCCCTGACCGAATCTGAGTTTCTTGTGCTTCATTCAGCGGTCTCCAACGGCATCGGCGGTCTCGCGGGCCAGGGTCGATGTGGTGAGGGGGCGCGAGTCACCTGAAGAGGGTGTCGTCGCCAAGGCGTCCACCAGTGTTGGGACGGGTTCGCACCATTCGAGACCCAATCCTTCCGCAGTTTTGCGCACGACCTGAGCGGCGACGATCGTGAAAACACACACCCGTTGATTGGCTGGTTTTCTCTGGCCCCACCGCTGTTCCACTGTGTCCTCCGCGTGCCGCTACCGCCAAGTTTCTAAACGCACGAAAAGGCAAGAAGTTCGTCGGGGTGGTAGGAAAGCGCTGACACGCATTTAGGAATCGCCGAAATCCCCTACGCCCCTGGTAAAGCTATGCTCGGCTGAAGCGCACCCCGCGCGTGATGGGAGTCAGATGACAATGGCAACAGCGAAGAAAAAAGCACCCAAAGGAGGGCGCTCGAAGGCGTTGGCACTTCAAGATGCGATCGGGGTCCTGAAAGCGGATCACCGCCAGGTTGAGGAATGGTTCGAGGCCTTCGAGGCGACCAACGCGAGCGCGCGTAAGCAGAAGTTGGCGGCGCAGATCTGTAAGGCGCTGCAGGTACATACTCAGATCGAGGAAGAAATCTTCTATCCGGCCTTCCTGGAAGCGACGGACGATAAGAATACGCACCATGAGGCCGAAGTCGAGCACGCGGGTGCGAAAAAGCTGATCGCGGAGATCGAAGGTTCCGGGCCGGACGATGACTATTACGATGCGAAGGTCAAAGTGTTGTCGGAGATGATCAAACACCACGTCAACGAAGAGGAGCGGCGGGGTGGGATGTTTGCAGAGGCGCGCCAATCTGACATGGACCTGAAGGCCTTGGGAGAGCAACTCGCCGCCCGTAAGAAAGAACTGATGAACACGAAATAGACGCTTCACTCACTGTCAGGTCGCCGGTGAGTTCCGGATGACTCTTCTGGACTGGGTACAGTGGCCCGCTATGTCAGTGACCGTGGTGGCTGCGTGGTGTGTGGCATCGCGCAGCCCCGCACGCCGAAGAGCGGGGTTCTGGCTGTTTCTCGTCAGTAATGCGCTGTGGATCGTGTGGGGTTGGCATACGGCGGCGTATGCCTTGATGGTGCTCCAGATCTGCCTCGCGGCCATGAATATCCGCGGCGAGCGTCGAAATGCGGGGTCGTGAGCGAGCGCGCGGGTGGAAGCGCCGGCTACGCACCCGTCACGCACGCTCGAAGGTGTCCCTATAACTGCTTTACTCGCCTAGGCGCCTGCCGAACGCGATCAGGCGTTCGTTCAAGGAAGACAGTTCCGCCTGTATCTGCGCACGCTGCGAGTCGCTCAGCTGCGCACGCGGCAGAATTTCCAGAACGGATTGATAGGTTAGCTGCGCCCGCTCCAAATAGTCTCCGTCGGGCTGGGGCTGGGAAGCTGCCACCCGATCGATGCACGAGCGGGCAATATCCAGGCGCCAACGAATCACCGTCAACCCGCTGGGAGCGGACCCGGTAGGGCCTCGGTCAACCATGTTGCGGTCACCTCCTTGCCGAGTAGTTGCCCGTGTTCGATGCGCCGGGGAAGGTAGGGAGGGGACGGCGAATTTCAATAGATTCTGTTAAGAATACTTTTTTGCGGGCGAGGGTCGCTTCACGAAGGCCGGCCGCGTATGAGAGATGTCAGCGAAACCGAGCAGCTGCGGGGATTGGCTGCGGACGAGCGTCGGGCAGCAGCGCTGCCCGCCTCACTTCCCCTGAAGCGAGCGAGGACAGCGCTGCAAACCGATCAAGAGTTACTTTACCGTGATGCGGCGAGGCTGCGATTTTGGCTGCTTCAGAATTACAATCTCCAGCACTCCGTTGCGGCCTGACGCATTGACGTTCTCGGCATCGGCCGTATCCGGCAGTATGAAGCGGCGATGAAATCGCCCCAGCCGGCGCTCGATCCGCTGTTGCTGAGGCTGCTCCGTTCCGTTGGTGCCCACGACACTCTCCTCGGGCCGATTGCCAGAGACAGTCAGCACCCCACTGTCGAGGGTGATCTCAACATCCTTCGGGTCGACACCCGGGACGTCCAGTAGCAGTTGGAAGCGATCGGAATACTCACGTACATCGACCGCCGGGGTCCACTCTGAGGTCGCACTACTGCCCTCGGCATCGTTCAAATTGCCGAATACCCGATTGATCTCGTTGTGTAATTGGGAGACGACGTTCCAGGGTTCGTAACGCAGAACTGCCATGACTTTTTCCTCCTCTGTTAACACGTAGTCACAACACGCTTTCCGAGAGAAACAAGGATTGCCTCAAGCCGCCATATAGGGGGTTCGCTGCGGTCTTCAAGGGGCCGACGTCTCACAAATCGAAACGCTGGCGCGGACCCTCTTGAAGATTTATTCGGCATGAATATTATTAGCACTCAGGCAGGCTGAGTGGCAGAACCGAACTGAAGGTCTCGTAAATTCAGATAGATAGGAGGTATCGTGAACATTCGTCCGTTGCACGACCGCTGGTGGTCATGCGTGAGGACGACGTCATGGCTGTCGTCGCGCGCACCGCTGCCGCTGCGCCGGGTGACTTAGAAATGTAATCCAGGTGTGGCGGGCGATGAATGCCGCCACTTGAAATCAGCAAGGTATTCGTACCAGGCCGGCGGCCCGTAACCGCCAGCTTGGGCGGATGCCAGGTGTATGTAGCACATCGAATTGTGGAGGACAGTACGATGAACACGCGCCGTTTTCGCAAACAATCTTCATCCGAGAGGCTCGCTCAAGTCCGCTGGTTAGGATGGGTGATGTTGATGATGTTCGTGGTGGTGCAGACGGCAATGGGGGCCGATACTGCTGGAGGGCGTTCCGAAAGGGTTCCCCTGGAGGAAGACGGTCCGTTCTTTCAAGCTAGAGCAGACTTCAACTCCGAAACGCATCAAGTTACCGTCAAAGCCCCTGTGCCCGCCGCGGCATGGGATTACACTTCGGATATCGGTCGTCGCAGCTTCGTCGTGTATGAAGACAACGTTCGCCAACCGGTCGAGGATGTAGACGTTGCCCACACACCCTTGTCGATCGGTGTTCTCCTTGAAAACGGGGGGTGATACCACGCGCTGAACGAGGTCATAGCGGAGAATGTGTCGCGTGCGGCTCGGGATCTGATGGCGGCTATAAGCCCGGACGATCGTGTCGCGATGTGGAGTTATGGGGAGGGCGTTCAGTCGATTGATTCCTCAGCCCAGGAAGCGTCCGGCCTGCAACGTAGCTACTTGAGTCTGGATTTGCCGGTCGCGCCGTCCTCGGAATCGAACTTCTATGACGCCTTGCTGGCGACCTTACCTCGGGTGCAGCAGATGGACGGTCGCAAGGTCCTCATTGTAGTGTCTTCCAGAATCGACTCCTTCAGCAAGGCGGGATTCCCCGACGTGCTGCGGGCGGAACGCGAGACTGGCGTGCCTGTCTGTGTGATCAACATCGGGCCGCTGCTGCGTTCGACGCTGCTCGTTGAAAGTTCAGACGGTCAGCAGCCGTACGCGCAGCTGAAGTGGGAGCAAGCCTCCTCGCAGCTTTCGCGCATGGCGAGGGTCTCCGGTTGTCGAGCCTTGACGCCGGATTCGTCGTTCGAATTCCCTGCGGTATACGATAGGTTGCTCGCCAATCTGAGACTGCGGTATGTCATTCGTTATCAGTCGACCGGGTTGGATTTACCCGGGACCCGACAGGTCAAGATTGCGTGGGTCGATGACAAGGGCAGGCTGTCGGGGCTGACTCAGAACGCAACGAGAGGTGAAAGGGAGTTTGCGCAGGCTCAGTATGAGCTGGATCCTGCTGCGGTGCTCGCCAGCGCAGGGGCTCTAAATTGGGCGTCCCTGCGGTTGACAGCAGACTCCCCTGTTCAGATCCCCTTGAAAGCTCCTGGGGGAACTGACACGCAGTCGAGCGCGTTACTGGCCGCCGCCACGCCGCAGAAAGACTCTTCTCGCGAGGGCTTTGGCGGAGGCGTCCCATCCCGCGATCGACGTGAGGGGACACGCGCTGCGGGTCGAGGCAGATCAAGAAGATATGGCCGTGGAGGGGGGCTTCGACCGGCTGATCCAGGTCTTCTCCAATCTTCTGTCGAATGCGGCCAAATACACGCAGCAGGGCGGTCGGATTGAACTGAAGCTCGTGCGCGAAGGGGATCACGCGGTGGTCAGCGTCATCGATTCGGGTGTTGGTATACCCCCGGAGGACCTGACACGCGTTTTCGACCTTTTCTCGCAGGTGCGGGCGCATCAGCGACACGCCGAGGGCGGGTTGGGCATTGGACTGTCGTTGGTGCGCAGTCTCGTGGCACTGCATGGGGGTTCTGTCGTCGCGGAAAGCGCCGGAACGGGCGCTGGCAGCCAGTTTACCGTGCGCCTCCCGCTCTTGAAGAGCCGATCGTCGAGTCCGAGGGCGAACAACGAGGGCGGGGCGCGCGCTCGGGTACCCACCGGCCGGGTGCTAATCGCCGACGATAATGCGGATGCAGCTGGCGCGCTGGCGACGCTTCTGCAGTTGGAGGGGCACGATGTGACCGTCGCGCACGATGGGGAGGAGGCGGTGATGAAGGCATCCAACTTCCGCCCGGACTTGGTCTTTCTCGACCTGGGAATGCCGGTGATGGACGGATTTGAGGCCGCGCGCCGGCTGCGCGCATTACCTCACGGTGAGGAGACGTTTCTCATCGCACTCACGGGGTGGGGACAGGAGAGTGATCGTCAGCGGTCGCGCGAAGCGGGGTTCGATCGACATCTGGTGAAGCCGGTGGACTCGGCGGCGCTGACGGAGGTGTTGACGGCTGGGCCGCGCTGGCTTGGCGGAGAAGACTCGGAGACGGCTTCTGAAGAGGTGGCGAAAACTGGCTCAGCGATGCGGGGTTCGAAGGAGGAGTTGGATCGGCCTCATTGAATTTCGGGGCTCGGGGACGGGGGGACGCTGGATTCCTTCCTGCAGCCTGGGGGTACTCTTAACCTCGGACCCGCAGGGCAGGGTCGGACCGAAATCGCGCGCAGTACCAGAGTTGGACATTTCCTCGGAAACGTCCGACATGCGGTGGTAATGCTCACTGATAGGGTTCGCCTCTTCTGCCAAGTAGGGTGATCAGAAAACGCGAGGAGATTCCAATGATCCGGCTAATAGCTTTCTGTCTGGCTGCTCTGCTGTCAAACGCCGCCGCTATCGCTCAAACTGCGCCCGCGACGCCCCCGACGACGCCACCTGCGTCTTCGCAGCAACCCCAGACCCAGTCGCGACCCGATGCTGTCTATCCGCATCCCTCGGGCCAGGATAGTCCCACCAACAAACAGTCGCCGAGTGCGAAGAAGCCCCGTTCCACCGCTTCCCAAAAAGGACCGGGGACCGGTACAGGTACGGTGGAGCAGCGCGGCACGAAGGCCGCAAACCAGTCCGCGCCGGTCCGTAAGCTCGCCAAGCAGAAAGCCTACACCGGCAACTCCGGCAGCAAGCAGGATCCCGGTACGGTGTGCAGCACGGCCCGCCCGACTCCCAATGGCGGCGTGGATTGTGGAACGAGTGGTGATAGTGCGACCCTAGGTAAGATTGTCACGAAGTCGCACTGACGACGCCGCGTCGATGCTGGCGGGAGGGTGTGTTGACTATTGAATACCGGAGTTCGTGGGCGGAGGGCGAATACGCTCGCCCGCGAAATGCCGACGCGCCGCCTCCGTAAAAGCTTTTTGCGTCTGCGGTTTCACGAACAGTGAAAGTACCTCCGGATGCGCGGCGCGCACCCAGCGCTCGATCTCAATCACACTTTCTTCGATTTGTGGCACCCTCAGATCGTCCGCGAACTCGAGACTCAAGGCGATGAGAATCTGGTCTGGCGCGAGTTGCGCGCTCAGCAGTCCGTTCACGCGCGACACCGCGTGGTGCTTGCTGGCGATGGCAACAATGGCGTCCTGCAATTCGCGGCTCACGGCCTCACCGATTAGCAAGCTTTTGCTCTCGCGGGCCAGCAGAATGGCAACTGCGCCGAGAACCACTCCGATCAGGATCGATGCGATTCCATCGCATATAGGCCAGTGCAGGCTGGTTGCCGCATAAGTGCCGATGGCTGCGATCAGGACGCCAACCAACGCGGCACTATCCTCAAACAACACCATGAAAGTGGGAGGATCTTTACTGCGACGGAACGATTCATAGAGTCCCTGTTCGCCGCGCGTCTCCGTTCGGCGGAACTGCCGGAATGCGACGAGCCAAGACGCACCTTCGAACACGAATGCCAGTGCCAACACGAGGTAGCTGACCATCGGATGCTCCATGGCCCTGACTTGACGGATTTGCGACACGCCCTGGAGGATCGAGATGCCCGAACCGAGCGCGAATATGAGGATTGCAACGACAAAGCTCCAGAAGTACAGCTCCCGCCCATGCCCCAGAGGGTGGCTGGCATCTGGGGCGCGGGTGGCACGAGATTGGCCGTAGAGCAACAGGATCTCGTTGCCGCTGTCTACGAATGAGTGCAATGCCTCGCTACTCATCGCGGAACTGCCCGTCCAGAGGGCCGCCCCGAACTTGGTAGCCGCGACCAGCAGATTGCCGATCAGGGCTACGTACACTGCTCTGTTTGATGAGGCGGTCCGCATCATGGCCTTTGAGGTGCTGACAGGAAGAAGCAAGTCAAGGACCCAGGTGACCCTGGAAATACCGGCCGGAACCAAAATTGCTCCGCTCTCCGGAGCTGGGCAACCGGGTGCCATCGGCCAATCCACAGGTTTATGGTCGGGGAATGGTCAAGACCGCTGCAAGGGCGGAGGTTGCCGAGTGGGGCGGGGAAGGCTTCGACCCGCTGACTGCCAATTTCGGATTAGACCTTCGTCCTACGGAGGGCGATCGTCGAAGTGGATACTCATCTCGGTAAACGCTCTCGCTCGATAGAAGCGCATGCTTGAACGGGCGTCGCCCGAAAGGTCGAACGTGAATCCTATCGCCCCGGGATGGAAGACAGGCAACGGGTTGATGATCTGCCTGGTGTTGATGTTGGCGATCGCGGCGGCGTATGGTTTTGGTGTCTATCTTTTTTCTGCTTTGATTCCGCAGATCCGCGCGGATCTGGCTCTCAGCTATGCGACGATTGGGGGCTGGCTCGCGGCTCGTCAGTTTGGGTTTGTGGTCACGTCACTCGCTTCCGGAGCGCTGGCCAGGCGCTTCGGTTGCGCCAGGCTGGTGCTAGGATCATTTCTGGTGATCTGCCTCGGACTCTTTACGTTGGGGTCGACACGGAACGTCGCGGTCCTCGCGATCACTCTGATTGTGATCAATTGCGCCGCAGCCTCGATCTGGATTCCCATGGTGCCCCTCATTGCCGCCGGCATTTCCCAGAATCGGCAGGCTCAGGCCCTGGGTTTCATTGCGAGCGGCACAAATTACGGTTTATTTGCAAATGGGATTCTGATCGCGACGGCCGTACCCTTGTTGGGTTGGCACCGGACTTTTATCGTGACGGCGATTGTTTCCTGTCTGCTATTGTTGGCAATGGCATTGCTGTTCCGGCGTCTCGGTCTGGCCGCCGACGCGCCGGCCGGAAGCGCTGCGGATGCGCAGCCACCCGCGGAACGAACACTCCTGGTGGAATTGCGTACGACGGTCTTGCAACGGCGTTATGTCGTTCTGGCTATCGTGGCGCTGCTGGGGGGTCTCGGGGGTATTCCCTTCATCTCGTACTGGTCATCGCTGGGCGTCGATGAGCTGAAGCTGGGAAGGAGTATCGTCGGCGGCGCGTGGACGACGATAGGGGTCGTCGGGATGCTGAGCGGCGTCGCGATGGGTTGGTTTGCCGACCGATTCGGCATACGCAAAGCATTGGCCGCTGCAATTGCAGGTCTGGGGGTGGCCGCGTTCATGGGTGTGATGTGGCCGAATCCGGTCGGATTTATCAGCGCCTCGCTGTTGTTCGGCCTGACATTTTTTCCGATATATGGCCTCATTCCGACCTACATCGCCAAGACGGCGGGCAGGCGCCAGGCACCGCTGCTCTCGAGCGTGACGGAGGGGGCCCTTGGAGTCGGAGCTATCTGCGGCAGCGCGTTGGGGGCCGCTGTCAGAACTCATCTTGGAAACTTCATGACGGTTTACCTGGGCATCGTCGTCGTGTGTTGCCTGATGTTGATCCTCGTCGGGTTTCTACAGGCCGAGGATGCACATCAGGTCGAACGAGTGGAAGGTGTCACGTGATGAATACTTCGAGCAATGTTTCCTGCTTCTGTGGATGGCTCTGTTGGCGACGCGCTGCTGCTATCTCCGGATACCCGAAAGCGTTACGAGCTCGCGGCGGAGCGCGTTGCCGAAGATTGTATCGCGCAGGTGGTTCAACCTGAAGAGCAGTTGAAGACTCTGTTGTAGGACGCGCCGAGGGCTGCGAGGCTCTTTGAGCCCGCTGTTGCGGGTCAAGAGGGTGTTTGCATTGCCACCGCGGGCTGAGTTGGGCTCATCAAAACGTCCGCCCTAGTCGCGTGCCATCAACGGATCAGAATCGGTGCGGGCCGTCCGCTCTTTCGTGCGCGATCTCGTCACCGATTCCGATGCTCGGCTGACCGACCCGCTGGCCGATTCCGATCGCTCACACGTTAGCGAAGTGCGTTAATCAGGACTCAAGAGTCGTGTTGGTCGTCTCGACGACGATCTGGCCATCGTGCACCGGAATTTTCTTCCCTGGATCGTGGTCCATGTGCACGTGATGGCGCTTGCCGTCCAATATGTACACCACCTCGTAGCCGTTCGGTTCCTCGCGGGCATCATAGACTGTGACGCAGCGCTTTTCCGTGGTCGTCTCAGTGTCTCCCTTCTGAACCTTCTGCTCGATCTTGTTTCCCGCGTAACCGCCGGCTGCGGCACCGGCCAGACCCGTGAAGATACGGGTGTTGCCGCCACCGATGCGGCTGCCGAGCAGTCCGCCCACTACCGCGCCGACACCCGTACCGACGAGCCTTTCCTTATCTTTGGCCTCTTTGGTATGGGTAACCTGCTCATCATGGCATTCCTGCCGCGGCGTTTTGATCGTCTTGGTGAGCGCCTTGGCGCTGATGACTTCCGCGCCGCTTGGCGCCGTGATCACCCGATAGCCGGCGACCGCGCCAACGGTGGTCGCCGCAACTGAGCCAATCACCAAACCGACTGCCAGAGACTTGTTCATTCCACCCTCCTAAAATGCTCTTATCGGAAGAAGCGCAAAGGTAGCGGGGCCACGGCGGAATTCAATCACCGATTTCACAAAATTTGGTTCATGGTGCGTTCAGCAGGCGCACCGATCACCCGCGCCCTCGTTCTTCAAAATCCACACCTCTGCGTGCCTGACCGAAACAGCGCGAGATGATCCAATTTGCCGGTGTGATCGTAGTCGAAAGCAAAGATCCGATCATGCGGGGACTTCAGGTCGTAGCCCGCGATTCCGTTGCCTTCGCAGCAACGTACGGTTGCCGAACCCGATCTCTACCGGCTGCAGTCCGTGCGACACGAGCTTACCCCGGGGATTCGCCCGAATGCCGCTACAAATGCGTGCACATTGATACAGCTACCCAACAGGATCGCCACGGGGCCGGCGCTACAATTCCCTACTAGGATACACAGGCCCGCTCAACACGGACTTCGCACAATGGAGAAGCTGCATGACCAATTCCCGGCGAATACTCGTGACAATCGCAGGCTGTGTACTGACAGTACTCAGCCGGGCAGGTTTGGCGGACACACCGATTGGTCTTTATATCGGCGCCGGCGGAGGTCAGTCCGATGTCCGTATGCATCAAACTTTGGAGTACATCGGCTATGATCTCAGCCGGCACGACAGGGGTTGGAAAGTGATGGTCGGCGTTCGTCCTGTACGGATTGTGGGCGCCGAGCTGGAATACCTGGACTTCGGCAGTCCGAGCTACCGGTTTGGGCAACTTCCAGTCGCGGGCGTGTTGCACGCCAAAGCGCAGGGCCTGTTCGGTTTGCTCTACGCCCCGATCCCCGCTCGATTCCTCGACGTTTACGCCAAGATTGGGTTGGCGCGCTTGCAGAATTCCACAAATGGCACGATGCCCGGGCCGGCTGCAGCTTGCGTCCGGGGGGTCGTGTACTGCCCCACCACCATGGATATTGCGACCAGCCGCACCAACGTAGATCCCGGCTACGGCGCCGGCGTGCAATTCAAGCTCCAGGCAGTGGCGATTCGGGCCGAATACGAGCGTATCAGCTCCAA
>JAQGOE010000127.1 GCA_028293725.1 Gammaproteobacteria bacterium | reverse complement strand
CTCTGCCGAAGCGCACCAGATCCGGTGCGGCCATCTTCTTGCCTTCCAGTACCTCGAGAACTAACCCTTCGGCACACTGGCGCAGTTCATCGTCCGAGCCCGCCCGCAAGAACGCGACATTTCCCAGTGCTGCTCCCTGTGGAGAGTGCTCGGTGATCGCCTCGCTGTTGCCCGTGCGCACAAAGCGTCCCGCGGGAGTCTGATAGACGTAGTACCCGTCATGATTTCTACCGACAACCTCGGTACGCAGAGTGACCGCATTCAGGTTGGTTCGGAACTTCTCCAGACACTTCTCACGGAATACCGTCTCGATCTCAGTGGGTGCCACGTCCACAATCGGGCACTGTTCAATCCCAAGGGCCTTGGCGAGTTGGCTGGGTTTCAGGCCTCGATCACCAGATAGGTAGTAGAATCCCTTGTCGTAACGGGGAGACCCCTCCAACGGCAAAAATCCGATCTCCCGCAGTCGTTCCGCGGACGCCGTATCGTGCATGTCCAAGAGCGCCCACCGATCGATGCCATCGGCCATCTTGATGTTGCCCAGGTAAATGGCCTGAGCCGATAGATCGATCCAGCGTTGCGTCTTCATCGTACCGCGTCAGTACGCCCTCGTGCTCGCCGCTGCTGTGCGCATTGTGCAATCCAGGTAAGGGCACGAACCGCCACATCGCGACGATAGTCAGGTCCACATCGACACGCCGCTACCGATTCCAACACTGCCCGTCTCGCCGACGCACCATCTGCGCCAGTTTAGGAAGGAACCATCTCCTCGTTGTCGGCTTCAGAACGCTCCTCCTGCTCAGGACTTAGCCCGGCGCTGAACGCGGACTGCTCGGCTGAGACTGCCAGGTGCTCACCGTCCAACTCCATCTGCGGCGCGACCTCCATCGGTAGATCTGCCAACTTCGTCATGCGGGGATACATCTCCGCCGGCGATGCAAACACGGCATACGGCTCGCCGTCGGGATAGCGGTGCACAGCCAGAACGGTTTCGGCATAGCCTGCGTACCGGCGCGGCTGCTGGTCGGCTTCGGATTCCTCGCGAATCTCATACGCCGCCAAATGGGCGCGATCCTTGTCCGCCAGGTACGTCTTGCGTGAATCCGCGCCGAAGTCGATCTTCTCCGCGGCGACAATCTCAACGTCTAACGCACCCTGCTCGGCGCCGTAGTACAGGTTTCGCAAGTCACCGCGAATGTTCGGGTCGGGGGATGCGAATTCCGGCTCCCCAAGCCCCTTGATCCCAGCGATGAGGGCGCGCGCCGTGTCCAACTGGCGCGTTTCGAAGTCGTTACGTCCTGGGGCTGCGCTCATCACGCGCTCGAGCGTCGTACCCGCGTCAACCCTCCGCGAGACTTCCTTGTAATCGCCGAGCCCTTGGTCAAAGACCGACTTTTTCTCGGTGCCAGGGTAGATGCGCGGTGCCGCCACCTGTTTGCCATCGTGCCGGACTCTCAGAATCACCAGCGGGTCGCGCGCGCGACCCTGTTCGTCCTGAATGCGCAAGGCCCTACTCAGAGCCGCATCGATGTTGTCGCGACTTGCGACCGCGGTCTCCTTGAACAACTCAACATACGCTTGGGCGTTCGTACGCACACCATCGCCCAGATCGCTCGCGTCACGCAGGCGGATGTGCGCCATGCCAAAGAGCGCCTCCGCCTCAGGATTGGTGGACATGGTCTTGGGCCAATGCGCCCGATATTCGACAACCCCGTCATGCGTACCGACCTTACGAGCATCGTCGAATGAGAGCAGCGGTATATCCGCCTTCGCCTTGTCGGCAACGGAATCGCGATGATTTTCACCGCTGACATATTGCGACTTGATCTTCTCCGGATCATCCCTGGGTCGGTCTTCCACGCGCTCTTTGACGGTGTTGAGTCGCACCCGCACCTGCACCTCCGGATCGTTCACCAGCCGCCCAACCACGAAATGAAACCCGTCCGGGGGTGTCTCGTATCTCTCTCGCGCCACGAACAAGCGCTCCGATTGTGGCTTGGATGGCGTGGAAGTGCGTCTGTTAAACCTGCTCGGATCAAAGTCGTTCATGCGAACTCCTTGTCAGTCGAGGGAACGTGAGGGTGCGCGCCGCCGGCTCCCGTACCAGTAATTCTGCAGACTCCGAGGCTCTGCAGCCGGGCGTGCCTTGTGGCAGAGACGCTAGCCTCCGGGCTTCTTGGCCGTCAATAAGTGCGCCCAGAAATTCCCAGGGCATTGTGTGAAAATACTCAAACGGCACAATTGACGTTTTCGCGTGTTTCGACCATATTGGACGGAAGAACGAGAACACCTGGAGGGCGGCGGCAAGGCCGCCGCCGGCGCACGCCGGACAGGTATCGGCCACACACGGCGGCAGAGGACACGGCATGGTCGATGGGGAAGAGACCTGGCTCAGCGAATTTGTGGCGCTGGGCGGTCGACGCGCTGATGCGGAGGCGATCGCGCGGCGGTCCCGAGAACTCCCGGGCGGCAATGCGCGGCGCACCTCCACCCTTCGGCGTATCGCCGCGGGGCCTTCCAAGCTGGCGCCCCCACAGTCTCAGAGCACAACCCCGCGGCTGACACTCCGCTTTCCGGGCACGCAGCCAGCCGCTCTCGTAGTACCTAACGGCCAGCCTCACCAGCGGGAGATTCCGCTGATCGGGCCAACTGCCCCTGCGCGCGTGCCGCCGAGGCGGGTTCGGCGCGGACGGCCCGCTGCAGCCCTGGACGTCAAGCCGCCCACGCAACGCGAACTGGAGCTCTTTCAGCTCGCCTTGGAGTGCGAAGAGGGCTCTTCGAAGAAGTCCAACGCGCTGGGTTTTTTGGCGACCGCCATGATCTATGCCTCGCTACCCCATTCACAGGTCCCGGGGGCCATTTTCAAGCGCCGCAACGGTCGGGCTTCGCTCAGCATCTTGAATGATCCCGAGATCGGCCTGCCCTACGGCAAGATCCCACGCATCATCATTGCCTTCCTGTGCACGGAGGCCAAGCGCAACAAGGACACGCTGGGCCCGGTGATTCACCTGGGTCGTTCGCAGGCTGAGTTCATACGCAAGTTGGGACTGCATAGCCGCGGCGGAAAGCGCGGAGATATTCATCGGGTGCGCGACCAGTCCATCCGCCTGTTCACTTCCACGATCACGCTTACCGGTCGGCCTGGCGGCCATTTCCAGTGGGACAAGGTCAGCATCACTGACAAGGGCATGTTGCTATGGAACCCTCAGAAACCCGAGGAGAAGGCGCCGTGGCAAAGTACGCTCAGACTATCGGAGTCGTTCTTCAACGAATGCATCAACCACAGCATGCCGATTCAAATGTGGGTGTTGCATCAGCTGCGATCACCCCTGGCGATCGACATCTATGTGTGGCTCACCTACCGGTTCAACGCTCTGGAGGAACCCGAATCGATCTCCTGGCGGCAGTTGCAATGGCAATTTGGTGCGAACTACGCACTCACCCCGCAGGGGGCATCTAATTTCAAGCTGAATTTCAAGAAGGCGTTGCGGCAGGTGCTCGCCATCTACCACGACGCCAAAGTCGACGTGCGCCCAGACCGCCTGGTCCTCTTACCGGCGAAGCCACACGTCCCTCCTATTGAACGCTGACAGTCGATCGCCGCGTTACGCCCCGGACTCTGTGCCGGGGCACTATTTTCACGACGCCTGCACCCGATAGACGCGCAACTACCGCGCCACACGGCTATGCGGTCATGTGTGGCCGGCTACCGAACTATCGCGGACCGCAGCGAAAGTCCAGTCAGCCTGTCAACGCGCGATCCCCCCACTATCAAAGCCATCACCTATTGACCAGGTCGGCGGGGGGTGACGGGCCCTCCCAGCCAATCCCGAACCGGTGCTTGTCTCTGGTGTGCAAAACCTGAGGAAGCGGGCCGGTTATCCACGCTGAAATACAAAGAATCTTCCGCGACCCGCCCCGACCCCTGTTTCCGCGCTGCCACTCGCTGCTGGCTCAGCGTCCCTCCGCGCTGAAACGCAAAGAAAGCGCGCGCTGAAATACAAAGATTGCCACGCTGAAACGCTAATAATCCGACGACGCTGAAAGACAAATGCGCGTTCTCCCAGAACGCTTTTCACGCACGCCTCAGAGAGCACCAAGTAGGCTTCTTCAAGTAGTCTCCTAGCAAGTAAATTATTGCAAGTAGGGGCCGCCGAATTCGTGGATAAACCCCCCTTAAAGGCTCTGCAGGCCCACGTTTCTGAAGCGCTATGCGATCCAGGGTACTTCCGGGGCGGCCAACGAAGAACCGATAAATGTCTCCGTTGTGGAGCATCGCGACAGAATTCGCCGCGCCAGAAAATTACAGAAGAGCGGTGGCCGACAGCAGACAACCGGACTGCTCCTCCTTCTTGGGTCGGCAAACAGCGTCCGGCCCGACGACGACGAGCGCTCTGGGGGCCGCTGGAGGCGGCATCAGCGCCGCCGAGCTTCGTCTGAGCAACCCGTAAGGAATCCCGCGACGCTACCGGCCCGCGCCGAATTTGAGCGGCTCAGGGGCTTGTACCCGGCGCCCCGGGCGCAGCAGACGGGGAGCGACTCGGGATCACTCAGACGGGGGCTAATTGTCCACTCGCACAGCCGCGTCCCACAATTTGCGTCGCGGATAGTCCCGCTCCAATGCAGGAGTCACATGACAGTTGCAGTCGAATGCGGACGCCCGAATCGACGAACGGCTGCATCCCACGTCGAGGTATACGGCGTGGAAGAGTTGGAGATCGATGACCATTCCATTTCGCCGTGAGCGCGGGAAACCCAACCTCAACGGCCGAACCGCGGCGTTTTGCGCCACGCTTGTCAAGCCCGCTTGTCCCACCGACACACGCGCTCGCCGATAGTTTGCCTCTCATCTCCGACCGCCACTACCTGTCAGTTTCCTCCGAAAGCGCAACGCTTCCTCCCGATGATGCGCTATGAATTCGCTCGGCCAGGAGAAAACACTCTTGTGATCTCCGTCCAAGACCAGCAGCGACGGGTCTCTAGGTACCTTGATCTGATAGCGCCAAAAGACCGCGCGGCCGGCACACTGTGGCGCCCGAAATTCGCGAGTTCCTGGCTGTTGCGCAGCGGCGTAGTCTACCCCATCGGGCAGATGCAAGTGACACGGCATCCGAACATCAGCGTTGGACATCTGCATAAAGGTGTCTGGGTGTGAGCCGCCGAGAAATCCGCGCGGCGATGCTCGGCGAAACGGACACTGCGCGCACGGCTTGCGATGTTGCCTCTTACTCATAGGTGCTGCTTGCCTCGCTCCCATCACGCCAGTCGGTATTCATTGAAATTCGTGTAGACCGACCTTCCCATCAAGAGGGCCGTCGAAACGCTCGCTGTGGACGATCCGTTGAATGTCGCAATCCGATTCACTAGCTCGTTTGTCAGGGGAACGACCCGCTCCGGCTGCTGTGACTGCAAACAAACCGGGTGGTGGATCTCCCGTACAAGCGCTCGCCACCAGTGCGTCTTGCTCTCACACTGCGCCCTCCAGTGATACCGCCACGTGCGGTAGTCATCTACATCGCGCGTTTCCACGACCTCGTCTGTGTCTTTCTTGAGAATCTCGACTCTCACTCCCGTCTCCTCCTCGCCCGTACAGGGTTTCCCGAGTCAGTTCCCGGCGTCCGTGCCACTCGCGTCATCGGCCACGGGTACTGACACCGCACGTGGCGCGGCAAACACCCGTCTGCAAGTCACTTCCCGTCCTCGCGCGTGCCAACGGAAACCTAGATACCTACCTTTCACTTTCGCACTGTATGTGCGCCGCAGTTCATACCGGGCGCCCGACGGGCCAGTTACTAGGGCCACGCCGTCCCGATCCGAGTAGTGAGAGTAGAAGCGGACGCCTTCGATCTCCTTCAGGTCCCGCTGCGCGCCCTCTTTCGCCTCGGGGAGCGTGCGCGCCTCCCCATAAAGTACTGTTGGCACCTCACTACCGCGAGGCCAGCTGACCCATTGATACACACGAAGAGACCGCAATCGGCGTAATTCCCTGTGAAGGCGCCCGAAGGCGCGATCGGCATTGATCGCCGCGCGCTCTGTTGAATACCGAACACGCTCGTGTGCCCCGCCTTTCACGGCATCCTCAGTTGCCTCGCGTAACATCTGGCGAGCGAACCCCAGAGCTCGTTGTGCTCGCCGCAAGACCCAGTCGCGCATGCTATTCGGATCCTCCCTGTCCACGTGTGGTGGAACCAGCGCCGGCGCCGGCGAGCTCTCGCCTGTCTCCCTGGTGTCTTCGTTGTCCATGATAGCCCTCATGTGCTCAATTCCCGATCCTGAATCGATCAACGCTGTTTCGTGAGCCAGGTCGGGCCAAACGCGTTGCGCAACTGCTGTAGCTCGGGTTCGTATCCGCTAACGCGTTCACCCGACTTCATCCACGCGTCCAACAGCTTCGCCTTCCAATATCTTCCGTTGGCGGCCCTCCATCTGGCCAAGGCTGCGAACTGCTGTGGCGTTGGGGTGATGCTCACGACTTAATCCAGTTGCATCGGCTACTCGATGAGAGTAAGGGTGCTTATCTGTGTTGTCAAGTCGTTCGACTTGACAACTATTGAGATTAAAGAACAAAATACTTCGCGGAGTCAGGTAATACGTCAACACAACATAGAGGATGTTATGGGATCAAGGACTGCTGGCTTTCAGACATGGATTGGCGCGCATCGCCTATTTCTCCAGCTCCCGCGCCTCATTCTGGAGAATTCGGTATGACGCTGAAATACCAAGGGTTCCAGATCGGTCAAACGATCCGTGCACAGGACTTCGAGCAACAGGGAAATCGCTGCTACATTGAAGGGCCGATCCTGGAGGTGCACCCAACCGGGCACAACGCTCGCGGCTACGCACACTACGTCATTCGTATTACCGCGGACTGCTGGGATGGCAACCGCGTAAGTGAGGGGGGCCGAATCGGCGATATCGGCTATATACCGATGGAGAGCACTTTAGACTGGGAAGGGCGGGTCACCCTGATCACGGAGGTTACCAGAAGATGACGAAGCAACCGATGAATCGCAAGGAGATAGGGAATGCGACGTACAAGATCCAAGGGTACCTGTTTGCGAGACCCTTGGATTCGAACGCTCAGTCCTTCCCCCGCGCAAAGCAAGCATGTCTCAAATATGCGCGCCGTGCGTTGGATTGTGTGGAGATGATGACGTACGAGCGATACGTCGCCGCCCTGCGGCCCTATATGTGGTCACCAAGGACGCAAACGGCTGACCCAGGACTCAGATGCTGAAGTCGAGAGCGTGGCTACTGACGACTGCAAACGTGTTGGCGTCGCACCGCTGTAAGGAGAGTGCACATGCAGACGGGTATACGGCCGGATGCCGATGGAGCGAAACTGCTCCGCGAAGCCACGCATGTACGAATCGTGCTCGACACGCATCTGTGTCGGGGAACTACTCATGTGGGACCACACGGAATTCGTGTGCTTCTTATATGACAACGCCCTCGGTGAGCGTACGATTGAAGGATTCCCCGACCTCAAAGCCTTCCTGCATTGGCTCGAAGGGAGGCTGGCAGGTGGACACAACGTCAGATTTGTCTAACAGTCCAAACACGGCACCTCGGAATCTCTGCACGAGGCTGCCCCCCCGGGGCGAGGGATCCCGCGATTCCGCCTAGCTTGCCGAGATCGGCTGGAGTGGGCGTCGTGCAAACGCACCGCGGCGTCACGCCAAACGCGCGAACCGCACTGTGGCACTCACCTCGCCCGGGTGCCTCGGGATCTGGAGGGTCTGGGTGCGCTGTTTCCCTTGCGCGCCTTCAGTGGGGACGATCTCGCGCACAGCGCCTCAATGAATTCGCGTGCAGCTGGCACGTGACGTTCCGGCATATCGAACGACACGGTGACCCATCCCGCGGGCAACGCCTTGCGCGAGCCGGCCTCTTTACTCTGCCGAACCCGGTCCTCGGCGGTAAGAATGCGCTCAACCGTCTGATGTAGCGCCTGCCGAGTGATTCCGTAGGGCTTTGCAGCCTCGCGCAGAGTTTTCCCGTCCACCAACACGGCACGGGCGGCGACGACGGAATGCGGCTTGAAGTGGTGCAGCCAGGGCAGCACTGACTCCCACTGTTCCGGTGTCAGGCGGACCATGCTTCGACTCGGGTGATACAGTACATGGGGAGGGATTGTGACAAACTTCGCGCCTCCTCCGATAGCCATTACATCGCAGCCCGAACCCTCGGCCGACTGGGAAAGGTGTGCGACTCTCGCGTGCCCGACGAAAAGCGGCGGCACCACCAGCTCTGCTGGGGTGCGCTGCGGCTTTCACGGATGCTATGGGGTCACGCTCCCGCCATCACTGGATTGGAGTCGGGCCAGCTCGTCTTCGAAGTCCGTATCGCCCCCAATTATACTGTGGGTTTCGGGATCCTTTGCAAAGGCGAGGATCTGCTCAGGGGAGAGTAATTTCCACACCCCACGCAGGAAGTCCTGTAGATCGCCGACCTCGTGGTCCGGGTCGTCGGCTTCACCGTGGTTCGTCGCGGCCTCGATGTAAAACTCAACATCGAGCATCTTGTTCGGTTCTTGATCGCCCATGCTTCTCCTCCGGAATAGAGCAGTCGTCTTCATGCCGCCCAAACGTCCGGCGATTTTACACCGTTGAGACACCGTGACGTTAAGTTCTCGGCTCCCACGAGATAAGCTGCTTATCGTTCGAGATCCGTGTTTCGCTTGCCTACTCCGCCGACGGGCACTCCCACACATTGAGCGTTGTCGGCCACGCAACGCTAGTACTCCGTGGGTCTGCGACCGGGAGCCGCTCCTGGGTCGGCGTGCGTGGCCCACGCCTGAATTTCGCTGAACACGGCCATCGTGAACCCGGGCCGCTTGCGCGGCCCAATAAGGCCCGTTTCGATGGCCGTTTGGGTCGATCCCCGGGAATAAAGATGGAAGAATGCCAACCAGCGGCGGGCCTCATCGGACAGGCCCGCGGTCTGGGGTGAGTCGGCTTCCATAACCCGTAGCCTCGGATCGGCGATGAACTCACGCGGCGACTGGCGCGTCGGATGCTGCTTCGCCCGCTGGTGGATTCTCGTCCTCCTCGTGGGCTGCGGAGCGGGCCGCCCGAGCGGTCGCCTCCGCCTTACTGTCCAAATACTCGATCGACGTGCAGACGTGGTTGTCCCCATACTTCGCCTCACTGCCCTCCTTCTCGATCTTGTAATTCTCCAACCGACCGACAAGCGAGACGTGAGCACCCTTGGCGAGGTATTTGGCCGCATTCTCGGCCTGCTCGCGCCAGAGTGTCCAGCGAATGCGAGTGACGCGCTCTCGGCTTTCCCCGGTCTCCCGGATCTTATACGGCTGATTGGAGATCACATCGAGCCTCGTGAGTGCGACCCGCTTGTCGCCCTCTCCTACGTAGGACATTTGTGGACGACGGGCAAGGTGGCCTATCTGGCGAAGTTCTGGATCAGACATGAGTGTGTTTCCTCCTAGCGATACGAGACATGTACGGTCGAGTAGGTGTATTGAAGCCAACGTGCCCACTCGACCGAGAGCAGCATTAGCCTAATCCGATACCGGAGGTTGAATTGTGGTGTCCGGCTGTGATAGTTCGCAGCCTTGCGCCAGAAATCC
>JAQGOE010000109.1 GCA_028293725.1 Gammaproteobacteria bacterium | reverse complement strand
CGCATCACGGGCGTCTCGAAAAAGCAGGACGGCTACGTCGATCGGGTCGACTTCGTGTGCGAATATCCGCAGCTCTCCGGCTCGTTGCCGCGTTTGATTACCAATCGCGACGCCGGTTGCAAGCTCGGTACGCTCGGCGGCACCGATGTCAACGGGGCACGGGCTCAGCTGCGCTATGTCGCAAGTGACACACTCAGTTTCGATCTCGCGCTCGATTACCAGCGCGATGACTCGGAAGCCGCCGCCGATACCTTGCTGCAGGCAGGTCCACTGGTGGGCGGTTTTCTAACCTGGAGCAATGGGATGTTGGCGAAGTACGGCGTGCCGTTCGACAGCCGCTTCGTTCCCAGTAATCCGTACGTGTCGTATGCGACGTTCCAGGATCCATACTCCGGCTTGTCATTCCCGCCGCAGAATGCCCTGAACCAGAAGGGTGTTTCCAGCACCGCCAACTGGAAGATCAGCGACGCCGTGGACGCCAAGCTGATCCTCGCGTGGCGCAATTGGAACGGCCGCTTCGCTACCGATCAAAGCGACGCGCCGTTGGATGTGTCGCTCGTCGACGGCCTCCAGAGCTTCACCTACCGGACGGCAGAGCTGCGCTTTTCAGGGGACGCGCTCTCGAACAAACTCAACTGGACGGCCGGCGGGTTCTATTACGACGGCGATTCGCGCAGCGCGCAGAGCGTCAACCTGCCGGGTGCCGGCAACATAGCGGCCTATCTTGCCAATCCGCAGGCGAATGCGTTGCTGGTCAACGGACTGGACGTCGGCCACTTTCAGAACTACTCGTTCTTTATCCACACTATCTACACTCTCACGGACCAGCTGCATGTCACGGTGGGGGCCCGATATTCGAACGACAAGAAAGGCGACAAGTTCGACAACACGATCGTGAAGGCAACGGTCAACAACACTTCGACCCGTGGCGACTGGCGGCTGGGACTCGACTACCAGATCGATCCCCGGTTCCTCGTGTACACCTCCGCCGCCACAGGCTATCGGCCGCCGGCTTTCAACCCACGGCCGTTCCAGGCCGATCAATTCGTCGCAGTCTCGGGTGAAAGCCTGTTGTCGTACGAGGTGGGTGAGAAGGCCGATTTCCTCGACCGGCGGCTGCGCGTGAACGTGGCCGCGTTCTACAGCGACTACCGGCATCGTATCGTTGGTGTCGGTGGCACCGACTGTTTGAAGAATGCGGACGGCAGCGTCGTCCCGGGGCCGTTGCCCAATCCGCAGGGCGGCGCTTCTTGTCTGGTCAACACGATTCCCAATACGCTCTACATCAACTCACCCGGCAAGCTCTACGGCGCGGAGATCGAACTCGCGTTCCGCCCGATCGAATCGCTGACCTTCACCGCGAACGCCGGCGAGACGAGGTTTTCGCCGTCAGACGCCACGGTGGGAGTCGCACCGAACGGCGAGCCGGTCTATGTGCCGCAGTGGAACGGCTCGTTGTCCGGGCAATACACTCTGACGCTCCCCGACGGATCGACGATCTCCCCACGCTATGATGCGTATGTGCAGACCCAGATCTGTTCCGGCGCCGCCATTGCGGCCATCCACTACACGGGGCTCAGCTCGTGCTCCGGCGGCTACACGTTGCATAACGTGCGCCTGCAATACACGACCCGATCGCGCACCTGGTCGGCGGCGGTCGGCATCGAGAACCTGACCAATCATTTCTACTATTTGAACAAGTTCGATCTGACGGCCTTTGGCGAGCCGACCATCGAAGGGCAGCCGGGCCAGCCGCGGGAGTGGTATCTGACGCTGCGGCGTAACTTTTAAGAGCTGACCGTCTCCCCTAAGGTCGCTGCCGGAAACCGTGTCAGACGGCAGCGACCTCGTTCTGTGCGAGGTTTTCGCTCCGTTGTGGGCTGGGGAAGATTTCCTCCCGATAGATGTCTATGCTCTTCGGCGCCGTGATCCCGACGCGCACCTGGCGCCCCTTGACGCCGAGAATGACAACAGAGACGTCTGTCCCAATCATCACCGCCTCACCTTCACGTCGCGATAATACGAGCATGTTGCTCCTCCTTGAGCTTGAAAGCGAAAGCTACAACCTACCGTAGAGTACGGTCTGCGCGTCGATGCTAGCTGTCTGTACGGCAGCGCACATTGCTTGAACAGGCCGTAGCGTACGCTCGAGCCATGAGCGTAAATGCGACGGACGTCAATGTGCCCATTCGCAAAGCTGAGAACGGTTCCGGCCATGCTACGATGAACGTCGTACGAGGCAGTGACCAGCGAGCGTGGTGCGCTCGATTCGCGCGGCCGTCATGGGTTCGCGGGCTTTGGCAATTGGGCAATACGCTGGCGCCGTTCGCCCTGTTGTGGGCGCTGATGGCCTGGAGCGTCCACTCGCGTTGGGGCCATGGTTTGACTCTGCTATTGGCGCTGCCTGCCGCGGGCTTCTACGTGCGGTTGTTCATTATCCAGCACGATTGTGGGCATGGCTCTTTCTTCGCCAGCCGGCGAGCCAATCAATGGGTCGGTGCCTGCCTCGGGCTGGTCACGTTGTTTCCCTTCGGCTACTGGAAGAAAACCCACGCCGTGCACCATGGGACCTCGGGGAACCTCGATCGCCGCGAGTTCGGCGACATCCGCACACTCACGGTTGCGGAGTATCGGGAGTGCTCCGGATTGGGCCGCTTTCTCTATCGCTGCTATCGCAGCATGCCGGTGCTGCTGGGTGTCGGCCCGATGTATCAGTTCCTGATCAAGCATCGGCTCCCGATCGGCTTACCGTTGTCCTGGAGAAAGGAGTGGGCCAGTGTGCTGCTCAACGATCTGATGCTGCTGATTGTCGCAGGCACCTGTGTCGCATTGCTCGGTTGGCGCCCGCTGCTGTTGGTGCAACTTCCAGTGGTACTCATAGCCGGCGCGCTGGGCGTTTGGCTGTTCTACGTACAGCACACTTTCCGAGGCGCGTATTGGAGCCGCCAGGAATACTGGGATTACAACCAAGCTGCCGTGGCAGGCAGCTCCCACTACGATCTGCCGCAGGTCCTGCACTGGTTCACCGGCAATATTGGCTACCACCATGTTCATCACCTGGCGCCACACATTCCCAACTATCGCTTGCGTGCTGCGTTCGAATCCAACCCGCTGCTGCAGCGCGCGCCGCGCCTGACGCTCAGGACGAGCCTCGAGTGCGCTCGCCTGAAGCTTTGGGACGAAGAGCGTGGTTGCATGGTTGGATTTCGACACTTCCCGGATGGCCTGACGCATCCCGCCGCGGCATGAGAGGAAGGTATGTTACGCAACTCAAAAGATCTGGAAGGGTGCGCTATCGGTGCCACCGACGGGACGATCGGCGCAGTGAAGGATCTTTACTTCGACGATGAGGCGTGGGTCATCCGCTATCTCGTCGTCTCCACCGGCGCGTGGCTTGCGAACCGTAAGGTTCCGGTCGCGCCGTTCGGGAGGGACGATCCCCACCTGCACAGTTGCAATGCTGTTTTGAAATATCACATTCACGCGAGCGACGGCTACATCGGACGTGTCGAGGGGCTGCTCGTCGACGATGAGACCTGGGCCATTCGCTATCTCATCGTGGACGCGAGCAACTGGTGGCTCGGTCATCAAGTGCTCGTCGCGCCGCAGTGGATTCAGGGCGTGAACTGGCTCAGCTCCAATGTCTCTGTCGACCTGTCTCGTAAGACGCTGAAAGATGCTCCAGCGTACGCTGTAGCGTCGTCGCTGGATCGTCAGCAGGAAATTGAGCTGCTCGAATATTACGGCCGGGACAGCGCGAACCTGATCACCCGTCAGTCGCGGCGGATGCCGTCTGCGTAAGATGAGCATCGAGGAACGCATAGCGCGTCTTTCTTCGACCGTCGATGTGCCCCTCATCGTCGCCGTGGCCTGCTTTGCGGGTGATATTGCCGCCCCTTGTGAGTTGGTGTCCGCTTTGCCGGCCAACTGTGCGGCGGCCTTTATCTTCGTTCAACAACTCGCTGCGAGCCGCGGGATACCGCTCGCCGAATCTCTGGCGAAGAGAACGACTCTCCCGGTGATAGACGCGCACGACGGATTGGTGGCGGAGCACGGCCGTCTCTATGTGATACCCCCAAATGCTAACCCGACAATGACTGGCGGCCGCATTTGCGTGACACCTGCCGCAAGCGGGATCGATAGCCCCGCGGATGCTCTATTCACGTCGCTTGCGCAGGAGTTTGGCTATAACGCGATCGGCGTAATCCTGTCAGGCGGAGGTTCCGACCGGGCGCCCGGCATACGAGCGATCAGGCAAGCCGGCGGCATTACGTTTGCACAGTATCCCGGATCTGCGCGCTTTCCCAACATACCGATCAGTGCTATCGACACTGGATGCGTGGATTTCGTGCTGCGGCCGAATGAGATCGCACACGAGTTGGCACGCATCAGCCGACTCGTGGAACTAACTCAGGACCCGGGCGTACGTTTCCTTGACCACCGTATAACACCCGCAAGCCGCGGCTTCCAGGCCGCGCCCATTGAGGATCGTCAGCTTGCCGCGGCTGTAGCGGATCAGCTTGCGCTTGCGCAGAGAGGTGGCGGCTCGGGTAACGCCGGCGCGGCGAACGCCGAGCATGTAGGCCATGAATTCGTGAGTGATGTGGAATTCATCGGCGTGGGCCCGATCGCGGGTCATCAATAGCCAACGGGCGAGCCGCGCCTCGACGAGATGAAAGCGGGTGCAAGCCGCCGTCTGTGCCAACTGCGCCAGCGTTACGTAGAGGTAACGGTTCAGACTTCGTTGTAGCGCCGCACTATGTTTGAGCTCACGACAGAATGGCGCCGCTTCCATTTGCCAGGCGGCGCCCGCGCCCTGTACCAGGGCGCGCATGGGTGCGGCGTCCACTCCTAGCATCAACGAGATCCCGAGCATGCCTTCGTCGCCGACGAGGCCGACTTCGAGATTGGCCTGGCCGTCGATCGGCGTGATCAGAGAGATGAAGCTTTCGGTGGGGAAATACACATGGCGAATGCGCTCACCGGGCTTGTAGAGCACATCGGAAAGGATGAGCTCAACTCGTTGGCAGCGTGCCAGCAGATGGCGCCGATCCGGGCCGGGTAGCGCAGCGACTAGAAGGTTTTTTTCTGCGGACCGCGAAGGTACTGACACGAGACTCTCCTGTGAGCGCCGTCTCACAGGAAAGCTATGAGTTTAGGGGCGTCCGCGCCGATTTTCGCCACAACGTGCAACGGACGGACCTGCCGCTAGGCGTCAAAAGCGTGCTGGTGACTGGAGATTTGCCGTCGAATCGGTCCGCCGCCGCCGCGTGTCGTGCCTTTTTTGGCCTCAGCCGGTCGTCGTGGGCGGTGACTTGGGTTCTGCGCGGCGCCCGAGCGGGGGAAGCGAAGCCAAAACCATCAGTGCGCGAGGGGCGGTAGCGTAAGGTTAGTGTGCTCATTCTGTAATACTACTGCGGTAGGCGGGGGGACTTCCGTGCGCTGCCGTACTCACTCCGAAAGGCTGTTCGATGAATGAGATACCGCTCTATCCGCTGCGATTCGAACCGATTTACCAGTACCGGGTTTGGGGTGGCCGGCGTTTGGCCGGTCTCCTGTCGACGCGCTTATCCGGCGACGACCCCGTGGGCGAAGCCTGGCTGCTGAGCGACCGCGATGACCAGGCCAGTCTGGTCGCCGATGGTCCTCTGAAGGGAAAGACCCTCCGTCAATTGTTAGCGCAGTCTCCGCAGCAGTTATTGGGCAAACTTTCCGGGCGCTTCAGTCGTTTCCCACTGCTCTTGAAGTTCCTCGACGTGAGGACGCGGTTTTCGGTTCAGGTGCATCCATCTGATGCACACAAGAAGCTCATCTCGACCGGCGATACAGGAAAGACCGAGGCGTGGGTCGTTCTGGAAAAGGGGTCCGAGGCTCGTGTCTTCGCGGGCTTGAAGCCCGGTATCACCGCGGACGGGTTGCGGCAGGCAATCGCAACCGGAACCGTGGCAGATCAGTTGGCCAGCTTCACGCCAAAACCCGCAGATGTCGTCTTCATACGGGCTGGGACCGTTCATTCATTGAGCGACGTCATGGTGTTTGAAGTACAGCAGAACAGTGACGTGACGTTTCGCCTTTATGACTGGGACCAATGCGATCCCAGGACCGGTCAGCGGCGGCCTCTGCAGGTGGAGCAGGCACTGGCGTGCATTGATTTCGAGCAGGGCGCCATCGGCCCCGTCACGCCGGTGTTGGAACAGACGCAGCCGGTCCTACGGGAGAAGCTGGTTCAGTGTGATCAATTCGGCATGACGCGAATCACCGCACAACTCCCGTTCAGGGTCGGTGCAGCGGCGCTGCCACGTGTACTGGTGTGCCTCGCCGGGAACGCTCAGCTGGAACATGGTGGCACCCATTACGCTTTCGGCAAGGGTGTGGTGCTGCTTTTGCCGGCGGTGGTCGGAGAGTGTTCGTGCCGGCCGCAGGGTGTCGTCAGTGTATTAGAAATCTCACTTCCGGAAGTCTCCTGACGGCGGGACGATTGTGGAGGCCGGGGCATGCATGAGTTCGGGGCTCGCCGGCGCTTCCCGGCGCGCAATGAAGAGTTGAATACACAACGACAGGATCAGGTAGATTGCGACGAGGATCGCTTTGGTGAGCGCTCGGGGTTTGGCTGGCGCGACGGCACCTGTTCCCGCGACGGCACCTGTCGCCGCCACAGGCGGCGGGGAGTTGGGAGTTTTCCGCCGCGGCAACAGTGCGATCAAACGAGCAGCCCTGGTGTCGGGGCTCGCCGCCTTCAAAGTGGGGTCGGGAAGCGCATCGAGCCACGCGGCCAGTTTCCGCGCCGCCGTTTCCGCCGGCAGATCTGCCAGGCTTGCAGCTTCCACCCAGGGATCCAGTTCCATTCGTGCCAGTACGGACACGACGCTGAGCGGCATTCCATTGCGGTCCTCACCGACCAGGGCGAACAGGAAGTTGTCGAATTCGAATCCAAGGGGGGGAATCGAGGCGGTCGGGGTCATTTCGATCTCCGGGCCTGCTGCCAGTAGCTACTTGACCATCGGCGCACCCACCCTTGCCGCGGCGATCTGAGTACGGCAACGCACTGATGAAGTCTCGAGCAGGGTCTATGTTGGGCCGCATCCGTCACCCGGCAAGGACGATCTCCCGCAACTGGGTCTTTCGGATCACTTTCCCCAAAGATAGAGCAATACCATGAAACTGAAAGCATTGGTGGCCTCGATTGGACTTACGATCCTGGGCCTCGTCGCGAGCGCCGAATCGCTCGCCCACAGCAAAGCGGCGCTCGATGCGAGCGCCGCGAAGACACTGAAACACTTCTATGCGCTCAACCCCGCGAACCGGAAATTGGTGGATGGCGCGGCGGGCGTATTGGTCTTTTCGCGCGTGACCAAGGGTGGCGTCGGAGTCGCCGGCGAGTTTGGCGAGGGCGTCCTGCTGCTCAAGGGCGAATCCGTCAATTACTACAGCGTCGGATCTGCTTCGATCGGTCTCACCCTCGGCGTCGCCCGGCATAGCGAAATCATCCTGTTCATGACCCAGGAGGCGCTCAATCGATTCAGAGCCAGCGACGGCTGGTCTGTGGGCGCGGACACCGCGGTCGCCGTGGTGTCAGAGGGCGCCGGCGGGCAATATGACAGCGCCGTCGTGGGTAAGCCCATCCTCGGATTCATCTTCGGTGAAAAGGGTTTGCTTGCAGATGTGTCACTGGAGGGTTCGAAGATCACGAAGATCAAAGCGACAACCTGAGCGTTCGCCCGGCGGCGCGCAACGGCTCGTACGCCGGGTACCCTCCAGCCGCATCGCTCAACTCCAGGTGAGTCCTGTTGGGGAAAAGCGTAGCCGAGACTCTAGCGTTGCCGCACTGGTTAGCACGCCCCCAATCCCGGATATCAAGAATAGAGATGCAGGGAAGTGAGCGTCGCCTTGCCGGTGCCGCCTTTATTAGGGACGATTGTCAGCCGAATATGGGTAACGGTCGATAGTTGCAGCCGGATATCCTCCCGCTGGAAGGTCGCTCCTCGTGGGCTGAATGCATATTCCTGATTCAGCACGGTGCGATAGGTTCGATCGGCATCTTCTGACACCTCGACACGGACTTCCTGCGTGCGTTCCGCTTGGGTCTCTTCGACTTCATACACCAACCTCGACAGTGTCTGCGGTGTGTCGAATGTGATAACCAACCTCTCGATCGAATCAGCGCGCGCGCCGGACCAATACGTCCCTCCGGGTCCCACGTGATCGTCCAATATATTCTCTAAACAATGCTGAGGATCTTCCGAGCTGTATTCAAAAGAGGCCGCTGCGGCTAGGTCGAGAGCGCGATCGAAGTCACTCGGCGCTGTTGCGGAGACGAGTAGGCGCTTGCGAATGCGGGGGGGATGGGTTGTCATGGAATCGAGTGTCGAGGCAGATCGATCGTGAATACACACCCGGAGCGCGGCAGGTCGCGGAACCGCAGCACTCCATTGTTGGCCTCGACGCTGCGCCGGCAGATTGCCAGTCCCAGTCCCATACCGGATCTATCCTCACCGTTCTGCGTGAACGGCAGAAACAGTTTTTCCGCGGCTCCCGATGGCAGGCCGCCGCAATGATCCTCGACGTCGATGCGGATGCGATCCGCGACAGCGTAGGTGTTCAACGAGACCTCGGTGTCTCGGTGCGTGAACTTGAATGCGTTCTGCAGTAGGTTTCCGACCGCGGAGAAAAGCATGTCCCGGTCAACAACAACAGCAAGCTCCGTATCGACTTCGGAGACGGTGAACTTACATTTGCGCGTCTGCGCCTCGAGCGATGCGGTAATTCCAACGTCGGCGATGAAGTCGGCCAGGGAGATCAATTGGTGTCGCGGCGGCATTCCCGCGGTGACTCGTACGTCGGCGAGGGATCGATCGATGAGACTCCGCAATCCTACCAAGGACTGATCCAGGACGGCGCCGGTGGCGCCCGTCAATCCTACGTTGCCGGCCTTGATGGCGACGACGGCCAGAGTCGCCGTGTGAACGAGATTGCGCAGTTCGTGCGCGAGAAATCCCAGTCGCTCATTCAGGGCTTTGACGCCATTATTTTCCATCAAAGAACTGCGCTGAAACGCATATTCCGTGACGGCATCGGCGATTCCATTGTCGAGACAGCGGTTGAGAGTTCGAAACTCGTCTATCTCGATCGGCATGCGGCGCTCGAACGCCAGATCCGTTATAGCCTGACAGAGATCGCCGTAGTCGTGAACAACCTGGTCAACCGTGAATCCCTGTTGGGATAACTCTCGGCCATGCAACGCCGCGGTTACGGCAATCTCGGACAACGCCGGCCAACCGCCCGCAGGACCGGAAACCCTTCGGCTTTGCAACGGGTCGGACGTCTGCTCGACCTGAAGCGTCTTGATGAGCTGATCAAGGAAGCGTGGTATTCCGTGCGTCAGTTCCGCGTCGGTCACTTTCGGCGCGTGTCTTTGAGCGACCTTGAGTCGGCACCGATTGATTAAGTCAATTCGGTTGGCGGTGAGAAATTCGTGCAGCACTTCTGCAAGCTACGTGCATCCCGAGCGCCCCTCTGTGCGGTGGCGTACATACTCGGCGGGGCGACAGAGCGACTCGGAAATGCCGCGGTGATCCGGCCGCCGAGCGACGCTGCGTACTCACGCACTGCCGGCCGGCTTCGCTCCAGGCCCTCGGCGCTGCTTCGGGTCAGCAGCCGGCAGCAGGCGGTCGCTTTCTTTCTTGACCACGGCATAACACTCGCAACACAGCTGTTCCAGCTTTGGCCGGTCCAACACCGTGATTTGTCCGCGGGCGTAGCGGATGATACCGAGTTTGTGCAGTTTGCCGGCGGCTTCGGTGACACCTTCGCGGCGCACGCCGAGCATATTGGCGATGAGCTCCTGTGTCATTGTCAACTGATTGGACGAAAGCCGGTCGAGGGAGAGCAGTAGCCAGCGGCACAGTTGCTGATCCACCGAGTGATGGCGGTTGCACACTGCGGTCTGGCACATCTGCGTGATCAGCGACTGCGTGTAGCGCAGCAGCAATAGCTGCATATCGCCGTTGCGATGAAACTCATCCTTGAGATGCTGGCCGATCAGACGGTAAGCGT
>JAQGOE010000185.1 GCA_028293725.1 Gammaproteobacteria bacterium | reverse complement strand
CGGAACCAGCTGATCACCTCATCCAGCAGATCCTGGAGCTCCTCGGGAGAATGCCGTTGCTCCAGGCGAAACAGGAGCGCCGCGAGGCTGGCGCGCCGCGCCAGCTTGTCCTTGGGAAAAGCGCCTATATCCAGCAAATAATAGTGGACTTGTGGCTGCCAGGGCCACAGCGCCGAATCCGGCGAGAGCGCGATCAGCTCTCTGATCGCGCTCGCGCCTTTCCAGCGCCGCTCGCCATTGTAAAGCACCAGCAACAGCAGCGGGGGTAGCCGCGCAGGTGCCTTGAGTTTCTGCTCGTCAATGACCTGCTGCCACAGTAGGCCCTGGTAGACCTGCGTGCGCACGGCCATCCATGCGTCGCTCTCGCTTTGGAACTCGATCAGAAGATACAGATAGATGTCGCTGCCCTCACAGGTCGGCAGTCTCCAGATAACATCGCCTTCGCGCCGTCGCGCCGAACGGCGGCCGCAGTGAAACTTGGGATTGATGCGCTGCAGTCCGGAGAAATCCAGGTCAGCGACCAAGGCCCGCGGAACGAACTCGCGCACGAGCCCCTCCACCATCCGCGGATGGGCAAACAGCCGGTGATACAGCGAGTCCGAGTCAGGCACGAGTGAGCAGTCGAGTGCATGCGAGCAAGGGGTAAGCTGCTATCTCAACGCGAGCTGACTCTGAAAGCAATCCTTTATTTGTGTTGAAGACACACTGTAATGATGAGAAATCGACGATATCTCAACAGAGAACAGGCTTATGTCCGTGAGTTATTTCTCGTCCAACACGCGTGTGAACCGCGTGGCACTTACCGTGACGAGTCCGCACATGTTACTTGTACGCGTGTTGCACCAGCGGACATCCGACGCAGCGGACGCGAGAAGCCGCGCACCGCGAAACAGCGCCCACGGCGCCAGGGAAACGCCAGGAACCAAGAGGTCAGCGGGTCACTTGGCGTGCGGAAGCGTCCTACTTCTGCGACTGAGGCCGGACGCAACTTCAGCGTACCGGGAAGCTTCCGTCTCACACTCTCGGTGTGGTGAGTTGAAGGGCCGCCTCGACACCACTGCAGCCTACAACCAACACGGCGCTGGCGGCAGCGCGACGGGCGGCCTCGACGGGCTCGTGACCCAGCAGGCGGCAGGCTGCGTAGGCGCCGCAGAAGCTGTCGCCGGCACCAGTTGGATCGACGGGGTGCGTGGCGGCGATGGGGACGGTCTGCGTCGCGTCCATTGTCGAGAGGACGACGGGGTCTGCACCTCGCTTCAACACTACTTCAGCGAAACCGGCGTGGTGCAATTCCAGCGCTACGGCTTCGGGATTTTTATTACGCAATAGCGGGCGTACTTCCTGTGCGCTGGGTAGAAAGGCGGTCGCGCCTTCTAGAAATTGCGCCAGGCCGGTCGGGTCTAACGAGCGGCTGTAGTGGGGAGAGGGATCTACTGAGATCCAGCGGGCTGAGTTGCGGAGGAACCGCAGGCTGTCGCGGTGCCGAGTACTGACCTGAGGGCATAGGTGTATGGCCGCTGCGGGCAGCCAGGACGGCGGAATTTCCTCGGCGGTGGGTGCGATGTCGAGGAGCTTCTGGCGGTAGGGATGTAGAGACGCGGGGGCGCGATGGGTGTCGCCCTCAGCTCGGGCCCCTCGGCTGATCTGGGCACGCTCAGGGCCAGCGCCCGGAGATACGCCGGCGTCCAGGTCAGACCCGACATCGCCCTCCGACTCGACATGACCCTCCGACCCCACATCACCCTCTGCCCCAACATCCAACAGCTGCGCGTTCCTCGGTAGCGAGCGTCGGCTCCCGTCTGCCTCGTAGATGAGCCACTCCACGAGGTGCTCGCCGGGAAATTTCGCCAGCGCAATGTGCTGCAACCCGACGCCGCAAAGCAGGGCCTCTATGTCGAAGGGGTAGTCACGCCCTACCCGCGCGACCAGGCCGATACGGGACGCATCGAGCCACAGGCGTGCGCCGGCGAGCGCATACAAACTGCTGCCACCGATCTGCCGTCGCCAGGCGCCCGGAGCCGCGGGCACGACGTCGTCGACGGTGACCTGGCCAATGATGATCAGATCGGGCTTGATTTGTGCGGCCAAAAATCCCTCCGGAGGCGCCGTGGAGTGATCGGGTCAGCCGAGTCCCTGCGCGCGGTCGCGGACGATTCCCTTGGCGATGAGCCACGTCTCGTCATGGCGCCTCATCGGAATAAAGGGAATCCCAGCGCGCGCAGCCATGTGCAATACCAACAGCTGCGCGGGCATATGATAGACCAGAGGCGATAGCCACTCGTCAACATCGTCTCCGACGTCGATCGACAGGAAGGCCTCGGGGAACGCGACCTCGGGAGTGGCGTGTACCACGATCGCGCGGCCGCCCGCATTGCCGATTCCACGAACCATCTCCTGCGCGCGGTCGAGACTATTGCCAGGCGGCGCGATCACCATAACGACGCTGCGGGGGCCCCATTTGAGTGTCAGGAAGTATTCCAGGTGCGCCCATTCCTCCAAGTCGCACGCTATGCCGTTGATGGGCATCTGCTCATGAAACTTCGCCGCACTGTACTTCGCGGTGCCCTGGCTCGGGCCTGCACCGATGGCCCAGATGGTATCGATATCCCCCAATTGCTCGCACAGCTTGGCGATCGCCGGCTCGATGCGGGCTGCAATCGCGCCCTGCGCCTCGATGGCCTTCTCGATGCGATCCAAACGCTCGGCCTGCGTTGCGGCCGTGATGTGTCCTCGCTTTACACCCAGCGCGAGCGCAAACGAGTAAAGGGCGTACAACACCGCCATGTACTCAGCGAAGTTCAGGAGGCAGCGCCCGTAGTATGAAGGCAGGCCAATTTCCTCATGAACCGGGCGATGCACCACGAAGTCGGCCTGGCGTGCCAGGGCGCCGGTCATACTGCCGGTCACGCCAAGCGTCGGCGCGCCGCGGTCCTTCGCCAGCAAAACGACTTCGCGTGCGCGAGAGGAGCTGCCCGAGTTTGAAATGCTGATGACCAGGTCCTTCGGACTCAACAGAGGAGTCTCGTAGCGCGCGAGCTCGATGGCCGTGCGCCCCTCGGTTGGCAACCCTGTCCAACGCCGAAACGCCTGCGCCAGAGCGACCGCCGCGAACATGCTGTCGCCGGAGCCGCCCATCACTATCCGTTGGGCGCCTGAGACGCGAGGGTCACGGACCGCGGCCTCAACGTGCTCGCTGACGACACGACGGAGGTTCGGCAGGTCTACAGAGCGTGTCACCGCAAGTGCGAAATCGGCGGCGAAGGTGTGTCCAGGTGGGAACGGATGCATGATGGTCTCTGTTGCAGTTTGACTAGAAGGTGAGATTTGGTTCGTGCAGTTAGGGCTTCAATGCTACGTCGGGCCGTCAGTAGGGCCTGTGGCATGCGACTGCGTGCCCCGGTGTCAGTTCATTCAACTGCGGCGTCTCGGTCCGGCAGCGCTCGACCGCTCGCGGACAACGTGTATGGAAAGCACAGCCTGATGGCGGCCTCGCGGGACTGGGCGGCTCGCCGGGCAAAGACGCGTACTGACGCGAGCGCTCTACGACCGGGTCGGCGATCGGAACGGCTGCCAACAACGCGTGTGTGTAGGGATGTCTGGGATGGCTGTAGAGGTCGGGAGTCGCTGCCAACTCGACGATGCGCCCCAGGTACATGACTGCCACGCGGTCGGAGATCTGGCGAACGACCCCCAGGTCGTGGGAGATAAATAGATAGGTGAGCGACAGCCGCTCTTTGAGCTGGCGGAACAGCTCGAGCATCTGCCCGCGTAGAGAAAGATCGAGGGCCGACAGCACTTCGTCGGCTGCGATCAGTTCCGGTCGGCAGGCAAGCGCTCGTGCTATGCAGATACGCTGCCGTTGGCCGCCAGAGAATTCGTGCGGGCGGCGGTTTGCCACAGACGCGTCCAAACCAACGAGCGCGAGACATTCCGCGACCCGCGATTTGAGTTCGCGGCCGCTGGCTAACCCGTGGACGATCAGCGGCTCGCCAACGGCGGAGCCGATGCTCAGGCGAGGATTGAGGGAGCCGAAGGGATCCTGGAAGATCATCTGTAGATGCCGGCGTAGCGCGCGCAGGGGGCGGCCGGAGGACGTTGTTATGTCGGAACCCTTGAAGGCCACGGTGCCAGAGCTTGCACGGATGCAGCGGACGAGCGCGCGCGCCAGCGTGCTTTTTCCGGAGCCGCTTTCGCCGACTAGGGCGAGAGTCTCGCCGGCGTAGATGTCGAGATCGACGCCGCGCAGCGCCTGCACGACGTTGGGTTTTAAGCGTAGGAAGGACGCGCGCGTCGTTCCGTACGTCACGGTGAGTTGACGCGAGGCGAGGATTACGTTCGGCGAGGTCATGGTTTTGGAATGCTCGCGCCGTTCGGTTCGTCGGGACGCACGGCCCAGCAGGCGACGCGTACACGCTCGGAGATTGCGCTGAGTGGGGGAGCCGTGGTGCGGCACTTATCCAAGGCTTTCGGGCAGCGTGGCGCAAAGGGGCACCCAACTGAGGCGGCGTCACCCCCGGTGTGCACTGACACCGAGGCGCCCTCAGCGAATGCCGGAGCACCTTGAGCGAGCGCCGAGCCGCTTTGCGCGGGCAATGAGGCGCGCGGGCGCAGGTTAGAGAGCAACGCCTGGGTGTACGGGTGGCGGGGCGAAGCAAACACGTGCTCGGCGGGTGCGTCCTCGACGAGGCGGCCGCCGTACATCACCAGGACACGTTCGGCGATTCGCGCTAAGAGCGCGAGGTCGTGCGTTACCCAGATGACGCTCATGCCCGTTTGTCGCTGCAGGCTTTGGACCAAGCCCACGATTTCAGCCTGCACGGTGACATCGAGGGCCGTAGTGGGCTCGTCGGCGATGAGGATGCGCGGCTCACCGGCGAGTGCCATGGCAATCGTCACACGCTGTCGCATCCCGCCGGAGAACTGGTGTGGGTACTGGCGGAGTCGCAGGGGCGGATCCGGAATACCAACTCGCGCCAGGAGCTGCTCGGCACGCTGGCTGGCCTCGGCCTTCGAGACGGGGAAATGGCGGCGAATCACTTCGGTAATTTGTCGGCCTATGGTCAGAACCGGGTTGAGGGCCGTGAGAGGATCCTGGAAGACAATCGCGATTTCTCGGCCACGGATGGCATTGAGCTGCGCTGTGGTCAGACTCAACAGTTCGCGCCCGTCGAATCGGGCGTGGGCTGCCCGCGCGTGCGCGCCGTCGGGCAACAAACCCAGCAGTGACAGCATGGATAGGGTCTTGCCAGAGCCGGACTCTCCTACTACACCGACGGCCTCGCCGGGCTCGAGCTGGAACGACACGTCGGCTACGACAGTGCGCGCGCCTGCCCGGCTGACGAAACTGACAGCGAGTTGCTCGACATCGAGTAAGGCCGCGCTCATCGCATGCCTCTTGGGTCGAGCAACTCGCGAAGACCCTCACCGAAGAGCATCACACCCAACACCGTGAATCCGATGGCTATACCGGGCATGGTGGAAATCCACCAGGCTGTCAGCAGATAGTCGCGGCCATCGTTGAGCATGGTGCCCCAGGAGGGGGTGGAGGGATCGAGCCCAACGCCCAGGAAGCTCAGGGCCGCCTCGGTGAGAATGGCCTGGGCCATGGAAAAACTCGCCACGACACAGATGGGCGCTAGCGTGTTGGGGAGGATATGAACGAACAACACGCGTCCCACGCTGGCGCCGGTGGCGTGGGCCGCTTCGACATAGCCCTGATTTTTGATCGAGAGCACCTGGGCGCGGACGATGCGGGCGTAGTTGACCCAGGTTGCAAGCGCGAGGATCAGGATCACGGCGAGGGTACCCCCGCCCAGGGCGCCCAGGAGAAATATGGCCAGCAACAAAAAGGGAAAAGAGAGTTGCACATCGACCAGCCAACCCGTGAGGCTTTCGACGATACCGCCGAAGTAGCCACTGATGACACCAATCAGGCTGCCGAAGAGTGCGCTCAACACCATGGCTGCAAAGCCCACGGTCAGGGAGACGCGGCTGCCGTAGATGAGGCGGCTCAGGACGTCGCGGCCGACGGAGTCGGTGCCGAGGAGGTGGAGGGTCGTCGCGCCGGGGCTGGTCTGTGCGTTGCCTGAAACACCCGTGCCGGGGCCCCAGGCATTCGCGCTGTTGCCAGAAGCGTCCGCGCCGTCCACCGCCGACCGCGACAAGGGGGGCAACAGCCGTGCGGCGGGCTGGACCTTCCACGGGTCCGCTGGCGCCAACAACGGCGCTGCCAGGGCGACCACGATCATAACTACTAGCATCACTAATCCGCGGCGGGCTGGCGGGCAGCGGATGAGTCGAGCCCAGAAGCTCATGTCTGCGCCCTCACCCGGGGATCTATCACTGCATATAGCAAATCGACCGCCAGATTGATCAGTACGAATCCGGCAGCGATCACTAGCACGCAGCCTTGCACGACGAGGAAGTCACGCTGTTGAACCGCGTTGATCGCCATACGCCCGAGCCCCGGCCAGGCAAACACGGTCTCGATGATAAACGCGCTGCCGACGAGATCACCGAGTTCCAGTCCCGCCTGGGTGACCAAGGGCAACAAAGCATTCTTGGCGGCATGGCCCAGCAGCACCTGCCGCTCGCTGAGTCCCTTGGCGCGGGCCGTTCGAATGTAATCGGATTGCAGCACCTCGAGCATTCCGCCCCGTACCAGCCGCGTCATGCGGCCGAGCGTCGGCAGCGCCAGTGTGACCGCCGGCAGGATCAGATGCGTCAGATCCCCCGAGCCCGACACCGGAAAGACGCGCCAATGAACAGCAAACAGCAGTACCAACACCAACCCCAACCAGAACCCCGGTACCACCTGTGCCAGGACGGAGAGACCGGCAATCACGTTGTCGAGCACGGTGTCTCTGTAAATAACGCAGAGGATGCCGAGAGCGAAGCCAATACCCATGGCCAGCACGAATGCGGCACCGGCTAGCTCCAGTGAATTCGGCAACCGCAGAGCGATGAGCCGGCTGACGTCGACGTGTTGCCGATAGGAAACCCCCAGGTCACCGTGCAGCGCATTACCAACATAGATCCGGTACTGCTCGAGCACGGGACGATCGAGCCCAAGGGAATGGCGCAATTGCGCCCTCTGCTCTTCGGTCGCATCGCCGCGGGCGATGAGTCGTACCGGATCGCCGCTCGAATGGCCGATGATGAAGGTCAGGAACGAGACGCCCAGCAGCACCGTCAGAGCACGAATCAGCTTGCCGAGCGTGAAAGACAACATGGCGCGCGCTTCTTCCCCATCCGCTTACGGGCGCGGCTTGGCCAGGTAGATCTCCAGGTAGTCGTCCGGCCGCAAGGTGTAGTCAATGCGATTGGACAGACCGGCATACAGCGGCGCGCGCCACAGGAAAATCCAGTACGCGTCGTCCCAAACGATCTTCTGGGCGGCATCGATCTCCGCTTTGCGTTGGGTCACATCGAACTCGGTGCTCGCGGAATGCACCAACTCGTCGTACTTCGGATCGCAGTAACCGCTGGCGTTATCTTCCTGGTGACAGGTGAAGATCACCAGCTCGACGGGGGGATTGATCAGTGCGGCCCAGCCGGCATAAAAGAGGCCGTCGAAGGACGCATCACTGAGCTTACGGCGGAAGTCGTTCCATTCGTCGGCGTGCAGGTGGGTGCGAATCCCGACTGCGTTCAGATACCCGGCCACGGTCTCGGACACGTCCTTGTCCTGCCCCCACATGGGCGTGAAGTTGATATCGAGATCAAAGCCGTTGGGAAATCCTGCCTCGGCCAACAACTGTTTGGCCCGATCCGGGTGATATCCGTAAGGAGTGAGGTCGGGGTTCGCATTGGGTGGATTGACCACACTTGCCAGCGGCACGGTGGAGCCGTGCATGAGCGACTTGATCATGGTCGGCACATCAATCGCATAGTTCAGAGCACGGCGGACGCGCGGATCACGCAAAGCCGCAACGCTGGAATGCTGAGAAATTCCGAAATGCAACTTGCGCAGGCCCAGTGTCTCGACACCGCGCGAGCTCGCGGTATTCGCCTGCGACAGCGTGTCCGGGGTCAGCTCCAACGCCAGATCAATGTCGCCCGTCGCCAGTCCATTGAGCCTCGCGCTCAGGTCCGGCACGACCTTGAAGACGACGTCCTTGAGTGCCGGCGGCCCGCCAAAATAGCCCGGGTTCGCGGTCAGGGTGACGTGATCGCCCTGAATCCATTCCACCAGCTTATAAGGCCCGGATCCGAGCGGATGGGTATTGACGTAGGCAGCATCGTGTGTCGAGTAGTATGCCTTCGGCGCGACGAAGGCTTCTTCGAGCCAATACAACATCGTGACACTGGGCTTGCGCGTCCGCAGCTCGATCGTGTGATCGTCCACGATCCGCACTTCCTGCAGGGTGGTCTGCTGCCAGAGCTGTTGTAATGCGCTGAACGGGGCCTGATTCATGCGATCGAAGCTGAATTTCACGTCGGCTGCTGTGAACGGCGAGCCGTCCTGAAACTTGACGTCCGTACGCAGATGGAAGCGCCAGGTCAGGTCATCGAGCCGGTCCCAGGAAAGCGCGAGGCGCGGCAGATCGGCGCCATCGGGCCCGCGCCGCACGAGACTGTCGAACAGCGACCAGATTACGCTGCCGGTCGGATGATTGACGTCGAGCAGATGCGGATCGAGACTCGACACATCGCTAACGGAGGCTACGACGATCGGCCGGTCGCCGTGTGAGCCGCAGCCGTCCGAAAGCACGACAAAACTCACTAGAAAGAGCGCCACCGACAAACGCCGTAGCAAACAACGGTGGCGAGCCAAGACTAGCAAGCGCCTGCTACCGTCTGGAAATGGCTCGCTATAGCGCCCGGTTGAGTGATCCACAGCGGCTCCCCCGCCTTCAGGATATGGTCGAGCGCACGGCGTAGCGCCCGCAACCGAAAGGGCTGTCCACTGATGAACGAATGCAGGATCACACTCATCACCAGGGGCTCATCACCCGCGGTCCGGCGCATCTCCTCGAACTGATCGATGATCATGCCGGAGAACTCATCGGCCCCAACCTGGCGGCCGATGATGGCGGAGCTGTCGTTGAGCTCCTGCGAGTACGGTACGGACAGGATGCGCCCCGCTCGGGTCGTCATCCACACAGGTTGATCGTCCATGCACCAGTCCAACAGGTAGGTAAATCCCGCCTCGTGCAGCAGATCAGGTGTGAGCGCGTTTTCGGCGATCCAGGGGCTGGCCCAGCCGGCGGGCGCCTTGCCTGTGACGCCCTGTAATTGGGTCGCGACCTGGCGGATGTAGGCGGACTCATCAGCCTCGGCCATGCCAGCCATGGTGTCGGAATTCGAATAGCCGTGGGCGATCATCTCGCAACCCGCCGCATTGCATGTCGAAACGAGCTCAGGAGCGTGCTCGCAGAGCGCGCTGTTGAGCAGGATCGCGAGCGGGACCCCTTGTTGGCGGAACGCGTCGAGGACCCGCCAGGCACCGACCCGGTTGCCGTAATCGCGCCACGAGTTGTTCAACACATCCGGCGGCGCGATGCCCGGCACCAGGTCTTCCGTCAGACCCTCGCCGAGCGAATATTGCTCGAGTCCTAGTGCGAAATAGATCGCCAGTCGGGCCCCGTTTGGCCAACGAAACAACGGGGCTCTGCGCACAATGGGCGAATACGCGTATCGCGTATGTGTGCGCAATGCAGACCCCGGCACACGGCCACTTTTACTCATAAGCGCTGCATCCCCCTCTCACCGCGTGCGTCCATCACCGGCCCAACGCCACATACCCACGTCGCGGCTGGCCGCGCGCAAATACATCTCGCGATAGTACGGCAGCCATTCACGCGCGACGTCTTGCGCCGCTTCGTTTGCCGACTTCTGTCGTGCCGCCAACTCCCGAGCTTCGCTGCGTAATGCCGGCTCATCGATTCCGGTGACGGCTCCCTGCTCATACACGATCTTCCCCGCGACCATGGTCATTCGGACCGAGCTGCCGTTCTCACAGTACACCAGCTGCCGGCGCAAATCGTTGAGCGGAGTGAACGCCAGCGTATCCAGATCGACCAGGATCAGGTCGGCCTGGTGGCCGACCGCAATCTGCCCGATCGGCCGTGGCGCGCGCATCGCCCGTGAGCCGCCGCGAATCAAACAATCGAGCACGTCGCCGGCTTTTGGCCAGAGCTGGTAGTCCGGCGCACTGATGTTGTGAATCAAGCCGGTGAGCTTCGCGACCGACCACATGTTGACCGCGTCGTCGGCAATAGACTCATCGGTTCCGAGGCAGATCGGAATCCCACGCGAACGCAGCTTCTGGAACGGCATGATGCCGCTGCCGAGGCGCAAATTGCTGATCGGATTGTGAGCCAACACGCAACCCGCCGCCGCGATCAGATCCATGTCGGTCTCGTCGAGCCACACACCATGAATGATGTTCAGGCGGTCACTGAGGAGGCCCTCATCGTGAACATAGCGAATCAACGAGCGGCCACCGAGGCACTCTTCCCCGAAAACCCTTTGCAATTTGGTCTCGAGGATGTGGATGTAGAACGGCAGTCCATACCGGCTACTGAGATCGTCGAGAGCCCGGAAATACTCGGTAGTGACGCGCTGGGGGGCGGAGCAGGAGACAGCCGCGCGCAAACGCCCGTTATCGCGATCGTGCCAACGCTCGATTAGGTGTTGGTAACAGGCCAGCAGACCCGCGGCATCCATTGGCGGGGCGGCAGCGGCCTGAGCGCGTAGCGCAGGAGGCAGCAGGTCCCGCAAGTAGGGTAACTTTTCGAGCTCAGGTACATTGGGCTGGTCGAGCGCAAGAACGGCGCGAATGCCGCAATCCTCGTAGGCCTGCATGACGGCGTCGATGAGCTCGGGCGAGGGAGCGGGGACAAAAAACGCATCGTCCAGAACTGCCGTCACGCCACTCTTGAGCATCTCGAGTGCGCCGAGCATGGTGCGGACGTAGGCAGCGCGAGGCTCAACCGTAGCACCGTGGGACGGCGACTCGTACAACATGAAAATCTCGAGGGGGAGGCTGTCGAGAGATCCCTTGAGATGATTGACCGAGGAATGGAAGTGGGCGTTGACGAGGCCGGGCATCAACAGGTGGCCGGTTGCGTCGATCTCGCGATCGGCGCCGCCCTCACCTGCGTTTTCCGGCTCAACCGCAGTGATCACCCCACCCTCGACGTAGACCGTCGCCGTTGGATGTTCAGTGTCCGCCGCATCCATCGTCAGAACGCGCGCGTTGCGGATGATGGTCTTCAGCGCGGTCCTCCGGGGCGCTCGGCCGCCTGAGGCGGATAGCCCCATGCTCCGCGCTTGCTCGTTACCAGGCGCATAGCGACCAGCGCCTCGGCAAGCTTTACGGCAGCAGCCACACCCTCGATCACCGGTACCCCGAGCGTCAAACTCAGCGGCTCGACCAAGGGCTGCAGCCCAGCGCAGCCCAGAATAATGGCCTCCGCGTTGTCCTCGAGTATGGCCCGGCGGGCTTCGGCAATAAAAGGCTCCATGACTACAGACGCCTCGTCGTCGCAGTCGAGAACGGTGACGTCGATGGTTCGCACCTTCGGACAGCGCCTTTCGAGACCCGCGTGCCACAACACCCGCTCGGCAAAGGCCCGGGTGCGTGGCGGCAGCGTCACGATCGAGAAAACCGGCGCAATCAGCGCAGCCGCGTACAGCGCCGCTTCGGTCATTCCGACCACCGGACCTTTAGCGACCTCACGTGCGGCTTCAAGCCCAGTATCGCCGAAGCACGCGATAACGTACCCGTCCACTCCCTCCGCCTCCCCTGCTCTGACCTGCTCGATGACTCCCAATATGGCGGTTGCCTCGTCGACGTAACTCTCGACCGACGGGGTACCTCGCGAGGGCTGCCCGGCGAGAATCACGGTGCCAGGAGCAGCAACGGCACGGCCCGCGATCAGACACCGCTCCGTAAAAGACGCGGTGGTGTTTGGATTGATGATCTTGATGCGCATCACTGCGGCACATTCACTCGCTTTTAAAATTTCGCCTGCAGAGACACACCAACCGTCAGAGGCCGGAGGGTGTAGCCCATGGTGACTGAGTTGATGGTCGGCGCCTGCAGGATGGTCTTGTTGTCAAACAGGTTCTTGGCGAACAGCGACAGCTGGTAGCGGCCCACATTGACACCCGTGCTGAGATTGACGGCGCTGTAGGAATGGTTGATATACGACGGGTTGGGGGCGTCGGGCGTCGAAATAATGAAGCTTCCAAAGGATTGCCCAGTGTACTCGTAGTCGGCGAGAACGAACGCTGCGACCTCATCCGTCACGTGCCAGCCATAGTTTGCCGTCGCGTTAGCCGTGTACTTGGGAGTGTACAGAACATCCTGACCGACGGCGGCTGTCTGAGCGTTGTTCGTCGCCGTGATGTAGGCATGTTCGCCACCGAAATTGGCGCTGAGGGTCAGACCGGAGATGACCGGGGGCTTGTAGCGCACCTCGATCTCGCCACCGATGGCCGTCGCGTCGCCGACATTCGCGTTAAAGGCGCCGCCGCAGATCGGAATGGTGATCGTCTGCTGAATCTGCTTCCAATCGATGTAATAGACGTCGGCGTTGACCGAGAGGGTCTTGTCGAACACCAGGTTCTTGGTGCCGAACTCATAGCTCCAGAGCTGGTCGGGACCGTAGGTCTTCGGCGCGCTCGTGTCGCCCAACTGCAGCAGACCTGCGACGCAGGCCGCATTCGTATTGGGCGTCGTGGCTCCGCCCAGGCGAAAGCCCTCGCCCGCCGAGGCATACAGGCTGGAGTCGTTGCTCACGTCGTAAGTGATGGTGAATTTCGGGGTCGACTTCGAGAACCGGGCAGACTGGGTGTACGGAACACCCGCGGTGCCGGCGCCGCCGAAGTCGAAAAATCCGCCGCCCGTTTCGCTGAACTTCTCCTCCGCCCACACATAACGCTCGCCAATGCCGACGTGCAACGTCGGCAGCACGTCGATGTCGATCTGTCCGAACAGGGCGTATTGCTTTACATCGTTGTGATCATTGACGGTCCATACCAGGTCGTTGTCCCAGAAGTTCGGATTGTACGGCGGCGTGCCGACACTCGGATTGAGAACCGGGTCCGTGTTGATGTTATAGCCGTAAATGCTCTGAAAGGAGTTGCTGAAGCCGGGCGCGGTCTCGTAATCCAGGTGCGACCATTCCTGGTCCGCGACGAAGGCGCCGGCGACCCACTTCACGCGCTTCTGCTCGGCGGGAGAAGACAGGCGGAACTCCTGGGTCCAGGTGTTGAAATGATCGGTGAAGGTCACCGGTGAGATGGTATTTCCCAGGATATTATCGTTCTCGGCCTGGTGGTCCGTGTAGGGCGGCACCCCGGCCGTGTCGAGGAAGAACGCCGCGATGGCCGCGGAGTTGAAGTTCGTGCCGTCCGAGATGCGCTCGACGCGACGGTTGAGATCGCTCGTGATACTGGTCAGATCGGCGAACCCCAGGCCTTTCTTGATCGTCAGGCTGGGCAGGAGCATCGAGTCGGTGTCGGAGGCGGACACCTGGTTGAATGTGTTGTAGAGACCGACTGCCGGTATGAAGGTCGAGGCGTCCCCGGCAGCGGTGCGCTGATAGAGGATCGCCGGCGTGACCGTGAAGTCGGGAGCAATCGTCCAAAGGCCTTTCACATTGATGGCGACATTGTCGTCCGAGTTGATTCCACGTCTGACGAGCGAGCCGGCCGTGGCCGTCCCCGCGGCCAGTGACCCGGCGAGCCCGTAGCGATCGATATAGCCGCTCTCGCGGCCATACTCGGCGGATATGCGTAACGCGAAGACGTCTTCGACGACAGGGATGTTGATCACTCCCTTGGTGTCGTAGTTATAGCCTCCATGCTGCGTGTGTGACCCTTCCTGCCGGATCCAGCCGCTGAATTCGTGAGAATCCGGTTGGTTGGTAATGAAGCGGATCGTTCCACCCTCGGAGCTCGCGCCGTACAAGGTTCCTTGCGGCCCGCGCAAAACCTCGATCCGGTCGATGTCGATCAGCCTGGGCTCCGCGTCACCCTCGTACCCCGTGATGGTGATGATCGGGACCTCGTCCATATAGATGCCGACAGTCGGATTGCCGACCGTCGAGCTGATACCGCGAATGGTGATGTTGTCCTGCCCAGGTCCGTTCGGCCCGTTGTTGTGGGCTGCGAAGGAAACGCCAGGCACGATGCGTGAAACGTCTTCGAGGTCTTCGACATGAAGCGCCTCGATGCTCCGGCCGTCCAGGACGCCAACGCTGACAGGCACGTCCTTGGTGTTCTCTTCCCGCTTGTTCGCGGTGACGACCACCTCGGCGAGGGTTGCGGCATTGTCGCCACCATCGGCAGCCGAGTCAGCCTCTGCCGCGGCAACAGGGCCGACGACCGCGAATGCGGCGAGCAGACCGCCGGTAATGAGGAATGAACGCATACAACTTGCTCCCCAATCGCGACTTGTTAGATGGCGCCGGCTTGCCCGGCGTGACGCGTGCCACACCATCAAGCAGCTTCCATGCCAACCAGACGCAGGCCGCGCGCAGGCAGGCAGGGGTGTCGTGTTTGCCGCAGGCGCGCAAGCCGTTGCCGTGGCTACGCGATGCGCGTAAATGCGTGAAAAACCTCCGATATTGGCGCCCCGGCGATCAACCAGAGCACCGCTGCGCATGACGTTTTTGGACACGTGGTCGCGCAGACCGCCGCACCTCCGCGTGGCCGTCCTTCCCCGACCGGGCGCCACGCCGTGGTGCGCGCGCCCGTTCCTGTGCACAGTTAATGAACAATGCATCTACCGATTGTGAACAATCTTGTCGACAAAGTGAAGATTCTCTGGCACCCGTCCCAGACCGCCACGTTGTGCCTCGCTGGCGGCCTCCGTACGGCCGTGGTTATGATGGGTGGCCCGCGACGCCGGTCTCTCCATGCGTCGTGGGCCCCTTAGTGCAAAAGTGGCCCGATTGACGATGCGAAAAACGCGGAAGAATGCTCGAGGGATCGAGACAGAGACGGCCGGATCCGGGCAGTCGCCCGAAACCCATATCTATCACCGCATCCACGCGGCCATTGCCGAGCACCGCCTGCTGCCCGGGGCCAGGCTGGTCGAGGACCAGCTGGGTGAGGTGTTCGGGGTCAGCCGGATGCGGATCCGCTCGGTGTTGCACTCCCTGGCTCGCGATAAGGTGGTCACGATCCATCGTAATCGCGGAGCGGCAGTCGCCTACCCGACGGTGAAAGAAGCGAAAGAGGTCTTCGCGGCCCGTCGGTTGATTGAAGTTGCCCTGGCTCCGGAAATTGTCCGTACGGCGGATGAGGCGGCGGTACGCCGGCTCAAAGACCACATCAAGAAGGAGCGCCAGGGCGAGCGCAGCACCGATCGGGCCTTCGAGCTCAAGGCCTCGCACGAATTCCACACTTTGCTGGCGGAAATCGTCGGCAATCGGGTCATTGCCGGATTCCTGCGCGAGCTGATGGCGCGATCCTCACTCATCACCGCCATCTATGAGCGGCCGGACGTGAGCAGTTGCTCGCACCTGGCGCACGCGAATCTGATCAAGCTCATCGAGCGGCGGGACGCCGAAGGACTCGCGGCGGCAATGCTCAAACATCTGGTCCAGATCGAGAGCGACCTGGTGCTGTTCGAGCGGGAGGAGCCTGTTACGGACCTGAAGACGGTATTTGCGGACTCATGACGAGCCCCGCCGCTACGGGGACGACACGCTCGTCGGCAGCGTTGAATCGCAGGCTCACGAGCAGATAGGTGACCGAGGCTGCCAGAGCACTCACCAGCCAGCCGATATCGACGCCGCCGAGGCGGCCGGCTACCGGGCCCGTGTAGACATTGGGCACGACGAAGAACGGCACGCTGACTATGAAGCCCACAGCATAAGCAAACAGACCGCGAATTCCCCAGGACCCGTACAGGCCGTCGGGCCGGAATAGATCCGGAATCGAGTAACGGCCCCGCCGCAAGAAGAAATAATCGATCAGATTGACCGCGGTCCAGGGCATCAGGAAATACAGCATCATGACGAGCATGCCGTTGACGTAGGTGACGGCGTTACCACCAAAGCCAACTGCCACGGCGATCCACACAACCATCACACCGAGGATTACCACGACCCGCAGGCTGCGCGTCGGTGTCACCGGCCGCAGTGAATCCACGGTCGTCACGAAGGTGAGCATGGCACTGTAGGCATTCATACCCACCGTCGCGACCAGCGCGGCGATCGACACCGCCGCCAGAATCGAGCCTAGTCCCGGCCACAGCACATCACCCGCCTGTTTGAGCGCCAACAGACCGTCATCGACGCCGAGGTGGGTCGCTAGCCACGCACCGACCACGATCAGCCAGATAGCCGAAAGCGCCGAGCCGGCAAACACATTGAGGATGATCTGGCCACGCGGCGTCCGGGTCGGCAGGTAACGGGAATAGTCAGAGACGTAGGGCGCAGCGGTGATGTTGAAGCTCGCCGCGGAAGCCACCTGGGTCACAAAGGCCGCCCAGCTGAAACCGGCCGCCACATGGGGGGTGCCGCCCGCCTTCCCGAATAAAATGGCCAGACTCAGGATCGAGAACAGCGGCAGGGTGATCCAGAACAGGATCTTGAATACCCGGTGCAACCAATCATAGCCCCAGATGGCCAGTGCCGCGGCCGCTACCGACATGCCAAGGGCGATCGCGCCCCGATTCACACCCCACAACGCATGGGCACCCGCCGACACCAGGACAGTTGAAACCACGTTGTAGCCTACGAGGCTCACGAGGGTGGCCACCAAGGGAACGATCACGCCGCGATAGCCGAATTGCGCGCGCGACTGGATCATCTGCGGCAGACCCATTTCGGCGCCCTGCGAGGCGTGAAATGCCTGGAACGCCGTACCGATCACGATTCCCAGCGCTCCCGCCAGCGCCGTCTCACCCAGCGACAGGCCGAGACTCGGTCCGACAAAGCCAATCGCAATGGCAAAGAAGTGGAAATTGCTGAGAAACCAGAAGGGGCCCTGATCCCGGACACGGCCGTGACGCTCGTGCTCGGGCACGAAATCGATCGAATGAAGCTCGATTCCCATCAACACATGGTGCCAGTACCGGCGCGCCGCGTCCAAGCCCCAACACGGTGCAACTCGCGGTGTGCGCCCGGATTGCGGTACATTCAAGAGCAACACGCTCAGACACACTTGTTCCGGTTTATGTCGTCCAGCACTTCACAGTATCCGCGCGACCTGGTGGGATATGGCCGCAATCCGCCGCACCCTGATTGGCCCAACGGCGCCCGGATAGCGGTGCAGTTCGTGCTGAACTACGAAGAGGGCGCGGAGAATTGTGTGCTGGACGGCGATCCGGCCTCGGAGGTCTTCCTCTCGGAGATCGTCAACGCACAGCCGTTTCCGATGCGCCACATGAGCATGGAGTCGCTCTACGAGTACGGCTCGAGAGCCGGAGTCTGGCGTGTGCTGCGCGCTTTTGAGCGTCGCCAGTTGCCTTTGACGATCTTTGCAGTCGCGGTCGCAATTCAGCGCAATCCGGAGGTCGCCGCGGCACTCAAGGAGTTGGGTCACGAGATTGCCTGCCACGGATTACGGTGGCTCAGTTACCAACTCGCGGACGCGGCGACCGAACGTGCGCACATGGCCGAAGCTATCGCGATTTTACGCGAGACGTTTGGCACCGCTCCGCTGGGTTGGTACACGGGACGCGACAGTCCTAACACCCGCCGCCTCGTGGTGGAGCACGGCGGGTTGCTCTACGACTCGGACTCATACGCGGACGACCTGCCTTACTGGACCGACGTCGAGGTTGGCGGTGAAGCGCAACCGCGCCACGTGCCACATCTCGTTGTTCCTTACACTCTCGATACCAACGATATGCGCTTTGCCAGCGTGCAGGGCTTCAATTCGGGGACACAGTTCTTCGACTATCTGAAGGCGGCGTTCGACTCTCTTTACCGGGAAGGCGACCCGGACGGCCTGAATGCGCCGAAGATGCTGTCTGTCGGGCTTCACTGCCGCATCGTCGGGCGACCCGCGCGTATCGAAGCGCTCGAGCGGTTTCTCGACTACATACTTCAACATCCGCGCGTCTGGATCTGCCGCCGCGTCGACATCGCGCAGCATTGGATCAAGACGCATCCCTACAAGCGTTGAGTTAGATCTTCCCTCTATGGATAACAGTACACACGCCGATCTGTTGAAACGCTACATCAACGTTGCCGACGAGCGCCTCGGCGCGGTCGCGCTGTCCGCCAGCGACGATTTCTTCGCCGCCAAGGAGCGGATGTTGAAATCGACGGAGCCGGAATGGCGGGCTGGCGTTTACGACGAGAACGGTAAATGGATGGATGGCTGGGAGTCGCGGCGGCGGCGCGATGATGGCCATGATCATTGCATCGTAAAGCTGGCGGCGCCGTGCACCCTGGCGGCATTCGATATCGATACGCGCTACTTCACCGGCAACTATCCCCCGTTTGCGTCGGTGCAGGCATGCCGGGTCGATGGCGAGCCCAACGCCAACACGCAGTGGACCGTCCTATTGCCGCAGTCGCCGCTTGCCGGGAACCAGCCTAACTTTTTCCCGGTGCAGTCGAATGTTGTGTGGACTCATCTGAAGCTCAATATTTTTCCTGACGGCGGAGTGGCGCGGTTCCGCGCCTATGGTGCCGTGCACTTCGATTGGAGTGGTGCGGCCACGGGCGGTCCTGTCGATCTCGCCGCGGCGCTACACGGTGGTCGGGTGCTCGCCTGTAGCGATGAGCACTACGGATCGATGCATAATGTTCTGTTACCCGGGCGCGGGGCGAGCATGGCCGACGGCTGGGAAACCCGTCGGCGACGCGAGCCGGGTTACGACTGGGTGATAGTGCAGCTCGGACACCGCGGTAGGATTCGGCACGTCGACATCGACACCGCGCATTTCAAAGGTAATTTCCCGCACCAGGTTTCGCTCCAAGGGTCATTGCTGCGCGGCGAGTGGGATGGTCACGTGGTCAGTCAGTCGCTCTACTGGCAGTCGCTCCTGGAGCCGCAGTTTCTGAAAGCGAACAGTGAGCATCGGTTCCAGGCGGTGCTGCGTGATATCGGTCCGGTGTCGCACGTGAGGGTCAATATTCATCCTGATGGAGGTTTGAGTCGTGTCAGGTTGTTTGGGCAACCGGAAAAGGCCTGAGGCGCACACGTGAGCGCCATCGTTCTCGAAGCCGTACCGCTCACAGCCGCCGCCTTTGCGCCGTTCGGCGAGGTCATTGAGACGGCGGGTCACTTACCGCGACTCATCAATGAGGGGACTTCTCAACGCTTCGATGATCTCGCGCCGGTGGATGTTCTTGCGCACGGCGGGCGGCCACTGAT
>JAQGOE010000056.1 GCA_028293725.1 Gammaproteobacteria bacterium | reverse complement strand
TCCCAAATGTGCAGCCAGTACAGGTCGATGTAGTCGGTGCCGAGGCGCTTGAGGCTCGCCTCGACCGCCTGCACCATGTTCTTGCGCTGATTGCCGCCGGCGTTCGGATCGAGAGCCGCACCGGCGGCCCCGCCCGCGTTCGTGTACTTGGTCGCCAGCACGACCTCTTCGCGGTGCCCCGCAATGAATTCGCCGACGAACCGTTCGCTGGTGCCGCCGGTATACACGTTGGCCGTATCGATGAAGTTGCCGCCAGCGGTCCGGTATGCATCGTAGATTCGGCGTGCCTCGTCCTTGCCCGCACCCCAGCCCCAGTCTTCGCCGAACGTCATCGTGCCCAGGCACAGGTCCGATACGCGCAGGCCGCTGCGCCCCAAAAGGCGATAGTTCATCATCGATTCGCGGTTGGCACGGTGAATTGAAAAGCGGTGCCGTGGGGTGAGCGCGCCGACGCCCAGAGCCGGCCGCCGTGAGCCTCGATGATCGAACGCGAGATCGAGAGTCCCATGCCCATGCCGCTGGGCTTGGTGGTGAAGAAGCGTTCGAAAATACGCTCTGCGGCAATCGGATCGAGTCCCGGTCCGGTGTCTTCAACCGCAATGAGGGCTTCACCCGTGCCGGTGATCTGCCCGCGGATCTCCAGGACCTTCGCCCGGTCGGTGACCGCACTCATGGCCTCAGCTGCGTTCTTGATGAGGTTGAGCAGCACTTGCTGCAGTTGGACGCGATCCCCCCTGACCAACGTTTGGTCGGGGAACAGATCGGTGTGAACCGATACCTGGTTCCGCCGCAAGTCGCTGCGGTTCAGTGCGAGAATCTCTTGGACGGCGTCGTTGATGTCGAACGTCGCCATCTCCGGCACGGATTTCTTGACCAGTGCTCGCAGACCCCGGATGACGTTCCCCGCACGTTTGCCCTCGTTCACCAGGCGCGTGAGCGCGCTCCGCGCCTCCTCGACGTCGGGTTCGTCCTTATTCAACCAGCGCAGCCCGGCAGAGCCGTTCATGACGATCGCGGCGATGGGCTGATTGATCTCATGAGCGATCGAGGCGGTGAGTTCACCCATCATCGTCAGCCGCGCGGTACGGGTGAGTTCGGCTTGAGCCTGCCGTACGGCTTCCTCGGCGCGCTTTTGTTCGCTCAAATCGAGCACGAACGCGACTCCCTCGTTCCCACTTCCTTCGAACATCGCGCCGCCGACCAGCGCGGGCACGCGGCTGCCGTCTTTCCGGAAGAACTCCTTTTCCCATGGTTGCGCCGTCCCGGTCGCCTGCAGTTCTTCCACAGCCAGTATGTCGCGTTCGCCCCATTCCGGGGGCGTCAGGTGCGTCCACCGGATGCGCCCCGAGACGAGATCTTCGCGGCTGTATCCCAGCATGGCGAGAAACCCCTCATTGGCATCGGTTATCTCACCCTCGGTGTTCCAGATGAACATTCCAATGATGTTGGCGTCGACCAAGCGCCGAATCTTGGCTTCGCGTTGCTGGAGATCGGCGTAAAGACGAGTATTCTCCAGGGAGATCGCCGCCTGCGATGCAAGCAGTTTCAGCACCGCGGTCCGGGTGGGAGTGAAGACGTGCGGGGTCAGGTTGTTCTCGAGGTAGAGCACACCGATCAGTTTGGATTGATTGACCAACGGCAAGCACAGAATGGAACGGGCGTGATGCCGAGCGATGTACGTGTCTCCCGAAAACGGGTTTTGGGCTGAGGCATCGTCGAGAATCACGCTCTGCTGGGTGCGGGCGACATAATGGACGATCGACTCCGGGATTGCGGCCACGGACGCTTCTTGCAGACGCACGATAACCGCATCGCTGCTGGTCGTGGCTTCCGCCGCCATCCGCAGGTCATCACCCTGCGGAAGAATCAGCAGGCCTCGCTCGGCGCCCGCGTGCTCGATCGCTGTGCGCATCAGCGTGTCGATGAGCCTGTCCAACACGATCTCTCCCGAGACTGCCTGCGACACTTTCATAACGGTAGCGAGGTCCAAGTGCTCCACCGGTGCCCCGATCGTGCCCGTCGGACAGGGCACCGGCTCATCTCCCCTGAGGTTCGGATGAAGCTGATCGAGCTGTCGGACCTTCCCTAGAGCACCCCAGCGAAGATAGCAGTAGCGTGCGTTTCGCAAGTACGTGTGGGCAAACGCTTCGAAGCCACGCGACGCATAGAACCGCGCGGCCAATTCCTGAGCCAGTCCTTCGTTCTGAACGAACCCGTGCTCGCGCGCCATCCCGATTGCTCGTTCGTAGAGGTGCATTGCGTCGAGTTCCCGCCCTTCGATGCGAGCGATCTCCGCCGACACCAAGGCGTGCTTGTCGGGAAATGTCGCCGAGCAGTTCTCCGCCCACTCTCGGAGTTGGGCCTCATGCGCCTTTAGCTGTTTTAGCCATTCTTTTTGTCGGTCGAGCGGGGCGCTATCGTAGGCTGCTGCGATTGCGAGCGCGCTGTAGAAGTAGAAGTCGAGCAATTGAATGTGCGAGTCGGAGGACCACAGCAGCGCCTCGGCTTTTTCCGCCGCGGCGATGGCCGCCTCATAGTTGCCCGAAATGAATCGCGCCTGCAGCTTGATCACCCAGTACCAGCAGACCATCGTGCTCATCCGGTCAGCGCCCAGGTCTGCTTCGAACGCTTCCTCGTCAAACTCTCCATCGCTGAAGGTGGAAAAGGTCGCCGTCTCTCCCCGCATGTTCTGGATAAAGCGCTGTTGGCTCACAATGACGTCTGCAACGTCACGGAATCTGGCCTTGCGGACAAAATTGAGGCCCCGCTCCGTCTCGCGCCACACTTCATCAAGTGGGTCTCCGCGCAAGAGGAGATCGGTAATGGCGTGGTTGCAGCTGTAACAGGCGATGCCGAGATCGCCGGTTTCCACCCCGGCTCGAAAGGCGGCACGGATGTACTGGAGAGCAGTTGCGATGGGCTGCGTCCAGAGCACGACCATCTCCATTGAGAAGTATGTCTTCGCTTTGTAGGCGAGGAAGTCGCGCTTCTCGACGAGCTCGCAGGCGAGCTTTCCGAAACGGTATCCATCGGTATACCGATTGAAGTGTGGACCGAGGACCGTTCCAAACCAGGCAAACCCCGGTGTGGATGCGTCGGCTGTTCCATGTTTCAGGCTCACACGGACCATGTGGCAGAGATGGAGGTAAACCAGGTTCAGGTCTGTGAAAAGGGCCGGCGGATAGAGGAGCGAGAGCGTGCGCATCGCGGCCTGCATCTCTCGATCGGCCATGGGCGGCAGGTCGATCAGGCTCTCAATCGATCGCCCATCCAGGCTCTTCCAAACGTTCGCGTATTCAGTCTCAACCTCATCACGCGTGGGGTGTGCGGACATCTCGATGCCGAACAGGCGCAGGCATTCGAGGGCGCTCTCGATCGCCTGCGTGTTCTCCGACTTCACGACGTGGAGATCGATCTTCACGCGGTAGGCAGCAGCCTGATCGACTTTGGAAGCGCTCCTCGCGAGTAGCTCTGAGATGAGTCTTTCAGCTTCGTCGAAATTACTGTTCAGAAACTCGCAATCTGCGCGTTCGAGCCACAGGTCGAACATGAGGTCGTACTGGGTGCTCCAGTCGCGCTCGTCGAGCAGGGCCATACCCGCCGCCAGATACACGCGTGCCGACGCATAGGCCGCCGCCGCCTTGGCCTTCTGCCCCGCACGCAGATCGAGCGTCGCCACCTGCGTTCTTTCGTCCCGGTCGATCAGCAGTGGCCCTCCGCGATTGAACTGGTTCACGATCTCGAAGACCTTCTCTTCGAGCTCATCCGGCGCCGTGCGGGAGACGAGGAGTCTCCCGATAGCCAGATGGGCCGCCGCGCGCTCGCCGTCGGGAATGAGCGCATAAGCCGCCTCCTGAACGCGATCGTGAAGGAACGCGTAGGCGCCGTCCAGGCGGAAGATCAACCCGCTGCGGGCGGCCTCCCAGAGAGCTGCGTGAAGCACCTCTTCTGATTGACTCCGTATCATGGTCAGCGTGGTGATCTCGGCGACATTCCCCAGACACGCGAGCACCTTCAACGCTTCCTGCGTGATCGCGGGCAACCGCTTGAGCTTCCCGATCATGAGCTCCACCACGTTATCGGTGTAGCCCTTGCCGCGAATACGGTTCAGGTCCCAGATCCAGGTCGCATTGTCGATATCGAACCGGAGCAGATGTTCCTCGGCGAGCGCCGTCAAGAACTGAATCGTGAAGAACGGATTCCCACCGGTCTTCTCATAGACGAGTTCTGCCAGAGGCTGGGCGCGCTCGCTGCGCAGGGCATCGGCTACGAGTTGACCCACATCGTCGAGACCGAGAGGAGCAAGCACGATCTCGTGCACCGGCGCTCCCGACTTGTGGATCGTCTCGAGCGTCCGCATCAGCGAGTGCGCTGCACTGACCTCGTTGTCTCGGTATGCTCCGATGAGAAGCAGATGCCGAATGTCGGCGTGGGTGAGCAGGTCCTCCATCAGTGCCAGGGTCGCTGCGTCCAGCCATTGTAAATCGTCGAGGAACAGCGCTAACGGATGCTCCGGGCGGGCAAACACGCCGAGGAATTGCCGGAACACTCTCTGGAAGCGTCTCTGCGCGTCCTGCGGTGGAAGATCCGCAACCGGAGGCTGCTTCTCGATGATCAGCTCGAGTTCGGGAATGAGATTCACCATGAGCTGGCCGTTGACTCCCAGCGCTTCCCGCAGAGCATCCCGCCATTGCGCGACCTCTTCCTCGCTCTTACACAGAACCTGGCGGACGAGCGTCTGAAAGGCTTGTGACAGCGTTGCATAGGGCACGTTTCGTTTGTACTGATCGAACTTGCCGGCCGCGAAAAGGGCGCGGGGTGGGACCAGCGCCTTGTGGAGTTCGTTGACCACCGCGGATTTGCCGATCCCGGAATACCCGGACACCAAGACCAATTCGGATGCACCGTACTCGACCACACGCGCGAAAGCGTCGAGCAACGTCCCGAATTCGCGCTCGCGGCCGTACAGGTGCTCGGGAATGCGAAGTCGATCGGACGCATCGTGCGTACCGAGCGGAAACGGCTCGATCTCTTTTTTGTTCTCCCACTCCGTGAGGCAGCGCCGCAAGTCAGCTTGAACCCCGGCGGCGGTCTGATACCGCTCCTCGGCGGTCTTCGCCAGCAGCTTCATGACGATCGTCGAGAGCGGTTCCGGGATGCTCTTCACCCGCTCGCGGGGCGGCATCGGCTGGCGCGCAATGTGGCAGTGGACCCACTCCAAGGGATCGGCGGCCGTGAACGGCAGCACGCCGGTCACCATCTCGTAGAGCGTGACGCCAAGCGAGTACAAGTCGCTGCGGGCATCGATAGAGCGGTTCATGCGCCCGGTCTGTTCGGGCGCCATGTAGGCCAGCGTTCCGGCGATGAACTCCGGCGGAGCCGGTGCTTGGCGCTCGCGCGGCAGGCGGGACGCGATCCCGAAGCCCATCAGCCGCACCGCGCCGGTCGTCGGCTCGACAAGGATGTTGGCCGGCTTGACGTCCTTGTGGATGAGACCGCATGCATGCAAGCGCGCGAGCGTGGCCGAGAGGGCGATGGCAATGTGCAGGAACGGCGTTACGTCCATCGGCTTCCCGAGCAGGCGATCCAAGAACTCACCGCCCGGGTCAGCGAGCATCAGCATCGCTCGACCGTCCTGGTGCAGGATTTGCAAAGGTTGAACCGCCCATTCCGCGGCAAGTTCGTCCTTCAACCGATGCTCGTGTTCGAGCCGCCCCAGGCTCTCCGATCCCGGATGTTCAGAGGCAAGCGCTAACCAGAGCGCCGGAGCGCCATCGGGTTTCCGTTGTCCCCGATAGAGAACGGACTCCCGATCTTGCCGCACCACTTCCACTTGCCATCCCGACGGTGGTCTCGCCGCCCGGGATTGAGGATACGTTGCCAACGGCTACCGCCTTGGGTCGTGTCCTCTCCCTTGGTGCAGGTTGCTCTCGATAGCAAACGAGCGACCCGGACACTATGACCAAAGTCAGTATCGCACTCGCCGGCCTTGCTGAAAAGGGCCTTTACACCGACGTATTGCGGTGTGTCGGCGCGCGCA
>JAQGOE010000027.1 GCA_028293725.1 Gammaproteobacteria bacterium | reverse complement strand
GGCGGACTGATCGAAGACTTCCAGCAATACAACGCCCCCTACCCCACGACGCCGCTGAACACCGTCAACAACGCTTTTCTCTACACGCTTGCGCCGGTGCTCAGCGTCAGCTTGGCCAACACCGTTTCCAAAGTCTACGACGGGACAACTACCGCCACCCTCGCCGCAAATAATTTCGACGTCACCGGCGCATTGAACGGAGACACTGTCACGATTTCGGACACGTCCGCGACCTACGGCACTCGCAATGTTGGATCGAACGAATTGGTAACCGCGAATGGCCTCGCGGTGGCCAGCGCCAGCAACGCCGGCGCAACCGTAACCGTCTACGGCTACCAACTGAGTAGCAACACCGCAAACGCGAACATCGGGACCATCACCCAGGCGCCGCTCACGTTGACCGCGCGCACCGACACCAAGACCTACGATGCCACGACCAGTGCCACCGGCATCTCGGTCATCGTCGGTGGCCTGAAAACCGGCGACACATTCACCACCGCAGGCGAGAGCTTCAATTCGGCCAACGTACTCGGAACCAATGGCAGCACTCTGAGCGTGAATGGCGGCTACACGGTGAACGATGGCAACGGCGGCAACAACTATTCGGTTACGCTCAATACAGCGACCGGCACCATCAACCCAGCGACGCTGAACCTGACCGCGGCGACCGACACTAAGGTGTACGACGCCACCACGACGGCTGCGGGCACGGTAGTCGGCGTAGGCGGCCTCAAGGGATCCGACACAGTCACCGGCACCTCCGAGAGTTTCGCTTCAAAGAACGTGTTGGGAGCGAATGGCAGCGCCCTCGTGGTGAACAGCGGGTACGTGGTGAACGATGGCAATAGCGGTCACAACTACACCGTCGTTACCCACAACGGAAGCGGCACGATCACCCCAGCTCCGTTGACATTAAGCACCGTCACCGATACCAAGACCTACGACGGCGCCACCGCGGCGCCCGGCGCCGCTGTCGGCGTGAGCGGCCTCCTGGGCTCGGACACCATCACCAACCTCGCCGAGAGCTTCAATTCGAAGAACGTGGCCGGTACGAACGGCAGTACGCTGAGCGTAGCCACCGGCTACGTGTTAAATGACGGCAATAGCGGCCACAACTATACGGTCGCCAGCAACACCAGCCCCGGCACCATTACCCCGGCGGCGTTGACCCTAGACGCTGTCACGGACACCAAGACCTACGACGCCACGACCAACGCCCCCGGCGTTACGGTAAACGTCATCGGCCTGAAAACCGGCGATGCCGTCACCGGCCTGACCGAAAGTTTCGGCTCCAAGAATGTGTTGGGAGCCAACGGCAGCACACTCAGCGTAAACAGCGGCTACGTCGTGAACGACGGCAACGCCGGTAACAACTACACGCTCATCGTCAATACCGCGACGGGCACGATAAACCCCGCGACGTTAACCTTGAGCGCCGTTACCGACACGAAGACGTACGACGCCACGACTACCGCCACGGGCACTACTGTCGGTGTGACTGGCCTCCAGGGAACAGACACCGTCACTGGCGCCAGTGAAAGCTTTAACTCAAAGAACGTATTAGGCGCAAACGGCAGCACGCTCAGCGTAAACAGCGGCTACGCGGTCAATGACGGCAATAGCGGCAACAACTACACAGTAGTCGCCAACACCGCAGCCGGCACCATCAATCCAGCGGCCCTCGCTCTCGGCGCAGTCACTGACAGCAAGACCTACGACGGCACGACATCCGCAGGGGGCACTCCAGTCACTGTCACAGGCCTAAAAGGCAGCGATACCGTCACCAGCCTCACGGAGAGCTTCACCTCCAAGAACGCTCTTGGGACCAACAACAGCACATTGGCCGTAGACAGTGGGTACGTGATAGACGACGGCAACAGCGGCAACAATTACGCAGTCACCGCAGACACCGCGGCCGGAACGATCAACCCGGCCGTATTGGCCGTCACCGCCATTGACGTAACCAAGCCCTACGGCAGCCTGAATCCCTCGTTTAGCGCCACCTACACCGGACTGGGCACCGGTGATACGCCATCCAGCCTGAACGGCACGCTGCAATTCAACACCACCGCGAACACCCTCTCGCCGCTGGGTCTCTACCCGATCGTCCCTTCGGGCCTGGCCTCGAGCAACTACATCATCGACTTCGTCGACGGCGTCCTGACGATCGCGCAAAGCCGTGCGACGCTCGCCACCTCGCCCGGCGGCCCGTATGACGCCACCCTAGCGACAGTCGACAGCCTTCTCAACGGCAGCACGCCTCCCCTGGGGCAGCCCGCGGGGCCTTGGCTCACCATCCGGGGCGCCGGCATCGCGCTCCCGCCCGGACTGAGCGAGGCCGAGTGATGGACCACATTCCGCCTTCGCAACCCGGCTCGGACCGCGCCGGCCCAACACGCTGCACGCCAGCCGAACAGGCCGTTCCAGCCAGCCCAACACGCCTCACGCCGGCCGCACAGGTCGTCTCGGCCGACCCAACGCACCGCACGCAGGCCGCCGCAGCTCGACGCGCCGCATGGGCCACGTGCGCCGCCCTCCTGGCAGCCACCTCATCCCCGAGCACGTGGGCCGCCCCGCCGCCGCCACCCCCCGACGCCGGCCAGACGTTACAACAGCTTCAGGCACCTCCCCCGCCAACCGCACCCAACACGCCCGCCCCAACGCTCAACAACCAGGCCGAGCACCCCGACGTCCTAGGCGGCGACCAGACAACGCGCGTTCACCTGTCCCGCCTGGTCTTCAGCGGCAACACGATATTCGACAGCGGCACCCTCACCCGGGTAGCCAAACTAAGCAACGCCGAGGTAACCCTGGCAGACCTTCGCGCGGCAGCTCGCCGAGTAAGCCAGTACTATCGCGGCCACGGCTACGTGCTTGCCCGCGCCTACCTTCCCGCCCAGGACGTCACCGGCGGTGTCGTAACGCTGGCCATCCTGGAAGGCAAACTCGGTAGCACCACCATAAACAACACCAGCGGCGTGTCGACGCGACAGATCAAGTCCATCCTTGCCGACCAGATCCAAGCCGATGAGCCCTTGAATTCGACCCCGGCAAATCGCGCCCTGATTCTCCTGCAAAACACGCCCGGCGTCGGCGGCGTGCAGGGTACCCTGAGCCCCGGGACCTCCGTCGGCACCACCGCGCTGGAAGTCGATGTAACTCGTGCCCCCCTAATCAGCGGCAGTGTGGCCATAGACGACAACGGCAACAGCTACACCGGCCAGGATCGCCTGACCGCGGCATTCAACCTCGCCAACCTGACCGGACACGGTGACCAACTCGACATTCAGGGTACGGTCAGCGAGCACAATTCGCTCAACTACGCCCACGTTTCCTGGGACGCACCGGTCAGCCACGACGGCCTACGCCTGGGTGTGGCCGCAGGCAATGTCGACTACTCCCTGGGTGGCAGCTTCAAAGATCTCGATGCCCACGGCAACGCCCAGACAGCCGCCCTCTATGGCAGCTATCCGCTGTGGCTCGCGCCCACGAGTCACGTCAACCTCTATCTCTCGATCGAGCATCGAACGTTTACCGACGATGCCGGCGCCGTCGATCTGAATAGTCACAAGTCAGCCGATGCTGCGGTATTCACACTAAGCGGCGATTTCACCGACTCCGGGCTGGGCACTCGTGCCATCACAGCCTGGCGCGTATCCAACACCTACGGTAATTTGAGTTTGCACACGCCCGAAGTCGCTGCCCTCGATGCCGCGAGCGCGCAAACCGCAGGCTCATACGACAAAGTCCTCGTCGGCCTCACCCGCGAGCAGACACTGCTCGATAAATTGAGCCTCTACGTCGCGGCCACCGGCCAGGAAAGCAGCAAAAATCTCGACACCTCGGAGCAGTTCTTCCTGGGCGGCCCCTACGGCATCCGCGCCTATCCACAAGGCGAAGCGCCCGGTGATGGCGGTTGGTTGGCGACTGTGGAACTGCGTTACCACCTCATGAGGCCGCTGCAAGCGTTCGCCTTCTATGACTCGGGCCAGATCCAGACCAACCATCACCCCTATCTCGAGCAACCCAACGACCGCCACCTCTCCGGACCCGGTCTCGGAGCCAACGGCGTCTACGGCCCTTTCAGCCTAAAGGCCACCCTGGCCTGGCGTTGTGGGAGTGAAGCGCCCACCTCGGACAAGGACCGCAAACCGCGAGTCTGGGTACAGGCCGCCTACGCATTCTAGGACCCTGACTGAGCAACGCTCGTCTACTGCAGCCGCGCCAGCTACGGCGATCTCACTCAGTTAGGCTCCCAGCCTCGGGAAACCCTCGCACCATCGCCTGCAGCCCCCCCTCGAAGCTCTCATCAAAGTCGATGAGCTGAGTCAGATAGTCGTGCATCGCCTGACTCTGCTCGTAAGCCACCCAGCCCACCGTATAGGCGATCACCGCCGCCTGGTAAGACAACGCCTGCCGTGCGCTCAAACCCACCGCGACCAGGGGAGCTGTGAGTTGGGGCGCTGCATCCGCCGGACTCCGCGTCGGCTGCGCGATAACACAAACCCGAGCCGAGTCTCGCTGCTTGAGCATGGCTTCGCGCCGCGCGCGGCCGGCGAGCACGAGCTTCTCCCTCCAAGTCTTCCCCGCGGCGTTACCCCGGCTAGCCGCTTCGGCGAAGGTGGCCGCCATCAAACTCATGAGCTCCGCTTTGTTGTGCACATGCCAGTACAGGGCGGGCGCCTGCACGCCCAACCGGTCGGCGACCAACCGCAGACTCAGGCCATCCAGTCCCGTACTGTTGAGCACCTCAAAGGCCGCGCTCACGATCGCCCCCTGGTCTAATTTGGCACTCGCGCCCATCCCCGCCCCATCGCTTGACAATTTAACGACATTAAATCACTCTGCTATTTAACGGCATTAAATTGAGATCGGCAATCGGTGGCGAAGGGGGCGCGATGAACTACGTCAGAAACACCTGGTACGTGGCGGGATGGGCGCAAGATTTCGAGCTCAATAAGCCCACAAGCATCACGATCCTCGGCGAATCGGTCGTCATCTGGCGAAACTCTGAAAACGCCCTCACTGCGCTCGCGGACCGCTGTGTCCACCGCCTTGCGCCCCTTTCACTTGGCCGTTGCGAGGGACAGAAGCTCCGCTGCATGTACCACGGCCTGCTCTACGACCGAACGGGCATCGTCACCGAGATACCGGGTCAGGACCTCGTTCCCCCTAACGCCAAGGTCCGCGCCTATCCGGTCCGCGAGAAGCACAGCTGGGTCTGGGTGTGGATGGGAGACGCCACCGCCTGCGACGAGTCACTGATTCCGGCAGCCGTCGGCTACGACGATCCCAACTACATCCTCGGGCACGGCCAGATGGACTACGCCGCCGAAGCTCGGTTGATCAACGACAACCTCCTCGACTTCAGCCACCTCAGCTATGTTCATATCAACAGCTTCGGTGCCAACGAGGAATGGGCGCGCCAGCGCCCTAAGATCACTCCGCTATCAAACGGAGTGCGTGTCGAGCGCTGGCTCATGGACACCGCCGGCACCTCCAGAGTCAGCTTCACCAAACCCGGCGAGCGCTACTCGCGCTACGAGTTCCTGTTGCCCGGAATTCTATTAATGACAGGAGGCGTCTTCCCCATAGGCACCTCCGAACGCCTGAACGGTGAAGCGCCTGATCTGGATCTCGCGGAAGGCGCCGTAACCTTCACCAGCCAGGCGGTCACTCCCTTGACCGCGAAGACTTCGCGCTACTTCTTCTCCTGGGGGCCCCATCGAAAGCACGGCGATGCGGCGTTGCGTGACACCCTGATGGGAATCGCACACCAAGCGTTCGCTGAAGATCGCACGATGATCGAGGCACAACAGCGCGTCGTCGACATGACTCCGGAGCCGCGTATCATGCCCACGGGCGCGGACCGCGCCATCACACTTTTCAATCAATTGATTGCGAAGCGGGTCCGCGAAGAAAGCAGCAATGCCTCGTCAGCGACGTCCGGTCTTACCGCAGCCGTGGGTTGAGGGTGTAAGTACCGCTCAGATGAGCCTGCGCCAGCACGTGCCCCGCCAGGGCCGCGCGTACGTTGGCGCCGTTCAGATCGCCACGCACATTCAGATCCGCCGTGTCTAACGCGTAAAGCGTAAACACGTAGTGATGCACGATCGAGTCGTTCCATGGCGGGCACGGCCCATCGTAACCATAGTAATTGCCCTTCATGTTGGCATCACCGGCGAACCAGCCGGTGTAGTCGTTGATGCCATGACGCATACCGTTCGGGGCCTCGGGACCGGGCTTACCGCGAGCCACGACACCGTCACTATGACTCCCGGCGGCAATCTCGCGCGTCGCGGGTGGAATGTCGAGCAACAGCCAGTGAAAGAAATCGACTCGCGGGAGCGCGGCGGGTATTTCGCGCCCTTCCTGGTTGACATCATCACCACGGCTGGGCACATCGTAATCGTGGCAGATCAACGCGAACGACTTCGTCACCGCCGGCGCACCGCTCCAAGCGAGATGCGGGTTACGGTTCCGGCTCAGGCTGACATGCGCCTTCGCATCGGGCACGGCAAAAGCAAACTCGCCGGGAATCACGGCGCCCTCGCTGAAACTGTCACTCTTCAATAACATGGATGCGTCCCTCAAACGAAGCCGGCCACAGCGTGTGGTACATACGGTGCTTCCAACTCGGTGACTTCCTCCGCAGTGAGTTTCAGTTCGAGCGAGGCGATCGCATCCCGCAAGTGCTCCGGCTTGGTCGCGCCGATGATGGGGGACGTCACTTCGCTCTTCTGCAAAACCCACGCGAGAGCCACCTGCGCCATGGGCACCCCGCGCCGCTTGGCGATTTCGGAGACCTTATCAACAATGGCGTGATCCGCGTCCGTCGTCGACCCATAGATCTTCTTACCAAACACGTCCTTCTCGGAGCGATTCGTCGCCGACTGCCACGGTCTCGCGAGGCGCCCGCGCGCCAGCGGACTCCACGGTATCACGCCGATGCCTTCCGCTTTGCACAGGGGAAGCATCTCCCGCTCCTCCTCGCGATACATGAGATTGACGAAATTCTGCATCGAGACGAAGCGCGTCCAATTGTTCTTCTCTGCGACGCCGAGTGCCTTCGCGAACTGCCACGCGTACATGGTCGAAGCGCCGATGTAGCGCGTCTTGCCCGCCTTCACCAGGTCGTGAAGCGCTTCCATGGTCTCTTCGATAGGTGTTGAGTCGTCCCAGCGATGAATCTGGTAGAGATCGACATAGTCCGTGCCAAGCCGACGCAGGCTGGCATCCATCTCCATGAAGATCGCCTTGCGCGACAGCCCCGCGCCATTCGGGCCGGTGCGCATGCGACCCCACACCTTGGTGGCGAGTACGATGTCATCCCGCTTCGCGAACTCCTTCAGAGCGCGACCGGTAACCTCTTCACTCGCGCCGGTGGAGTAAACATTCGCCGTGTCGAAGAAATTGATTCCGGCCTCGAGGGCCTGCGCAAAAAACGGACGACTATCGCGCTCATCGAGCGCCCACGGCTGCGTTTTGCTCGCCGGCGACCCGTAGCTCATGCAGCCGAGACAGATGCGGGAGACTTCGAGCCCGGTATGGCCAAGTTTGACGTAGTCCATCGCGCACTCCTGATTGGGCCCATGACCATCGCCCCGCGGGGGCCCGGCAGGCTATCCGCCTTAATAGGGATTGAATCGGGTATCGCGGAAGCTTACTCCCAGTTTGAGGCGCTGTGCATGCGTAACCGACACCACGATCGCGCACTAGGAACGCCGTTCGCGCGCCACCCGGATTACATTACTTTCATTTTCCTCCGCATAGCCGCCATCGCAAAGTTGGCCGAAGGCCTGCGCGGCGAGGCCGCCGAATGGCGCCCCGAGGTCGAGCTTACGCGCCAGCCGCAGCGCATAGTCGACGTCTTTGAGCCGCAGCCGGGGTGTGAAAGTTATGTTGCGATTCCGGTCGCCCTCGACCATGCGTCGGGTATTGCGGACAACCTGCGGGCTCGCCGCCTGACCGGTCGCGATGGCCTCCGCCACGACCTCCAGGTCGAGTCCAGCCCGCTCGGCCAGCGCCATGCTTTCAGCCGCCGAAGCGATCTGCACCGCCCCCAGCATGTTGATAATCAGTTTGTACGCGGTGCCGGTTCCGACGGCGCCAAAATGGATAATGCGTTGTGAAAACGCTCCGAGGATCGGCCGAGCACCATCCAGATCAGCAGCGTCCGCACCCACGAGTAAAGTGAGCTCGCCCGCCGCGGCGGTGTCAGGCAGACCCGTGACTGGCGCATCGATGTAGCGAAGCCCGCGACTCCTTGCGACAGCAGCCAACTCAGCGACCCAGTCGTGAGACAAAGTGGAACACTCGATTGCAAACACGCCCCGCGTCCGAGCGTTGCCCGGCAAACTCCCATCACGCGACGCTGAAACTCCGCCAGTGCGCGCGTTCTGTCCCTCGCCTGCGCGTGTTCTCTCTCCCTCGCGGGCACTCGTGCCCGCTTCTGCGCCGGCGCATCCACCTCCGCGCTCGCCGTCCCGCCTCCTCACCCCCGCCAAAACCCCATCATCCCCCAGCCAAATCTCTCTCGACGCCGCATCATCCGCGACCATCGAAATCACCGCCTCCGCTTCCCCGCAAGCCTCCGCCGGATTCGCGCACAGCCGCGCCCCCCGCTCGACCAAGGGCGCCGCTTTCGCAGGCGTTCGGTTATAGACGTTGAGCTGATGGCCGGCGGCGAGCAGCCTGCCGGCCATTCCCAGGCCCATCTTGCCCAGGCCTATTAAAGCGATTCTGGCCATCCCGCGCCTCCTGTTACCTCGAGCGCAGCATAGCCGGAACCGCTTGGTTCGAAGGGCTTCAGGCGGTGGAGCGGCTACTCCTCGAGAGCAGCCCGAACACAATCATCGCAATACCGACCAGCAGCAGCAGGTGAACCGCAGCGAACGTGATTTTCACGGCCAGCCACAGCACCAACCACACCACAATCAGCAACAAGCCTATAGCATGCAGAGTCGCTTTCATTGAGCATTACCTCCGGGCGGCATTACACCCGCAGCGAAAGCTCTGCGCTGTAGGACTCCGACCGGCTAAGGGGTCGGAGGACACCCCAAAAGCGCTCCGTAAGCTCAGGCACGGCGGTTGCGCCCGTTGGCCAGATTGACGAGGTAACTGTATGCAGATCTTGATTAATTCGGATCACCACATCAAAGGCGGCGAGTCCGCCAACGAAACCGTGGAATCCATCGTGAAGGCCGCGATCGACCGATTCGCGGATCGCATCACCCGGATCGAAGTGCACCTGAGCGACACGAACGGCCCGAAGCACGGCCTGCACGAAAAGCGCTGCGTAATGGAGGCGCGGGTGGGAGGCTTGAGGCCGCTGGCCGTGTCGCACGAAGCGCCGAAGCTGTTGGAAGCCGTCGAAGGCGCCGCCGACAAACTGAAACGCTCTCTCGAGCACGCCATCGCCAGGAGAGAACACCTCCCAGGGCCCACGCCTCGCGAGAGCAACATCGCGAGCGTCGAAGAGTTGGACGCGTTAGAAAAAGACCAACGGAAATAGATCCCGCCGTAGCGAACACCTCAGCCGCATTCAAGGACGGGCGGGCGCAATCCGCCCGCCGTCCGACCACGCCACAAATCTCAAAGCTTCGCGCGATACTCCGTCTGCACTTCCTTGATCTTCTTGTCAGTGCCGAAAAAGGCATGCTTCGACATGTCCGCGGAATACTTGCTCGCATCCGGATGGCGCCCGAGCCCCTCCGCCAAGGCGCGAATGTGATGCGGGCCGGCGCCACAACACACCCCGAGGTATTTCACGCCCATCTCGTACGCCGCGCGCCCGAACTCACCGATCTCCGCACGAGTACACACAAACGGGTCGAGCCCGATCGGAAACGCACGCGCGTTGTCACAGCAAGGATCTGTCAGTGACATAAAGGATGGCTGCTCGGTCGTCGTCCGATACGGCACCGGCAATGCCGCCACTTCGCATTTCACGGTATCGCGGATTTCCCGCAGCAGCGGCAGCATCGTGTCAGGTCCGCGATGGCAGTTGAGACCCACCACATCCGCGCCCGCCGCCTCTAGCCGTTTGCAGGTTTCAGCCGGACTCCAACCCTCCCGCGTCTGCTCCTCGCGGTGGACAGAGAACGTCACCACGGCCGGCACCTTCGAGTGCTTCTTGATGGCCTCCAGCGCCATGATCGCCTCGGCGCCCCAGGAGAAAGTCTCGGCGACGATGTAATCAACACCCGCATCAGCCGCCCACTCCACCTGCTCCGCAAAAATCCGCTCGACCTCGCGTAGCGCCTTCTTATCGGCCGGATCGTAGATGTTGGTATTACAGATGTCGCCGGCAAACAGGGTGTGCGTCTTGCGCGCGACCTTCTTGGCAATCTTCAAAGCGATGCGATTCATCGGAACGAGATCCTTCTCGCGGCCAATGACGCGCAGCTTCTCACGATGAACGTAGTAGGTGAGCGCCTGCGTCACATCGGAGCCGGCTCGCACGAAATCCATATGCAACTGCTCGACCACCTCCGGATGCTCAGTCAGCACAACCGGAACAAAAGCTCCAGCCTGCAGATACCCCCGACGCTCCAGCTCAAACACATAACCTTCCGCGCAAATGACAGGCCCAGCCGCGAGCCGCTTCATAAGCCCCGGTTCCTTATAGGCTGCCTTGGCTCCCGCCTTCCCACTCTTCCCTTTCTTCTTCACCGTCTTCGCTGCTGACATGAACTTCCCCTTCCAATGACAACCTGATTCTGCTCAGGCGCGCATGCGTGAGCCGTTGGCATCGAACGCAGGGGCAACCTGACGCTCGGCCTTGCGGCGCTCGCCAATGATCTCGATTTCAAAGCCACTCGTGGCACTGGCGAGATTCGCCGGAATGTAGCCAAGCGCCAGCGACCGCTGCACGCTGTGCCCGTAGGCACCCGAAGTCACCCACCCAACGACCTTACCGTCGTGCCAGATTGGCTCATCCCCAATAGCATCCGCGTCAGAGGCATCCACCGCGAACGCCACGAGCCGCAGAGCCCCGCCGCTCTCCTTCTCCTCGAGCGCCGCCGCCCGGCCTACGAAGTCGCCCTTCTTCAGGTCGACAAACCGCCCCAGCCCCGCCTCGTAAGGCCCGTAGATCGGCCGGAACTCGCGCGACCAACTGCCGAAACTCTTCTCGATGCGCATCGTGTTCAAGGCGCGCCCGCCAAACGGCTTCAAACCATGCTCACGCCCCGCCGCCACCAACAGGTCGTAGAGCGCCCGCTGATAGTCCGTGGTCACCCAGATCTCGTAGCCAAGATCGCCCGTAAAGGACACGCGCCCGACATACGCGGGCACCATTCCTACATCCATCCGCTTGAAGGACATGAACGGGAATGACGCGTTGGAAAGGTCCTCACGCACCAGCGTCTGCAACAAGGCCCGCGCTCGAGGCCCCGCCACAGACAGCCCCACATACTCCATAGCGCACGGACGCAGCGACACACCTGACGCCGGCATATGCCGCTCAAACCACCGCATGTAGTAAACCTCAGCGGCGTAAGTGCCGATGAGAAACACACGCTCCGCCGACGGCCGGCAAATCGTGAAGTCGCCGATGAGTTTACCCCGGTCATTGAGCATCGGCGTGAGGCCCATGCGACCGACTTCAGGCACCCGGTTCGCCATCACCCGGGACAGCCACTCCACCGCACCGGGCCCCGTCACCTCGAACTTCCCGTAGTTGGAGATTTCCAGCAATCCAACCGCATTGCGCACCGCCTGACACTCGGCCGCGACGTGCTCATGCGCGCCCGACCGCTTGAAGGTGACTTCCTCGTTAGCCTGCGCAGCCGTAGGCGCAAACCACAACGGATGCTCGAGTCCGCAATAATCCCCGAACACCGCATTCTCAGCCTGCAGCCGCTCGTAAATCGGCGTCGTACGCAACGGCCTGCCCGCCGGCAACTCCTCGTTGGGGAACCGAATGCGGAACCGCCGGGAGTAGTTCTCCCGAACCTTGGCGTTGGTGTAAGCGAGTGTCGCCCAATCCCCATAACGCGAGACGTCCATCGCCCAGACATCCGCACCGGGATCACCCTCCACCATCCACTGCGCCAGGGCGAGTCCAACACCGCCGCCCTGGCTGAATCCCGCCATCACGCCGCAGGCCACCCAGAAATTACGCAACCCTTTGACCGGGCCGACGAGCGGATTCCCATCCGGTGCAAACGTAAACGGCCCGTTGACCACCTTCTTGATACCCGCCTCGCCGAGTGTCGGAAAGTGCTCGAAACCCACTTCGAGACTGGGGGCAATGCGTTCCAGGTCGTTGGGCAGCAGATTCTGGCCGAAGTCCCAGGGGGTCTGCACCGGCGACCACGGCACACCCGCACGCTCATACGTGCCCATGAGCATGGCGCCCCGCTCCTCACGCAGATAGATCTCGCCTTCGAAGTCGATGCAATGCAACTGCTCCTTCTGGCCCTTGAGCGCCGCGATCTGTTCCGTGATCAGATATTGATGCTCCATCGCCAGAATCGGCAGCTCCAGCCCCACCATGCGCCCAACTTCACGCGCCCACAGGCCACCGGCATTCACCACATGCTCGGCATGAACGTTGCCATGATCGGTAATGACATCCCAGGACCCATCGGCCCGCGGCTTCAGGTCCACCACACGCGTATGACGCACGACCTCCGCGCCTCCGATCTGCGCCGACTTCGCATAGGCATGAGTGACGCCGTAGGGATCGACGTGTCCTTCGATCGGATCGTACATCGCGCCGACGAAGTGCTTCTCCTCCATCAGGGGAAACAGCTTCTTCGCTTCCGCAACCGAAACGAGCTCTAGATCCATACCCAGATAACGGCCGCGCGCCTTGGCCATCTTCAACCAGTCGAGCCGCTCTTTCGTGCCGGCCAGCATGATCCCGCCGGTAATGTGCACGCCACAGGACTGTCCCGAAATCTTCTCCAATTCCTTGTAGAGATTGATCGTGTACTGCTGCAGCTTGGCGACGTTGGGATCGCCGTTCACGGTGTGCATACCGCCCGCCGCATGCCAGGTCGAGCCGGCTGTCAGCTCATCGCGCTCGATCAGCAACACGTCCTTCCAGCCAGCTTTGGTCAGGTGATAGAGGACACTGGCGCCCACGACGCCGCCACCGATCACCACGACTTTCACATTGCTCTTCATGAAGCAAACTCCATCAGAAATTCTTTTGAGTCGCCGCTTACACCAGGCCGCGCCCAGGCGCCGACTCGAGCAACTCCCGGGTGTAGGGATGCTCGGGTGAGTTGATGACACGCTCGGCAGGCCCGATCTCCACGATCCGGCCCGCCTGCATGACGGCGATACGATGACTGATCTGCGCGGCGACGCGCAGATCATGGGTAATCAACAAAATGGCCAGCCCGAGCTCGTTCTGCAACTTGCGCAACAGCGCGAGAATCTGGGCCTGGGAAGAGGCGTCGAGCGCCGAAAGGCTCTCGTCGGCAATCAAAACATCCGGATTCATGGCAAGCGCGCGCGCAATACCGATGCGCTGCTTCTGCCCGCCCGAGAACGCCGCGGGGCGCCGCTGCAGCCCCTCGCGAGGCAGCCCTACGCGATCAAACAGCTCGCCCGCGCGCTCACGCGCCGCGCGCCTGTCCGCACCGGCAAGAACCGCCGCTCGCGCAATAACGGCCCCGGCCGTACGCAACGGGTTCAACGAACCGAACGGATCCTGAAAAATCATCTGCACGGCACGACAAGAGGAGCGCAGTTCACCCCCCGTCAGCGTCAGAAAGCACTTGCCATTGACATCAACCCTTCCCGCGGTCGGCGCGGTCAGCCGCACCAGGATCCGCGCCAACGAACTCTTGCCGCACCCGGACTCCCCCACGATCGAAAGAGTCGTACCCCGCTCGAGGTCGAACGAAATCTCGTTGACCGCGTGCACCCGCCCATAACTCTTTGCCAACCCGGTCACGGCCAGCACCGGCTTCGCGGCCGGCGCCATCACCTCGCCCTGGTCCGCCGGTGGCACCAGGCTCGGAACGGCCGCCAGGAGCTCCTTGGTGTAGGGATGTTGAGGTTGGGTCAGCACCTGTCGCGCCTCCCCCATTTCGATGATGCGACCATGGCGCATCACCGCTATCCGGTCCGCGATTTCCGCCACGACCCCGAAATCGTGGGTGATGAACAGAATCGTGTGACCATGCAACGTGCGCAACTCGCGGATGAGCTTGAGAACCTGCGCCTGGGTAGTAACATCCAGCGCGGTCGTGGGCTCGTCTGCGATGAGCACCTCGGGATTCATGGCGAGCGCCATCGCAATGATGACGCGTTGGCACTGTCCCCCGGAGAGTTGGTGCGGAAAGGACGCGGCGATCCGCTCAGGATCGGGTAACTGCATCGAGCGGATGAGAGCCAGCGCACGCTCACGGCGCTCAGCCACGCTCAGCTTCGCGTGGAGCTCGAAAACTTCCATGATCTGCAACCCGACCGGAACCGCAGGATTCAGCGACGCCATCGGCTCCTGAAAAATCATGGCAATCCGATTGCCCCGGATACGGCACCAGGCTCGCTCGGAAAGCTTCGTCAGTTCCTGACCTTTGAGCCTGACACTGCCGCCCACGACTTTGAGCCCGGGTGCGGGGGCTCCCATGATGGCCCCCGACAAGGCAGACTTCCCCGACCCCGACTCGCCGACCACGCACAGAATCTCTCCCCGTCGCAACTCGAGAGAAGCATCCTCCACCGCGAAAGCGCGATCCGCTCCTTTAGGCAGGGCAATACTGAGCCCTTCGACCGCTAGAATCGGAGCCGTGTCATCGTCGGCTTGAACGTCAACGCGCCTGGCAAGTTTCATCCGGCCTTCCCCAAGCGCGCCGCCGGTCGGCGCAGCCCATCAGCGAGCAGACTCAGGCCGAGCACCAGCGACGAGATCGCCAGGCACGGAAACAACACCAAGTGCGGAAAAGCGAAAGCCAGCGTCCTGCCCTCATTCACCATCCCGCCCCAATCGGGTGTCGGCGGAGGCAGCCCCAGGCCGAGAAACCCCAACACACCCATGGTGATCGCGGAATAGCCCAGCCGCAGACAAAAGTCCACGATCAGCGGCCCGCTCGAGTTAGGCAGGATCTCCACGAGCAGAATTCGCCACGTACTTTCGCCCTGTGTGATGGCGGCGGCAATAAAGTCGCGGCTGCGCAGGTCGATCGTAATCGCACGCACAATACGGAAGATCGCCGGGGCGCTACCGAACGTTACGGCAAGCACGACGTTGGCTGCCGACGCGCCGAGCGCCACGATGATCACGATATAGAGCACGAGCACCGGGAACGACAGGATGACGTTCGCAAAAAAAGACAGCACGATATCGACACGGCCGCGAAAGTAACCGGCGAGCAGCCCGGTGCTGATACCAACCGCGTAGGCGGTGAGCGTCGCCACCGTCGCGACCACGACCACTGTGCGAGCCCCGTAAATGAGACGCGACAACACATCGCGCCCCAGAGAGTCTGTCCCCAGCCAGAAGACGCTGCCGTCCGGACCGTGCGCTCCCGGTGTCATGAGAGGCACCATGCTGTGAAACGGATCATAGGGAGCCAGCGCGTGCGAGAGCAACGCGATGATGAGCCAACCTCCGACCAACAGCGCGCCGATGGCCGGCGTCGGGCGGGCAAGAGCCTTGAGCCAGACATGCTTCGTGCTCATTTCGCTCCCGCCGCCGTGCGCGCGGGACGGACGGACATCCGGGGATTCAGCCAGGTGTACAGCAGATCCGAGGCAACCTGCGTCAGAACGACCACCACGACGCTGATCATGGTGCAAGCCTCGATGAGATAGATGTCGGTATTGAGCGCCGCCTGGTAAAGCAGTGTGCCGAATCCCTGATATGCAAAAAACACTTCGACAACGATCACACCCGACATCAGCCACGGAATCTGCAACATAATGACCGTTACAGGAGTGATGAGCGCATTCCGAAGCGCATGCCGCACGATGATCCGGCGCATCGAATTGCCTTTCAGCCGCGCGGTACGGATATAGGGCGACTGCATGACCTCTACCATGCTCGACCGGGTCATGCGCGCCACATAACCGGCTGAATAAAGCGTCAGAACACTGACCGGCAGCACGAGCTCCCTCAGGTGAAACCCATCGGCCATAGTGCTGACACCGGGCAGCCAGCCCAGCCAGAAGACGAACAGCGACGTGAGAAACACCGCCGAGGCAAACTCCGGAATCGACGTGGTGACGACCGCGAATACCGACACGAGTCGATCTACGAACGAACCCTCGCGCATCCCAGCAATCACACCCATCACGAGCCCCAGTGGCACGATCACTAGCAGGGCTGCTCCTGCGAGCAATCCCGAGGCGGCCAGCCGGGGCGCAATCAACGTGAGGACATCCTCACGGTAGTAGGTCGACGTCCCCCAATGTCCTGTGACGAACTCCCCTATCCAACGCAAATAGCGCCACAGAAAAGACGCCGTGTAGCCGTTCTGAACGAGCCACGCATGCCGTTGGTCCGCGGTGGAGAACTGTCCGAGCACCTTTACGGCGACGTCATCGACGTTGAGCTCCAACACCGCAAAGACCAGAAACGATACCGCCAGCATCGTCAGCAACATGCCGAAGAGCTTCCGCAGCAGCCACCGCGACACTCCACCTGAAAGATCTGACGCCGCGCTCATCCGAGCCACACCTTGTCCATGCGGTAGTAGTCCTGCGGGTCGGCGCGGAAATCGCGCACGTGTGAGCCCACGACCGTAAATTTCTTCGGAAAGTAAGCCTGCACAATGATGGCCTGCTCCTGGAGAATGCGCTCCGCATCCCCCATCGCCACCGAGCGTTGCCGTGGATCCAGAATCCCGAGAGCACGATCCAGCGCTGCATCGAAATTCGCGTTAGCGAAGTGACTTTCATTCCACACGGAGCCGGAGCGGTAGGCCAGCTCCAACACCATGATCCCCAGGGGACGATGTCCCCAGTAGGTCATGCCAAACGGGACCTTGTCCCAGATCGTCCAGTACTGAGCAGCCGGTACCAACTGCAGCGCCAGTCGTATGCCAGCCTCGGCGCAATTCTGTTGCAGCACCTGGGCCGTGTCCTGCTCGTAGCGGCCCTGTGTATTACCGACAGCGAGCGTAAGGTCGATGCCATCAGGATAACCCGCCTCGGCGAGCAGCCGGCGCGCCTGGGCCACGTCGCGCTTGATAGGCGGCAGCCGAAAATAGTCCGGATGAAACGGAGCGACGTGATGATGCTCGCCCAGGACGCCCTGATCGCGGTACGCGAGTCGCATCATCTGCTCCCGGTCGGCCGATAACACCACGGCCTTGCGAACCCGCACGTCGTTGTACGGCTTCTGGTCCTGTTGCATGCGCATGACCAGCGTCTGAGCCGACGGCTCAGTCAGAAGTTGCATCGAGGGGAAGCGTTTGACGAGATCGAGCTCGGCGATCGTAATGCGATAAAGCACGTCGACCTGGCCGGCGGCTAGCGCCGCGACATGCGTAGCGATCTCCGACCCTAGATCGAGATAGCGGATCTCGTCGAGATAAGCGGGCGGACCCCAGTAATCGCGGCGGCGTTTGAAAACGGCAATACGACTGACGTGATAGTCGGTGAGCTGAAAAGGGCCGGTGCCGATGGGATTGCGCGGCCAGTTGGCGCCCTGCTCTTCAAACTTCCGATGCAGGATGGGGCACGTCGCCGCATAGAGGTGCTCGGGTAGGGAGCACACCGGACGCGACAGGTGGAGTCGGAACCTGAAATCATCGAGCGTCTCGATACCTGTCACGGCCGCGAAGGTCGTTCGGTTGGGCGACAGCGAGGCCGGCGCGATCCAGCGATTGATGTTGAAAGCGACGTCAGCCACGGTAAATGGGTCGCCGTTCGACCACTTGATGCCCTCCCGCAGCTTGAAATCCCAGGTCTTGAGGTCCTCGGACGGATGCCAGCTCTCCGCGAGGTACGGATGAGTCACGTTGTCGGAATCGACATACGTCAGAAACTCGACCGAATTCCGAAACAGATTGGACGCTTCGATCCATGTCGTCGCGGCCGGATCGGTCATCTGCTGAATCGAACAGACGAAGCGCAGAGTACCCCCCGACCTGGGTGTAGCACTCGCGGCCGTGCCCGACACCGCGCCCCCCGCAAGCGCCGCGCCACCCGGACCCGCCGCGCTCTCTCCGCCCGCCGCCAGCGCCGACGAACCCAACACTCCGCGCGCCGAGGCCACCGACACTCCTAGCCACGCCAGCACCCGCAACACACCGCGCCTGTCCGTCCCACCCTGGAGCGCTTTCTGAGCCAACTCCAGCGCAGCCGAATGCAAGTCCGTACCATCATTATTACGAAGCGTATCCAACGACGCCCCGCCAATCCGCCTGACCGCCGCTGGCGGCTCACTCATTGGATACGGCCAGATGCACCGGCTTATCGGCCGCGGCCACCCGAGTTCCGAACCGCTCGATGAGCCAGGAGCGGAACAACGCGATAGCGGTATCGCTCAATCCTTCCGGATGCGTAATGAGGTAGTAGCCGTAGCCGTGATCGAGTGTGACATCGAACGGTTTCACCAGCCGGCCAGTACGGATCTCCTCGCTGAACAGGTTGGTATCCACAAGCGCCAGGCCCTGGCCGCTGAGAGCGTATTGTACGGCCAGCACCGCGGTATCGAAGACCAGGCCCCGCTCATAGTTCACCCCGGTGAGATTCGCCTCGCGCGCGAACTGCGACCAGACATGGTGACGCGGGAGATCCGAGATGCGCACGTGCACGATCTCGTTCGCCTCGATGAATTCACTCAGAGACTTGCCCGCATGAAGCGTGGCGATGTTGGGATGACACAGGATGCTCACCCGCTCCGGCCACAACAGGTCGGTAACGAGGTCCGTCACGGTTGGCTTCGAGTACACCACCGCCACATCGACATCCCCGAGCGGCGGCCCCACCCCGTAGGGGCTGATCAGGTCAATGTCGACCTCGGTACTGGCACTGCGGAAGTCGCGCAGAATGGGGACCGCCAATTGCACCGCGAAGCTCGGCGGCATCTGCACACGCAGCGTACGTTGAATTGGCGCGCCCTCGTTGCGAATGTCATCGAGCGCGTACTCGAGCCGGTCGAAGGATTTCATCACGGCTGGCAACAGGTGTTGGCCGGCCTTGGTCAACGCCAGGGCATGGGGCTTGCGATCAAACAACTGCACCCCGGTAAGACGCTCCAACGCGATGACATGCCGGGACAACGCACTCTGGGAAATCAGCAGCGCATTCGCCGCAGCCGTGAAGCTGCCGTGTTTTGCGACGCCTTCGAAAGCGCGCAAAGCATTCAAGGGGAGCCAGCGTCTGTCGATCGTCTTCTTCACCATAGGACACGCTCCTGGAACTGGCGTGACCTCAATGGTTAACCCCCCACTGGCCCCGCTCGGTCTCATTGTAGCCTCGCCCCGCGACCCCCCGGATTCCAATGCCTTTTTTCGATGTGGGTAGCCAATTTCTCGGCTTTGACTTGGGCGCGCACAACGGTGAAATTTGGCTCCAGACCGGGCCCACTCCTCCCACCCCTCTACGTCCGCGCCCTTTCCACGTTATGAGCACTATTACACTCGATCGCGTTCCACGGATCGTCCAGGGCGCCGGAGCCCTAGGCACGGTCGGCACCCTCGTCGCGGAGCTCGTGGCTGCGAGTTCCGCAGTCCTCCTCGTAGCCGATCCGGGCCTGAAGAGCACCGGAATGATAGAAACCGCGCGCGCGGCGCTGCGGGGCGCCGGCTTCGGCGTAGTGGTCTTCGATGACGTCAAAAGCGACCCCACCATGGCTCAAGTCGACGCCGCGGCTGATTTGGCGCGGCGAGAAAGGGCGACCGCCGTAGTCTCCATCGGTGGCGGCTCGGCTCTGGACGTGGGCAAGACGGTTGCCGCCATCTGCGGCGGGCAGCCCAGCGCGAGCCACTACGGCCTGTGCGCGAATCCCTTCCCGAAGGCGAACGTAGCCAATATCTGTGTCCCCACCACCTCGGGGACGGGCTCGGAGACGACCCGGACGGCGGTCCTTGCCGACGCCGACCACGCGAAAATCTGGCTCTGGGGCGAGGAGATCAAGGCCGACCTGGTCGTGCTCGATCCTGTGCTCACCACCGGCCTGCCCACTCATCTGACGGCCGCGACGGGCGTCGATGCCCTGGTGCATGCGATCGAAGCCGCGACAAACGCCAACGCAAATCCGGCCAACAATCTCTACTGCCACGAAGCGATCCGTTTGGTGGCCAAACACCTGCGACAGGCGGTTGCAAAGCCCGCGGATCTCGAGGCACGCGGCGGAGTGCAATGGGCCGCCACCCTGGCGGGCATCGCCATCGACAATTGCGGCACGGCCATCGCACACAACATTGGCCACGCTCTCGCGTCGTTGCGCCCGATTCATCACGGTCGTGTTGTTGCGCTCGCACTGCGTGCGACGCTACCCTGGAACATCGAAAATGACGACGGCTGTTATGCCGCCGCCGCCGTTGCGATGGGCGAGTCCGCTAACGCGACGAAGCTGCCCGTGGCGTTCGACCGCATCGTGCGCGATGTCGGAATCAAAGTTTCATTGTCCGGTGAAGGCCACGACGGCATCACGGCCGAACAACTCGCCGCGCAAATGGCACGGCCGGAAAATTCGGCCATGCGCCGCTCGAACCGCCGGCCGGTGGCCGATGCGGATCTGCTTCATTTCGCCAACCTGGTGTTGACCGAGAGTTAATGATGTCTACCCCCACCGCCGCACGTACCCGCAAGGATTGGGAACAACTCGCCACGGCAACGCGTCCGGAGGGTCGGGCGTTCATCGACGGCAAACTCGTCGGAGCCCGCGACGGCCGCGTCTTCGAAGACATAAGCCCGGTGAACGGTAAGGTCGTCGCCGAAGTCGCTCGCTGCGGCCCGGCGGATGTGGACGTCGCAGTGACTTCGGCGCGCGCGGCATTCGATGAGGGGAGCTGGCGGCGCACTGATCCGGCCACCCGCAAACGCGTGATGCATCGATTCGCGCAACTCATTCGAGATGACATCGATCGCCTGTCCGTCCTAGAGACACTCGATGTGGGCAAGCCGATCCTGAACTCCGTCAATGTCGACGTCACGTTCGCGGCAGATTGCATCGCCTACTACGCGGAGTTCGCGGACAAACTTTACGATGAGGTCGCCCCCACGGCGCCCCATGAATTGGCGCTCGTACGGCGTGAGCCGCTCGGCGTCGTTGCGGCGGTGGTGCCCTGGAACTACCCTCTGATCATCAGCGCATGGAAGCTCGGACCGGCACTTCTCGCCGGTAACTCCGTGATCCTGAAACCCGCGGAGCAGTCGCCGCTCACGGCGATCCGCCTGGGTGAGTTGGGTCGCGAAGCCGGCCTGCCGCCGGGTGTGCTGAATGTCGTCACCGGTTATGGCGAAGAGGCCGGCAAACCGCTGGCGCTCCATGGCGATGTCGACATGGTGAGCTTCACCGGCTCCACCGAAGTCGGCAAGCTGATGTTGCGCTATTCCGGCGAATCGAACATGAAGCGCGTCGCTCTCGAGTGTGGCGGCAAGAGCCCGCACGTGGTGATGAAGGACGCCGACATCGAAGCAGCCGCCTCGGGCATCGCCTGGGGTATCTACTACAACGCAGGTGAAACCTGTCACGCCGGCTCACGAGTGATCGTGCATCAGAGCGTCAAGGACAAACTCATCGAGGCAATCGCCAAAGTCGCGGCCACCATCCCTCTCGGCCATCCCTTCGAGCCCGCGACCCAGATGGGCGCACTCATCGACCAGGGCCACATGCAGCGCGTGCTGGGTTACATCGACAGCGGTATCTCTCAAGGCGCGCGCGTCGCGCTGGGAGGAAAACGTGCGTTCGAGGAATTCGGCGGCTACTACGTCGAAGCGACTGTTCTCGACGGCGTACACGCCGATATGCGTGTTTCACGGGAAGAGATTTTCGGCCCCGTGCTCACCGTCACGACCTTCGCCGACGAAGCCGAAGCGGTTCGACTCGCGAATGACACGATTTACGGTCTCGCCGCCGCGGTCTGGACCTCCGACATGAATGTCTCCCACCGCCTCTCCGGCACCCTTAAGGCCGGCACGGTGTGGGTCAACACGTTCGATCGCTCATCCCTGGCCACCCCGTTCGGCGGCTTCAAACAATCCGGCTTCGGTCGCGACCGCTCCTACCACGCAATCGACAAGTACACCGACCTGAAAACCATCTGGACGGCCTACAAGTGAGCGCGCCGGCACGCGGCCCGGCAACGGCCGCAGCCGCCCCGGCATCGACGGGCTCCGGCGCGCCGCCCTCCACAGCGGCGCCCGCTCACCGCATCGCCTCGATCGCCATAACCCATCACCGGCTCAACTACACTCCTCCCTTCCACGCCAGCTGGGACACCAAACCTCGCGTCTACTTCGACGCGACGATCGTCCGCGTCACGACCGACACAGGCCTGGTCGGGCTTGGCTCCGGCGACCGAATGCTCGGCTTCGAGGGCCACGAAAACCTGTTCATCGGCCATGACCCCCTGGCCATCGAGCGGCACTACCGTGTCCTGTCCAACATCGACTTCCACTACGGCCGCTGCTGGCCGTTGGATCTAGCTCTGTGGGACCTCGCAGGCAAAATCACCGGCCAACCGTGTTGGAAACTACTCGGCGGCCTGTCGAACCGAATCCGCGCCTACGCCTCATCCGGCACCCTGCGCGATCCTGGCGCCATGGCGGAAGCCGCAGAGCGCTACCTGTCGGAAGGATTCCGCGCCCTCAAAATTCGCTTCCACCGCGGCGACTGGCGTGAGGACGTCAAAGCCCTCGAGGCCGTGCGCGCCCGCGTCGGCGGACGCCTCGATTTGATGGTCGACTGCAACCAGGGCTGGCGAATGCCCTGGGACACCGAGACCCCCTGGTCTCTCAAAGATGCGCTAACCGTCGCCCGGGAGCTCGAACGCCTGGGCGTGTACTGGATGGAGGAGCCCCTCCATCGAGGCGATCACGCCGGCATGAAGGCGTTACGCGAAGCGACCGACGTCAGAATCGCTGCAGGCGAAATGACACGACAGCTCCACGAACTGCGGGACCTCATCACAGGTGGTTGTGTCGATGTTCTGCAACCCGACGTGGCCCTCGTGGGCGGCATCACCGGACTCCGACGGGTCGCAACGCTAGCTCAAGAGCACAATCTGGCTTTCACTCCCCACACCTGGACGAATGGCATGGGAGTTACCGCCAACGCCCATCTCGTCGCCGGCTTCATCGACGCCCCGTTCCTGGAGTTCCCCTACGACCCACCCGAGTGGACCTTCGATCGCCGGGATTACATGATGGCCGAACCGCTACGAACCGACGCCGAAGGCTGCCTGAACCTCACCGACGCACCCGGAATGGGCTACGCCCTTGACGAAGACAAGCTGGCGGCAACCCGGGTCGGCTAACTCCAACGGCGTACCCCGCGCGGCCTCTGCGCCAAAACTGCGCACCGCCCAACCCCCGGGTCGCACTCCGCCCTACTCCACCCTCCGAAAACTAGTCGTCGAAATATAAGTCTTCCCATCCACCGGGCTAGTCATAGGCTCGGTCACGATACTCAGCACATCGTGATCCAGCTTCAAAGTGCGCGTCTTCTCCGTCCCCACCCAACCCGGCTGCCACGCAGACTCAACATGTATCGTCACAATATTGCCTTTGACGGTATACGACCCCGTGTAGGCATACAACCCATCGAATAGCTCCGCCCTCTCTTCCGCGCGCTTCGAACCCGTCCCAGTGGACGGGACACGACGGCTCCCAGCAACAAACACGCTCATCTGCCCCTTCGCCGTGTAGATGGCGCTCCCAATCGGGTTCACCCCGAACGGATGCGTCACCACCCCCGTAGCCGGATCAGTCGCCGTGTAATCAACAACCTTCCAGACGCCCGTCGGATTCACGTCCGTCGCCGCCACCACCAGCCCCGAGCAGGCGATCAATCCGAACACGGCATAACGCCACAGCCGCGTAGTACATGAACTCATGTGACCCTCAGCCTGAGCGCGGCGCCAGCGCGTACGTCGACACATCAATCCCCAAAGTCTTATCCACAATCGGATAAACCGAAGGATCGGTAATGCTCGCCGACAACGGCAAATAATCCTTCGCCACCCGCAGAACATGCAGATCCATTCCAACCTCGACGCGCCCGGCACTGATCGGCACACCGTCGGTCGTGAACGTCGTAATCACATCAGGATACGTTGCCAGCCGCTCACCCGCGCTCTCCACCGCCATGTACTCGTTCATGACGTGAAGCACCGCCTGCCGCGGCCCGCAATCAAGCGTGATGACACCCACGTCAAAGGCCGATGAAGTGTATTTCAGGTTCTTTTCCGTCACCTTGCCGGAGAGAATGATCTCTCCGCTCAGACGCCCGCAGATAGCATCCAACACCGCCTGCGCACCGCGGGGCTCGGCATCGGTGATCGCGTGGCCCAGCTCGAGAGCGATACTGATGCCGCCTAGCGCCGCATGCTGACGCACATAACTCGCGGGAATCGGGTTGCGGCAACTCGCGATGAAACCACCAGAAGCATCCGAGGCGGCACGCAACACCGGAGACACCTTTCCGGTGGCACCCCGGAAGGTCGCTTCAATATAAGAGTTCTTCGCCCGGTTTCCGCCAGCCACCGTCTGGATGGTCGGCTCGGGGCGCCCAGCGAGCCCAATCGAGCCCATATCACCGGTCGGATGAGCGCGCACATCGCCGACGGCGTCAATCACCTTCACCCCGAGCACCGCCGCGGGGAGCCACGCGTTGACCGTGCTCGACATGCCATTCTGGCCAATCATGAGACCGTAAAGCGGTGCGCCGAGCGCCTCCTGCAGAAGTCGTGCGGCCGTCACGTAGTCCATGCCCAACATCTGCCAGTCGGTAAGACCGCCGGGCGCCCCGATCGCCGCCGCCGTAGCAATCCAGGCGCTGTCCTCCACTTCGTCGAGTGTGACGAGCTCAGGCCGGCCAATGGTCACGGCGAGATTCCCCAGCTCGCGGCCATGCTCCGGCCAGCCCCCGCCACCACACGCGAGCACCGAGCCCCCCTTAACCGCGAACTCCACGTCCGCCGCCTTCAACACCCTTCTCACGATTCACACCTCAACATAAACCCGCCACACCTCACCCATCAAACGCCCGCACCGCCCGCAACACCGCCGCAACCCCTTTCGCGAGCGCGTCCGAGTCCGTCCACTCCTGCGCGCAGTGACTCATCCCATCCCGGCTCGGCACAAACAGCATCGCCGCCGGCGCGATCTTCGATAGAAATGCCGCGTCATGCCCCGCCCCACTCACAATATCCTGCTGCCGAAGCCCCAGCTCACGCGCAGCCTCTCGCAAGTGCGCCGTCAGCGCAGGCGCGCATATCGTCGGCTCGGTCGCCGACAACAAACGACACTCAGCCAACGTCACCTTCGTCCCCGCAACCGCCTGCTCACCCAGCGCACGGATGCGGTCGGTCCAGGTAACGAGCGCATCCCCGGCATCGCTGCGCAGATCGACAACCACCCTCGCCTCGCCCGGCACAACGTTCGGCGCGTTAGGGGCAACATGAATCTCCCCCACAGTCGCAATCACGAACGGCTGCGCCTCGCGCCGGCTCTCGAGCGCCGCCCGCAAATCGAGAACAAACTTCGCCGCAGCGACGAGCGCATCCTGTCGCAGATCCAAAGGTGTAGTCCCCGCATGCGCGGCCTGCCCCTTGAACGTCAGCGAGAGACGTCGAATGCCCGCGATATGAGTCACAACACCCACATCCCGCCCTTGCGCCTCCAACACCGGCCCCTGCTCAATATGCAACTCAAAAAACGCAACGACATCGCTGCGGCGCGCGGCGACATCACCAGCGCCAGTGGCGACGATCCCCTCCCGCAGCGTCCCCCCCGCCCGATTCTTCCTCGCCAACATATCCGCATCCAACGCCCCCGCCATCCCCCGACTACCAATACACGACAGCCCGAACTCATTCGGCTCCTCCGCCAGAAAGTCAACGATCTCCAGCGAATGCCTCAGCCGCACGCCACTGTCATTCAACGCCGCGGCGATCTCCAACCCCGCTATCACGCCCGCAATGCCATCAAACCGCCCGCCGCCCACGACAGTATCGCTATGAGACCCGATCATGATGGTGCCAGCCGAAGGCTCCGTCCCCTCCCGCCGCCCGATCAGGTTCCCCGCCGCATCAATCGACGTTACAAGACCCAACTCCCGCATCCGCCCCGCCAGGAACTCCCGCCCCTGCCCGTGGCGCTCCGAGAACGCCGTCCGAGTCCAAGGCCGCGCCGGATCCGTAATCTCCCCAAGCTGCATCAGCCAGCCAAAACACCGCGCCTCGTTGACAGCCGACCCCACCATCTCTATGCCCCAATCGGCTTCAGCGCCGCAAACTCCGGCCGAACAAACCTCCCCGTCCCCGGAGTCGCGCGCACCTTCGTCCCATCAAACACCAACTCACCCCGCAAATAAGTCCCCTGCACCCGGTGACTCAACATCTGCTCCGTATAAGGACTCCAGCTCGCCGCATTGATCCCGCTGGCCGCCGGGTCATACCGGTGAGGACTATCGACGAGCACCGTAATGTCCGCATCCAGTCCCGGCGCCAATGCCCCCTTACTCCCCTCGAGACAAAACAGCGCGGCCGGATTGTGAGCCAGAAGCCGCGCCGCCCAGGTTAGCGGCACTCCCCGCGCCAAACACTCCCGAACGAACAACGGATACAGCACCTCGAGCCCCGGCACCCCCGACGCGTTGGCGAACATGTCCGGATTCGATTTACGCTCCAGAGGCCAGCTCACATGATCCGTAGACACGATCGTGATGTTGCCCGCCGCAAGATGCCGCCAAAGCTGCTCCCGCTCCGCCGCCGGCCGGATCGGAGGATTCACCTTCCCAAGGCCCCCGATACGCGCGAGATCCTCCTCGCTAAGAATCAGGTAATGCAAACACGCCTCGATGGTCGTACGGTGCCCCATAGCCCGATACGCAGCGCAGAGCTCATACCCCCGACCCGTCGAACAGTGCACAACGTGTGCGCGGCACCCCGTAGTGGCGCCAATCTCATAGATCTCCGTAATCGCGAGCGTCTCGCTATACACGGGCCGGCTTTGCCCGTGCGCAAGATATCCCTGCAAGCCCGACGCGCGCACGCGGGCCTCCAGCGCCCGTATCACTTCCTCATTCTCGTTATGCACACCCGCCATCAACCCATGGCGCGCGATCCGCGCGAAGCAATCATGAAGCGTCTGCGGCGGTATCCGCGGAAAGCGCTCTGGATCGGTGCCGAAGGTTGAAAACTTGAACGCACAGGCGCCGGCCGCGACCAACTCGTCGATGTGCTTCGGCCCATCGTTCGGATGTGCCGTCGCGTAAAGAGCAAAGTCGACGTGCGCCTGTTCCTTTGCCTCACGTGCCTTCAAACCGAGCCGCTCGGCAGTACAGATGAGCCGACCGTTGTCGTAAGGCATATCAACAATAGTGGTGACGCCCCCCGCGGCCGCCGAGCGCGTCGTGGCGTCGAAGTCCTCCAGACCCTTGGTGCTACGGCTATGCACCTGTCCGTCGATACCGCCGGGAAGAATCAAGGCATCTCCAAGCACGTGGCGCTCGCGCGCGGCCGGTGCCGGCCCCTCGCCTACTCGCGCGATACGCCCGTCGCGGACCGCAACATATCCCTGCGGAATCACGTGGCTCGGTAAAACCACGGTACCGCTCAACACGAGGTCGAAATCGCTCATGGTGACATCCCTCGCAGAAATTGGGCACCCGCCTCGATATCCCCTGTCAGTATTCGGTCCTGCTCCACGAACGGGACATGAGCGCGGTAGCCCTCGAGCAGCGTCCGGGTACCGCTGCCCTGGTGGAAACCCCTGCGCAATTCAACAGCCTGCGCAGCGTGCAGCAGCTGCAAAGAAGCCAACGGATAGAGATCCTCAACGAGCTCGCCCAGGCGGCGCGCGGTCAGCGGACCGTTGGTCGTAACATCCTCGATATTGCCAGCCAGCACGCCACTCTCCAGCGAAACAGGCATCGCCAGTGAGCGGATCTCGGAATTCAGCGACACGACGGCCTTCTGCACGGCGCCGAACCCATGGCCCGGGTTATCCGGCGCGGTAAGAAATCTCGGCAGTCCCGTGATCGCCGGATTCTCGAAACGTAACACCGACTGGGTGATGGATTCCGAGGAATGCCCGAGCGCGATACTCACCCGCTCCAACGCCGCCACCAAGGGCAGCTCCTCGAAGTTCGCCGTAGGCACGATCGCCGCATTCGGCACGCCCGGCACAATATACCGCCCCGCTTGCGCGCCTTGTGCAGTGAGGCTACGAGTGTCGGTCACAACCAGCGGGTTGTCACCACTATGGTTGGCGAAAAACAGGATTTCCGCCTCCGCCCCATCCAGCGCTTCCCAAGCGTTACCCAACACGATCGGCATCGTGCGGAACGACAGCGGATCCTGCAGCGCCCGGTGGTCACCCACATTCCACAGATCGCTCCCCGCAAGATCCGCCCGCAGCCTGCCGGCGACGACCGAGAAACCATGACCCGGATGCGCGGCAACCACAACATCGAGAAATGGCGCGACGTTACCGTTCAGACCTTCCAACGACAGCGCAAAGATTGTGACCTCATGATCGAGCCACATCCGAGCCGAGTGGACCGCGAGAAGGGCCTCCGCGACCGTGAGCGAGTTGTCGCCAATGATGGCGAGAAAGTCTTTACCAACCAACGCAACAGGCCTCAGACCGGTCGCACTCAGCGCCTGGGCGGCAGGCACGACAGCGCCGCCATAGCGCACCTTCCACTCCCCCGCCAACGCCAAACCAATATGCGCGCTCAGAAGAATATCAGCCTCGCCGACACTCCCCCGCCCCGGCACCACGGGCGTGATGTTACGGTTGAGGAAGGCAGCGTACTGATCGACAACGGCGGGCTGCACGCCACCATCGCCCGTAAGGAGGAGATTCAGTCGCACAACCATTGCCGCGCGTACGACATCATCCGGCAGTGCCTCGCCAACGCCGGCGGCGTGTGCGCGCAATGTTCCAAGGTTGAATCGCTGTGAAGCAGCCATGAGATCGGGGTCCATGGCTTCCGCCGATTTCAGCGCGTCCTTGTCCTTGTTCCAGCCAACACCGGTCGTGAGCCCGTAAACCGGCAGTTGCGCGCGCGCCGCCGCGAGGACGACTTCGAACGTGGTGGCAACGCGGGCCCGCGCCTTGGATGAAATCTCGACCGGCCGGCCCTGGCGCGCGACTTCGATGATGTCAGCAATCGACAAGGGCTCGCCACTCAACACGAGCGGCCGTCGCGCGACATCCGCGCTAGCCGACGCTGACACCCCCAGACTCAGTAGCCCCAGGCACAGCACACCGAAACACAGCCGGCCCCGAACCGCCGCCACCAACCCCAATTCCCGGCGTCGCGGCCTCATTCGGAAGCGTCCCGGGATACGAACGCGAGAGCGACGAGCGAAACCGCCGCCGCCGCAACTACATAAAACGCGGGCGCCATTGTATTGTGCGTACTCTCAGTCAAGAAGGTGAGCACCGCGGGCGCGAAGCCTCCGAACACCACCGCGGCAAAATTGTAGGTCAGCGAGACTCCGGTCGAGCGCAGCCGAGCCGGAAACAGCGAGGCCAGCACGGCTGGGACACTTCCCGTGAAGACCGAGACGATGGCACAGAACAGCGTCTGTCCGACAAACAAAGCCGTCACCGTCCGAGCGCTAACCACCCAGGCAAGCACGGGATAGGTCGCCACAAGGAGTAAAAGCGCGCCAACACGCACCGTCAGCACCCGCCCCACCCGATCTGAGACACGGCCCGCAACGACGCATCCAATGGCCATCGCGAAATTGCCAACGACCGAGGCGGTAAACGCCTGGGATGGAGTAAATCCAAGAGTGCGCTGCATGTAGGTCGGCATGTAAAGCAGCAGCGTGTAGACCGCGACGACCCAGACGATGCTGATCCCAGCAGCTATGGCGAGCGCGCCAGGCCGCTCCACAAACACATCGCGCAGCGATGTCATGAGGTGTTTCGGCGCGGCGCCACCCCGCTCACGCTCCGCCGCTTCGAACGCGGGCGTTTCCTCCAGGCTCGCCCGCAACCACAACCCGACAGGCGCAACGCTCAAACCCAGGACAAATGGAATTCGCCAACCCCAACTTCCCAACTGCTCCGGCGTCAACAGCGTGGACAGGGTCGCACCCGTCAGAGCACCGAGAATATTCGACACTCCCATGCTCGACTGCAGCCACGCCGCGTAGGCCCCCCGACGCTCGGGCGGAGCATGCTCGACCAGGAATGACACCGCCCCGCCGATCTCACCGCCCGCGGAAAGCCCCTGCAGCAACCGCCCGCACAAGATCAACAGCGGCGCCCCGAGACCGATGACCGCGTAAGGCGGCGCGACGGCAATACACAGCGAGCCGGCCGCCATGAGAATGAGAGACAGCGTCAGAGCCGCGCGTCGCCCCGATCGATCCCCATACGCGCCCAGGAGCACGGCACCCACCGGCCGCGCCACGAAAGCCACTCCGTAAATCAGAAACGCATTGATGAGGGCGCCAGCGCCACCCTGGTTGGGAAAGACGTTGCGAGAAATATAGATGGCGAAAAACGCATAGACCGAAAAGTCATACCACTCCAGCGCATTCCCAATGGAAGCCGCCAGAATCGCCCGCGCCCCCGCATATTGCGGCCTGGCCGCCGCGCCCGCCGACCCCAACGCGGCCCCACTGGCCGGCGCCTCCACCCCCTCAACACCCCCAGAGTTCGTCACGTCACGATCCGTGGTATCCCTGCCCGCCGCACCTCATCCAACGCCTCAGGATACCCCGCATCCGCATACCGCAAGACCCCGAGCCCGGTATCGTTATCGAGCGTAACCCGCAACCGGCTCGCAGCCGCCGCCGTTCCATCGGCGACGAGCGTGACTCCAGCACTAGTCATATACCCCGCGTACCCCCCGCCCCCCGAATGGATGGCCACCAGGTCCGCCTGCGAGGCGCAATTCAACAATGCATTCAACAGTGGCCAATCCGACACAGCATCGCTGCCGTCCATCATGTTCTCGGTCATGATGTTGGGATGGGCCATGGACGCCGCGTCGAGGTGATCGCGTGTGAACGCGACCGGCCCCTTGATCTCCCCCCGACCAACCATCTCATTGACCTCGAGCGCGAGCTTCGTCCGCTCGCCGTGCCCGAGCCACGCAATCCGCGCCGGCAGCCCCTCGAAAGGCACCCACTTCGAAGCCAACTGAATCCAGTTGGAGACGATGCGGTTATGTGAATAGGCCGATAACAGGTGCGCGTCGATGCGCCGGATATCACCCTCATCCCCCGACAGCGCGATCCAGCGGAAAGGCCCGATGCCCCGACAGAACAGCGGCCGCAGAAACGCCTCGGTGAATACCGGGATATCGAACGCCCGCATCACGCCCGCGCGCTTTGCCTGCGATCGGATCAGGTTTCCGTTGTCGAACACCACGGCGCCCCGCGCTTTGAACTCGAGCATCGCAGTGACGTGTGCCGCGATCGAGGTCAGCCCGTCGGCGGTCAATCGGTCCGCCGCAGCCGCCTTCTCGGCACGCGACATTCCGGGTGGACAGCCGATTGGCACGTATCCATAAACCAGATCGTGAGCCGAGGTCTGGTCCGTAACCACGTCCGGCGTAATGCCGCGCGAAACGAGCTCGGGAAAGATGCTCGCGGCGTTGCCGCAGAGCGCGACCGAAGCCGCTCGCTTTTCAGCGCGCCACCGCTCGACGTGCTCCAGTGCGTCATCCAGTGACTTAGCGGCGTATTCGAGATACCCGGCACGCAGCCGCTTCTCGATCCGCCCCGGATCCACTTCCACCACCAGGGTCGTGGCGCCGGCCATTCGAGCGGCGAGCGGCTGCGCGCCACCCATCCCGCCGAGTCCTGCCGTCAGCACAAAACGCCCAGCGAGGTTCGCCTGCCCAAGTTGCTCCGCGATCCGCGCGAAAATCTCGTAAGTCCCTTGAATGACCCCTTGCGCGCCAATGTACTGCCAGCAACCGGCGGTGAGTCCGCCCCAACAGATCAGGCCGCGGCTCTCGAGATCGTAGAACACCTCCTCGCGCGCCCAGCGGCCCACGAGATTGCAGTTCGCCATAATCACCAGGGGCGCTTGCGGATGGGTGCGCATCAGCGCCACGGGGCGGCCGGACTGCACCACCAGCGTCTGCCCCTCTTCCATGGTGCGTAGGGCCGCAACGATCGCGTCGTGGGATTTCCAGTCGCGCGCGGCTTTGCCGAGTGCCGCGTAAACGACGAGATTCTTGGGGTCTTCGCCGACTGTGAGGACGTTCTCCAGCAGTCTCAGCAGACTCTCTTGACGCCAGCCGCGGCAGCGTAGTTGTGTTTGCACGTTTCGATCATCCCCCAGTGAACCCCCCAGCTTCAACTGGCGCGAAATCTTAGGGCGCTGGGATTAAAAGGCATTTGAACGGGGCCGACCTTTACTGTGGGTAAATGCGCCATACCTGTGCGAAACTAGCACTACAGCGTGGCCTCTGCGACATTACGGGGCTTCCACACCCTTCACGAGGTCGCCCAATGCTCCGATCGACGAGTCTTCCGCTGCTGTCCCTGCTCTGCCTCGCCGCCGGCTCCGCCCAGGCCGATACGGTCGTCGTTACCGCCGACCGGATGCTCGATGTGGTCTCCGGCCACATGGTCGAGCACCCCCAGATCACGATCACCGACGGAAGAATCAGCGCGGTAGGCTCCACGAGTGCGACGGCACCCGCCGATGCGCGCCACGTCGATCTTCCCGGCATCACGCTCCTGCCTGGCCTGATCGACATGCATGTTCACCTCACCTCCGATCCGAAGTTCAGCGGCTACCGCTACCTGGAGTTCACCGACACCTTCTGGACGGTCGTCGGTGTCGCCAATGCGAAGCGCACGCTCGAAGCCGGCTTTACCACCGTGCGAAACGTGGGCTCGGCGAACTACGACGACGTCGCGCTGAAACAGGCCATTGAACATGGCTACATATCCGGCCCTCGCATCGTGCCGGCGACCTACGCGATCGGTGCCACCGGAGGACATTGCGACGACACGGAATTCCCGCCGTCGATCAAGACTCCGCAGACGGCAGTCGCCGACGGTCCCGAAGCGATACGCGCAATGGTCCGCAAGCTACGTAAATACGGCGCCGAGGTAATCAAGTTCTGCGGCACCGGCGGCGTACTGTCGAAAACCGACGCGGTCGGAGCACAGCAACTCGACCTCGGCGAAATGAAGGCTCTGGTGAACGAGGCGCATATGCTGGGACTCAGGGTCGCAGTGCACGCTCACGGCACCGACGGCATCAAGGACGCGATCCGCGCGGGGGTCGACACGATCGAGCACGCGAGCCTCGCCGACGAAGAAGCCTTCACCCTCGCCAAGCAACATGGCACCTACTTCGACATGGACATCTACAACGATGACTACATCCTCGCGGAGGGAGCGAAGAACGGGCTCTTCGAGGAGTCGCTGGCGAAGGAGCGCATGATCGGGCGCAAGCAGCGCGAGACCTTCAAAGCAGCGACCAAGGCGGGTGTGAAGATGCTCTTCGGCACCGACGCGGGCGTATACCCCCATGGAACGAACGCGAAGCAGTTCGTCACCATGGTCACGTGGGGAATGACGCCGCTGCAGTCCATCCAGGCCGCGACAGTAACCGCCGCCGAAGCACTCAACCGGTCGAACGACGTCGGCACGATCGCCGTCGGTCACTACGGCGATCTCATCGGCGTAACCGGCGACCCGCTAAAAGACGTGGCCGTCCTGCAGCAGGTAGCAGTGGTGATTAAGGGAGGCGAGGTAGTGAAGCAACCCGCCCATTGAGCGACATCTGATACAGGCGGCGGCATCCTAGGCGGCGGCATCCCAGCCGCCGCCTCTCATCCGCCAAAACCCTCAGCGCCGCACGCCAGCCTCATTCCGCGGCGGCTGCGGCGGCTTTGCCCCCGCGCTCTCGCCGCTGGACGCGATGTCATCCGCGCCGACTCCTTTCAGAAGATCCTTGGCACGCCGCACCCCTTCGGCGGTATCGCAATGAACTGACAGCAGCACGCCGCCGCTCTTGACCCTACCTTCATACAACTTGGCCTCGTACTCGGGAATTCCCATTCCAACGAGCGCCCCGACCAGTCCGCCCACCGCTCCGCCCACGCCCAATCCCGCCAAGCCGGCCATGATGGGCCCGGCGGCCAGCAGCGGCCCGATACCCGGAATCGCCAGCGCCCCCATTCCCGCCAACACTCCGAGTGCCCCGCCCACGATACCGCCGGCTGTCACGCCCGCGGTCGTGCCTTCCGGCGCCTTGGTGTCCTTCTGATGCGCGAAGTCCTTGCTGGCGCGCGTGTCTGGTAACAATACGGAGATATCCGCACTCGGAAATCCCGCGGCGATCAAGGTATCGACGCCCCGCTCCGCTTCTGTTGGTGTCGCAAAGATGCCGAAAACGGCTGTGTTTTTGCCTGCCATGAGTAGTTCCTCGCTCGTGAGTAGTCATTATCGGCTCGAGGCTACGAAGAGCGGGCCGCCTTCTCCTAACACGTGAGAGGAACTACGGTTCCTATATCCCTTACAGCGTGATCTGACTGACCTGGATCACCGGCTGGGTGTTGGTGTAATTCGGGATGTCGCCCAGGATCTCCGGCGCATGCGGAGTGAACCCGCTCTGGAACGCCTCTACCGAATCGAACACCAGGTGACCGATCGCAATGTAGGTCGCGGGTGCGCCGGGCGACCCACCGCCAAGCCCCTGCTCGGCCGCGATGCTCCGGCAGCCCGCCACCAGCCGCTTCACCATTGGCATGTGCTTGGTGGTGTAGTACGCCATATCGAACTTGGCGTCGGCCGAGTTGGGATAAAAAACGCTGACTTTGATCATGCTTAAGTCTCCGGCGGGTTGAATCGACTTCGAAAAGCTAGTCTGCTCCCAGCAGCCCAAAATGTGGATAACCGGAACAGTTATCCTCCACTACACGCAAAGTTATCCACCGCCCCCGGTTAAAATTACAGCACCCCCACCCGGAAACGGCAGCCTTTACAGCCCAACCTAAAGCGATAGTCCAAGCTCCGTGGCCACCCGCGCCAGCTGCACGCCATTCTTGGCCCCCAGCTTGTCCCGGATCGCGGACTGATGATTGGCCACGGTCTTTTCCGACAGGCCCAGCTTCTCGCCAATCCGCTTGACGGTCTCGCCATGGGCGAGGAGGCGCAGCACCTCGAACTCCCGAGCGGTCAGTGCATTGACCACCGACTTCGACTGCAGCGAGGCGTTATGCGCAATGACCCTCTGCACATCGGGGCTCAGGTAACGCTCCCCGCGAGCCACAGCCGAGATGGCGTCCACCAGCACCTCGGGCGCACTCGCCTTACTGACGTACCCCTTCGCGCCCGCCTCGAGTGCCCGCGATGGGAAAATCACGTCGTCGTACATACTGAACATGAGGACACACTGCTGAGGGCGGCGCGCCAGGATCCGGCGCATTGCCTCGATGCCGCTGACGCCCGGAAGCGCGATATCCATGACAATGACCTGCGGGTCGAGTGCCAAGGCACACTCGTAGGCCTGCACCGAATTCGCCGCCTCGCCAACGACCTCGAGCCGCGCGTCCCGCTCGAGAAGCCGCCGGTACCCCTCGCGGACCACCGCATGATCGTCCACCAGCAGAATCGTAATCAGCGACACCGTCACCCTCCGTTCCTAGCCTTCGACCGGAATCCGCGCCTTCAATTGAAACCCGCTTCCCGGCGTGCTGGAGACCTCCAGGTGACCCTCCAGGGCCGCGACCCGCTCGCGCATGCCGATGAGACCCAACCCCTGCGTGGGCACCTTCGTATCGACACCCACACCATCATCCGCAATCGTTACTGTCACGAAGTCCGGCGACCCCGTGCCCGGCGGAATGCCCCCGCTGGGGGTTCCCTCGCTGGCCGCTCGGTCCCGCTCGAGCCGCATGCTGACCTGCCCCGCGGCGGCGTGCTTCGCGACGTTATTCAAACCCTCTTGCACAACACGGTACACGGTCAGAGTCACCGCCTCGGTGAGATCGCCAAACTCACCCGACAGCTCCAGACTCAACCGCACGCCAGGCAGGCGAGGTCGCCAGGTGTCGATGCAATGCTCGAGCGCTGCCCCCAGCCCCAACTCGTCGAGACCGACCGGCCGCAGCTGCCGGATCAGTGAAGTCAGCACCGTATGGATATGATTGCCGTTGGTGACAATCGCCCCCGCCTGCTCGCGCAAGCTGGTGGGATCGGTGAGCCGCCCGTCCCGAATGGCGACCGCATCGAGCTTGATGACATTCAGATATTGCCCGAGCTCATCATGCAGCTCGCGCGCGAGGCTCTTCCGCTCGGCTTCCTGCAACCGCACATACTGCTGCGACAGGCGCCGGTTATCCGTCAGCGCGGCCTCCAGTTGCGCCTCCGCCAGTTGCCGGCGGCGCAGCTCGCGACCCGCCTCGCCATAGCGACGCGCCGCAAACCACGCCAGTCCGGCCGCCAGCACCATCAGCACGGCCGGCAACTCATCGAGTTGGAAACGCTCCCAGGGAGCCGTCCAGCGCCGTAATGCTTCGCTGAAGTCGAATTGCACGCACAGGATTGCCATCACGGCGGTGGCGAACACCACCACGACCGTGTCCTGCCAGACCGCTCTCTCAGGTGCTTGCATCCGGGGACGCTTCTCTCATGACCGCTTGGCCGGCAGACGATTCTATTACGAATGGCGCAGGCGGATCTGCAGCTGGTGCAAACGGTAGTCGATGACGAGCGTATCGACCGTTCCGAGCACATCCATCCCCAGGACGAGCGTCGGCTCATGATTGAGCTTCCAGCGATCGAATATGAACATGTCGCCGTAGGTTATGTTGACGCCGATGAATTGCAGCGACCCGACGGTAATAGGCGGAGCGCGCATGGTGTCACCGGCCTCCACATCCAACGTAACACCCTCGATCTCCGATTTGCTCATGTCGCGCGAGTTGTGACGCATGAGCGCGCCGCGCAGGGCGTTATTGCCGATACTGATCTGCGCTCCGGTATCGATGATGGCCTTCGCCCGTACACCGCCCACGAGAACATCGAGCGCCAGCAGATGATCGCGCAACGGGCGCAGCGGCAGTGTGGCGAATCCAATCCTGCCGAGCTCGCCCTTCGAGCGCATGATCACCACCTTATCGCGACCGAAGTCGATAAGGATGCGCTTGTCGGAAAGCCCTTCGGTACCGAGTACGCCCTCGGCCCCACCAAACACATCGGCCACGATCGGCAGCACCGAAGACGTCATGGACAGCTCGCCCACATCCATTCGATTGACGAAAATCGTCGGCACGATGGCCGACCCGGTGACACCAGTAACACGCACCGTGGAGAACGTACCGACGGGAATACCGAGGCTGTTGGCAACCTGCGCCACGATCGCCGAATGCGTCGCGCCGGTATCGAGCACCAGTCGATAGGGGCCGCGGCCATTGATCAGTACCGGCGCCCAGATACGACCGATCCGATCGCGCAGCGTAGGAGCCGCGAACCGCGGCTCCGGCGCCTCGATCACGACCTCGGAAATTTCGGCATCCGGCAGCACTTCAACTGCGGGAAGTGCCGCTGCAGGAAGTGCAGCGGCGGGAACGGGGCCCGTGGGAATCGTCGCGCCAGTTGCCTCCGGGCTGAGGGCGGGGCTAAGGGTCGAACTGAGGGCGGGGAACGCCACAGGCATTCCGCCCGGCGAGGGCACGGAGAACTGCGGATCGGCCGCCGCAATAGAACCAACCAACAGCAAGGCGATGACCACGAAACAGGTCACAGCCAAGACAAGTCGCCACGTTCGGCCGACCGCGCTGATCTCAATCCCCCTCGGAGTTCCCTCAACTTCCGCCACCGGCTCACACCGGCACGGCACTCCGTAGGTGCTAAGCTACACCCATTCCAGCCACTTTCAAAATTACTTTAAAATCAATCAGATACGGTTCACGATTGTAACAGCACAGCGGCGTCGGCATTCCAACTCACATACACCTCGTCGCTCCAGTCGATAGACCACTCCGACGTGCGCCGCTCGTTCTGTGAGAACACGGTGATCAGCTTGCCGCTGGCCGTCTTGACCTGGTAGGTGCAACGGTTGCCCAGGTAACCGAGCTGATGCACCGTGCCGCGGAGTTGGTTGACGCGGCTCGCTTCGGCCGGTTGTTTGCTCAAGCGAATCTTCTCGGGCCGCAGAGCCACCCACACGCGTTGCCCGGGAGTAAAGCGGCCAACGTCATCGACGAGCAGATCACACCCCGTCTCACCACAGTTCACCGTCGTGAGCCCCGGCGCGCAGCTCGCAACGACGCCTTCGAACAAGTTGGTCGTGCCCACGAAATCCGCCACGAAGCGGCTCTGCGGAAACTCGTAAATTTCCGCTGGAGTGCCGACCTGCACCACCTTGCCGCGATCCATGACCGCGATACGGGTCGCCAGCGCCATCGCCTCATCCTGATCGTGGGTCACCACGATGAACGTGATGCCCACCTGGTACTGCAGATCCATCAGCTCGAACTGGGTTTTCTCGCGCAGCTTCTTATCGAGCGCCGACAGCGGCTCGTCCAGGAGCAGCACCTTGGGCCGCCGGATCAGAGCGCGGGCCAGGGCAACCCGCTGCCGCTGGCCTCCAGAGAGTTGGTGCGGCTTACGCTGCGCGAGATGCCCCAGCTGCACCATGTCGAGCGCCTCCTGGATGCGCTTCTGCCGGGTCGCGGCATCCAGGGGCAGCCGTTTGATCCCATAGCCGACATTGCGCTCGACCGACATGTGCGGAAAAAGCGCATACGACTGGAACATCATGTTGACCGGCCGCTCGTGGGGCGGCACGGTGCTCATCTCAACACCGTCGATCGAGATCGCGCCGCTACTCTGGCGCGCGAATCCCGCCAACATGCGCAACAATGTAGTCTTCCCGCACCCGGAAGCTCCCACGAGCGCAAACATCTCGCCCTTGTAGATCTGCAGGTTGACGTTGTCGACCGCGGTAAAATTGCCGTAGGTCTTGACCACGCCGTCGATGACGATCTGCGGCTTGGCGCTCGGGTCGAGCCAGGGGCGATCGGCAACAGGTTTGAGCTGGGTTGCGATCATGCCTGACGCGTCAGTAATCGGAGGGTGGGGTCGCGCGGCGGCGCTCGGGAGCAAAAAACGGGCGCTCGACAATTCGCGCCCGTGCCATACGGCGCTCCCACACAAGCTCGCGATTCAAATAAATCTCGGCCCAGACACTGAGTCCAGGCTTGATATGAGGTGCGTCCATCATTGCGAGCGCAATATTACGCTTTGCCGTGGGAGACCATATCGCCGAAGTGACGCTGCCGACCTGGCGCTTCCCCGACCGGTCGGCATAAAGCAGAGCGTTGTGGGCCGGCTTGTTGCCGTCGATATCGAGCCCGACCAGCAAGCGGCGCGGACCGCGGCGCTGTTCCGCGAGAAGCGCCCGCCTCCCCGTGAAGTGCCCCTTCTTGAAGTCGACCAACCATCCGAGTCCAAGCTCGAGCGGCGAGCGCTCCGTCCCGACGTGAAGCGTGTGTTCAGCGGAAACGAAATCGACGTTCGGCATCAGGAATCCCGCCTCGATACGCGCAATGTTCAGCGCCCGCGAGCCGATCGGACGAATCAACCGCGTCCGGCCTTCTGCCATCAACCCGTCCCAGATTTTTTCCGCATCCGCCGGGCGCATCCACAACTCAAAACCCAGGTCCCCGGTAAAGCCGGTACGGGACACCATGATCGGCGCCTCAACCGCCAGCGCGGTGGGCGCCATGAAGTGCGCCAGCTCGAACGGTTTCAGGCGCTCGATGCCGGCGAGCCCAAAAGACTTCAGCAGCGCACAGGACGTCGGCCCCTGCACCGCCAACGCGGCGATATCCTCGGTGACTTCGGAAATCTCGACATCGAACCCCAGGGCCGAATCCAGTAACCAATCGAGCTGCCGCTCACCGGTACAGAGTCGATATTCCGTGTTACTCAGGCAGAACACCGTGCCGTCATCGATGAGATGACCGCTATCGTTGCACCAGACGCTGTACGCCACCCTGCCCGGCTTCAATTTGGCCATGTCGCGCGTCATCAACCGGTTCAGATAGCGCGTCGCCCCGGCGCCCGCGATCCGGTATTTCACCATCGGCGTCAGGTCATAAACCGACGTGGCACTGCGGATCGCGAAGTACTCCTGCTCGACGTTCGTGAAAACATCGACAGTCGTATAGCCCGCCCACGGAATGAAACTATCAACCTGGCTCACCGCCCGCGCACGATCGTGGAACGGCGTTTTCAACAGCGGCTGACGATAGTGCGGCTCGCTCTCGGTCAGCATGTCACGCTGCCTTCCCTTGTGCCGCTACGGCTCCGCCCTTCAACACCTCACGCGCCGCATTTCTCCCCGCGACCCCCATGACCCCGCCCCCCGGATGAGTCCCCGCGCCACACAGAAACAACCCCTCCAACGGCGTCCGATACTGCGCAGCCCCCGGCACCGGCCGCACCATCAAAAACTGGTCCAACGCCAGCTCCGCATGATGCCAATGCCCTCCCGAAATCCGAAACTCCCGCTCTATATCCAGCGGCGTCAACAACTCCGCGGCGCGCACCGACTCCCGCAACCCTGGCGCCTGCTCATCGAGCATCTCGATGAGCAGATTCGTGAGCCGCCCCTTCCCTTCCTCCCAACCGCCGCCCGCAAGGTGGTAAGGCACGTACTGCACCACCGCCGACAGCACATGTTTGCCCGCAGGCGCCAGAGTCGAGTCGACCACACTCGGAACCGTGATTTCCAAAATAGGCGCCGCCGAGAACTCGCCATACTTGGCGTGGTTGAACGCACGCTCCACATATTCGAGAGACGGCGCGAACAACATCCGCCCTCGCAACCCATTCGCATCCAAACTCGTAAACTGCGGCAACCGATCGAGCGCCAGATGGAGCTTCGCGGTAAGCCCCCTCGCGCGCAGATGCTTGACCCGACGAACGAACCCCGTATCGAGGTGCTCGCTACCCAACAGCCGCAAGAACGTCGTCTTGGGATCGGCGCTGGAGATCACGGCAGACGCGAGAACCTTCTCCCCCGACTGCAGCAGCACCCCTGTAGCCCGATCCTCCTCGACCAGAATCCTCTCAACTGGCGCCTCGGTTCGAATCACAACCCCCGCGTCGATAGCCGCTTTAGCCAACGCGTCCGACAACGCCCCCAGCCCTCCCTCGGGCAAAGCCAGCGAGCCGCCCGCGGCACCCGCCGCCGACATGCGGTAAAGCAGCGTGAATACAGACCCAGGAGAGCGCGGCCCGAAGTTCGACCCCAACACCGCATCGAACCCCAACGCTCCCTTCAGCAATGGAGTCTCGAAATGCTCATCCAGCAGATCCTGGACGCACATCCCGCCGATCCGCAGCAATTCCCGCATGTCCCGGCGACCCAGACTGCGTAACCGCAGGCCCAGGCGAGCCAGGGCAAACCGATCCTGCCACGAGTCAGTCCCCAACCGTGGCGGCGTCGTTTCAAACACAGGTTGCAGCGACGCCGCCAGCCGCCGCAGGAGCGCCGCATAAGTCGGAAGTGCCTCGGCGTCCGCCGGCGAAAGCGAATCCAACCCCTCGGTCTTATCCGCGTCGATCAACAACGGCGCACCATCAACGGCCAACGCAGTCGTAGGCATGCGCTCCGCCACGAGCCGCAGCCCATGAGCGCCAAGACTCAACTCCCGCACCAGCGATTCCGGCATCAAATGCAGCAAATGCGCGCACGCCGACACCCGAAAGTCCGGCACGAACTCGCGCGTCACCGCCGCCCCACCCACCCGGTCGGCCGCCTCAACAATCAGCACCGATCGCCCACCGCGCGCCAGATAAGTCGCGCAAACCAGACCGTTATGACCGCCACCAATCACAATGCAGTCGTATTTCCCGGCCCCGCTCACTGCCCCTTCCCCAAATCCCGCAAAATCGCCCCAGCCGCATTCGCCCCCGGCGCCCCCATCACTCCCCCACCCGGATGCGTACTCGACCCGCACATGTACATCCCGCGCACCGGCGCCCGGTACTGTGCATACCCCGGAATCGGCCGATTGAACAACAACTGATCGAACGTCAGCTCCCCCTGAAAGATATTCCCTTCAGTGAGCCCGACCTCATTCTCGATATCCCACGGCGTGCGGATCTCCGCATGCAGAATCAGATCCTTGAAGTTCGGGCTATGCGCGGCGATGGTATCGATAACCGTCTTGCCGAACGCCTGGCGCTTAGCCGAATCCCACTCCCCATCCGCGAGACGATAAGGACAATACTGCACAAACACCGACATGTAATGTTTGCCGTCAGGCGCCATCGTCGGATCGATCTGCGACGGAATCAACATATCGATGTAAGGCGCCCGCGACCAGCGGCCCTCCTTCCAGTCGTCGTAGGCACGCTCCATCATCTCGATGGTGTCGGTGACATGCATGTCTCCCCGGGTACTGGGCGACCCCTGCGGGATGGCGGGAAACCGCGGCAGCCCATCGAGTGCGATGTTGAGCTTGCCCGAGGAGCCGCGAATCTTGAACTTGCGCACTTGCTCCACAAACTCGAGCGGCAGATCCTTCGCGTCCATCGTCTCCAGGAAGGTTCTCTTCACATCGAGATTGGAGACCACGATCGACGCCTGCAACTCCTCACCACTCTCGAGCACGACCCCAGTGGCCCGTCCATTCCGCACGAGCACCTGCTCGACGGGAGCGCCACTGCGGATCTTGCCTCCGCTAGCTTCAAGCGACGACGCCAACGCCTTGGTAACCGCCCCCATGCCGCCGCGCGCAAAACCCCACGCCCCAACCGCACCATCAATACTTCCCATGTAGTGATGGAGAAGAACATACGCCGTACCCGGAGACCGCGGCCCTAGCGCGGTGCCGATGATGGAGCTCCCGGCGAGATGTGCCTTCACAATATCGCTCTCGAAGTACTCATCGAGAAAATCAGCACAACTCATCGTCCAGAAGCGCAGCGTGTCGTACATCCGCTCTTCGCCCAGGCGATGAAAATGCTTCCCGAGATACAGCAGCTCCATGATGTCACGGGGCTTGAAAGACGTCGGGTCCGGGGGCTCGCGCAGCAACAGTGGCTTGATGAATCGACACTGACGCAACATGTCGCGCAGATACCGCTCGTAGGCTTCCGCATCCCGCTTCGAATGACGAGCGATTTCCCGGCGCAGCGCATCGTGATTGTCGTAGAGCGCCAGGTGCTCCCCATTGCGCATCAGCGTGCAACCACCCTCATACGGAATGATCTGCAGGCCAAAACGCGGCAACTCCAGGCCGCGGATAATCTCGGTGCGCAACAGGCTGCACACGTACGAGCAATTCGAATACGTGAAATTCTCATAGAGCTGGCGGCTGACCGCAGCGCCACCGATGTACGCATTCCGCTCGAGAACCAGTACGTCTAGCCCCGCTCGCGCCAGGTAACACGCCGCCACGAGCCCATTGTGGCCGGCGCCTACGACGATCGCATCATGGCGCCTGCCGCTGTTGGAACCCATGACGGCGCCTCTCAGGCCGGCACTCTACGCGTAGTCGCGGCCTGCACCGAACGCAGTGTCGTATCGATCGCAATCTCGAACGCGACCAGAGTGTCCCGCAGACACGAATCATCATGCGCGGCTGACACGAACCAGGGCTCCCGGGAATCCGGCTCGCAGAGAATGCGCTCGTCGTGCAACACCTTCGCGGTTGCATCGTAGAACGTGTAGTCGCTGCTCTTCCAATCGCGATAGGTTCGTGGCGGGTCATGGGCAAAATACAACCCACTCATGGAGGGATGCCCGACAAAGCTATGCGCGATGCCCCGGGCCTTCAGAATCGCGCTCATCCCATTGCGCAGCTGGGTTCCATATTGAGCGATGTGTTCCAACGCATCCGTCTCGTCGAGAATCTCCAAGGTCTTGTCCGCCGCGGCCAGCGAGACCGGATGCGCGGTGTATGTGCCACCATGAGCGACACCGCGACCGATCTTCCGCATGATCTCTTCGCGGCCCGCCAGTACGGAGATCGGATAGCCATTCGCCACCGCCTTGGCGAAAGTGCATAGATCCGCGTTCACGCCGTACAACTCCTGCACACCGCCGCGGGCAACCCGGAATCCCGTCTTAACCTCATCGATCACCAGCAGCACGCCGTACTTGTCGCACAGGGCGCGCGCCGCCCGCAGATACTCCGGATCGGCCGCGATCCCCAGGCAGTTGCCCATGATGGGCTCGATCAACAGACACGCGATCGAGCCAGCATGACGCCGCAGCACATCCTCCAGCTGGTTAGCGTCATTCGCCTGCACGAAGTGAGCGAAATTCCGCGTGCTCAGCGGCACTCCCTCGCTGTAGGGAACGACCTCGGGGTCCCCGACCTGCTTCCATTTATCCATGGGCGTGTACCACATGGCCGCATCAAACAGGCCGTGGTAGCTCCCTTCGAGAATGACGTAGTCATCCTTTCCCGTGTACGCGCGCGCAAGGCGCAGCGCCGCCATGACGGCCTCGGTACCCGAGTTGGAAAACCGCACGAGCTCGGCAGCCGGAACCATCTTCGAGATCCGCTCGGCGACCTTGAGCTCCATTTCGGTAGACAGTGCAAACACGCCACCGACATTCATGCCAGCGCGCGCAGCCTCATCCACACGCGCGTCCGCGTAACCGAGAATCGCCGGGCCATACCCCATGCGGTAATCAACATAAACGTTGTCATCCAGATCGGTGACACGCGCGCCACGCCCCTGCTTCACGTAGACGGTGCGGCCTTCACCCCAGAAACGGAAGTTGGAGGCGACACCCAGCGGCAGACGGGTGAGCGCGCGACGGTAATGCTCTTGGTTTCGGGTCATGGTTCTTGTCATGGCCGCGCTCTCGCTCGAGGGATTATTAACCGGACGGTAACACCGCTCGCGTAACCCGTCTATATGTCCATATAAATTTATCTGCTACACTTAAACAGCCATATAAATCCAGATCCGACCCTCCGGGGAAAAAGCCCATGAATTCAATCCACCACGAATGGGTCGAGCCCACCCCCCTGCCCCTGCCGCGCGCCCTGCCTGCATGGACATACAGTCATCCCGAGATGACCCGGCTCGAACACGAGCGGATCCTGCGGCCGAGCTGGCAGATCGTCTGCCACGTGAACTCCATTCCGAAGAGCGGCGATTACGTAGCGGTCGAACTGGGTTCCGACAGCGTGGTAGCCGTTCGTACTTCGCAGGGGACGATCCGCGCATTCCACAATGTGTGCCGCCATCGCGGCGCGCGAATTCTCGACGGCACCGGCAATTGCCCGGGTGCCATCACCTGCCCGTATCACGGCTGGTCCTACAAGCTCTCGGGTGAGTTGATCGGCATGCCCGTGCGGGAAAGTTTCCCCGGCCTGGACCGCTCGCATTTCGCGCTGAAGCCGGTCACGTCGCAGATCGTGTTTGGCTTCGTGTTTGTGTCACTCGCCGGCACACCACCGCCGTTGGAACAGGTCTGGAGCGGTTGCGCGGAGGAGTTCGCTCCGCACCGTTTCGAGGACATGGTGCCGCTGGGACCGCTCTATAACGAGCACTGGGATTGCGATTGGAAGATCGCCATGGACAACTATCTCGAGTCCTATCACGTACCGATTGGCCATCCGGGCCTGTTCCGCATGTTCACGCCGGACTATGAGGACCAGATCAACCTGCCCACCGGCGTTGCCCGTGGCATCAGTTGGTTCCGCGAGCGTCCCTCGACGCAGTGGAGCGAGCGCATGTACCAACAGCTCGTAGGCAAGGTAACCCAAGATCTCCCTGAGGCGCATCGCAGGCGTTGGAGCTTCTACAGCATGCTCCCCAACCTTGGGATCGACGTCTTCCCCGACCAGATGGACTTCTTCCAGGTACTGCCGCGCGGCCCAGGCAAGTGCGTGATCCGCGGCCAGTCGTTCGCGCTACCGGACGACCGACGCGAAATGAAGATCGTTCGATACCTGTCGGCACGTATCAACCGACAAGTGCAGCGTGAGGATGAATTCCTATGCCGCCGAGTGCAGCAAGGACTGGCGTCCGCTAGCTACGAGCCCGGACCGCTGTCGCGACTCGAACACTGCATGTTGGAATTCCACGACCTGCTACGTGAAAAGATCCCGGAAGCGCGCTACCCGCACGCCCCCGCAAGATTCATGTAGGGAGCCCGGCCCCCGCACCGAGATGCGGCAACAGAACCGCAATCGAGCCACGGAACTCCGCGAGCGCAGCGCTCACCGGCCCGCTCTCGGTAATGTCATCGCCCGACGCAGCCAGCCCGGTTTGCGTGGACTCAGCGAGCTCGATTTGCTGCGCGATCCAGGTATCGAGTTTTTGATGCGAGTGGGAGCCGCGTCGGCGCGCACCATAATCCAACCGCTGCAGCCGGCTGCGCCCCGGCCCTGTAGGCAACACCCTGAGAACAGCCGCGCGCCCACGCCAGGTCTCCACCAACTGGTTAGGCGCGAGAAACCGCCCGCGTTCGCTCGGCGCCCCCTCCAACCACTGCTCGACCAGAAGCTTCCAATCAGCCGCAACTTCAACTTCCTGCACACTCACCGGAGCCAGCTCAGCGAACCCCTCCCAACCCGTCAGCGCCGGCCCGCCCTCACGCTGCCCCCCGGCAGCGCGCACCAGGATCAACCCACTCTTCAGTTTGACCTCGAGCGGCGTCAGATCGCCGTCAGCCCCGTTATGAAGCAACTTGCCGTCGAATCCATAACTGAGCCCATGAGGCACGCAAGGAATCACGCCAGAGAAACGCCCGGTACGCGCGGTAACCAGAGCGTGAGGCCGGCGCCGGCAAGCATTCCTGAACGCACGGAGCATCCCCTTCTCGTCGCGCACGACGAGCGCCCGCTCGCCAGCCAGATCCCCTGTCAGAAAGTCGCCAGCCTTGCTGACCTCAGCCTCGTGCCCGATAACCTGCCAAGCAGGACGAAACAGCCGCTCACGCTCGGCGGTAAGCAACACCCCATCCGAGTAAGCCCAACGCGGCAGATGCCGCGGCAGGTCAGGGATGGCGCCGGCACTCGCCCCAACCGCCCCTCCCTCCCTCACTCCCCCAGCCCCAAACTCCTTCGGAAACACCGACCGCAAAAAACCCATCGACTGCCGCCTCGCAGCCTCGCGATCGATATCCACCTCACTCTGAAACGCGATCCCCTGCCAAAGCACCTCGAGCGCCCCCATGAGCCCGAGAGCGATCCCATCGATATCGAGATGCGCATTCCCCGTCATGGCGACCACACGCGCCACGAGATCACGCACGAGCGCGGCGAAATCCTCGTCCTTGCGGCCGCAGATGTCGTAGTACTCCTGCCGCGAGCTGGCTTCGCCCCAGAACGAGTACCAGACGGACACCTTCCGCGGACTGGCGATATCGGGATCGAGGTAGAGGTCCACCAGCCTCTCCAGCGCCGCGACCGGAGTGTCCCGGAGCTGTGCGACGGGAACCATCACGCGCTCTTCGAACTCCGCGGCGAGGTGCGCCAGCGACGCGAGCAGCATCGCGTCCTTCGAGTCGAAATAGAACCGCACGATACCCGGAGACATGTCCGCCAGCGCCACGACCTTCTCCACCGTCGTGCGCGAAGGACCATG
>JAQGOE010000026.1 GCA_028293725.1 Gammaproteobacteria bacterium | reverse complement strand
CGCTCGAGCACGACGCGCATGGGCGCGGCGAACTTCTCGTCGTAGTCGACGGGCCAGTTGGCCGGCGTGACTTCGCCGAGAGGCTCGCGCAGGTATCCCCGACACGCGAGCTCCATTTGTACGGTATGCACGCCGTCTCCGGGCCGGCTGTGATGACGCGTCGTGTAGCCGCCTTTGAAGCGGCCGTTGGTCACGTGCTGGAAGTCGGTTTCGGCGCAGAGTGCCTCGATCTGGGCGGCGAGCGCGGGAGAGCAGCTCACGCCGCTGTTGGTCCCAATATTGAAGTTGGGCAGGTCGCCGGCGAACAGCCGCGGAATCCGCGAGCGGATCGAGTGGCAGTCGTATACGACGACCTTGGGGTGTTGGGCGCGAAGCCGTGCGACCTCGGTCGTCAGGGCATGGTGATAGGGCTCGAAGTAGAGGCGGCGGCGCCGGGCGATCTCATTCGCGTCGGGGGCGTAACCCGCGCGGTATAGGAGCTCGCCGTCGAATGTTGTCGTGGGGCAGAGCGCGGTCGTCGCTTGACCTGGGTAAAGCGAGGCGCCCGAGGGATCACGATTGGCGTCAATGACGGTTCGCGAGATCGAAGTGCGAATGACCGTAGCGCCCAGATCGCCCGCAAAGCTGTAAAGCTTGTGAATCCACCAGTCCGCGTCCTTACGCGCGAGCCAGGGTGATTCGAGGCCGGCCTCGATTTCCGCGACGAGATCCGTGCCGGTGTGCGGCATGGTCACCACGAGAGGCGCGGTCCCGCGCCGGACGGTCAACCACTGCGGCTCGCTGTCGTCACCCACTCGTTCGCTCCTGTGCTGCCAATCCCCGATAATGTACCCGGGCGCGAGAAGCATCGAGGTGGTTTGATGGGCGAGGCGGAATGAAAAATCTTTGGTTTGCGTCGGCACTGCTGCCGGACGGCTGGGCGACAGGCGTCCGGCTGACCACGGTGGATGGCCGAATCGAGCGGATCGACGTCGGCACCGCGCCCCAGGAAACGGACGAGCGCCACTCCGTCGCCGTGCCGGGTATTCCGAACCTGCACAGCCACGCTTTTCAGCGCGGTCTGGCGGGCCTTACGGAGCGCCGAGGCCCCACGGGCGACAGCTTCTGGACCTGGCGCGAGCTCATGTACCGTTTCGTCGAACGTCTCGAGCCGGAGGGGCTGGAGGCTATTGCTGCGCTCGTGTATGCCGAGATGCTGGAGGGCGGCTTTACGCACGTCGGTGAGTTCCACTACCTCCACCACGATCGCGATGGTTCCCACTTCGCGAATCCTGGCGAGCTCGCCGGCCGGATCGTCGCTGCCGCGGAGGAGACTGGAATCGGTCTCACCCTGCTGCCGACGTTTTACGCGCATAGCGGCTTTGGCGGCGCCGCGCCCACCGTGCGACAGCGACGCTTCATCAACGATGTGGAGAGCTTCGCGCGCGTCGTGGAGGCCAGCAGAAGCGCCGTAAGAGGTCTGCAGGGTGCGACCGTGGGCGTGGCTCCGCACAGCCTCCGGGCCGTCACTCCCGAGGAACTCACCTCCGTCGTTAAAATTGCGCAAGGCGGGGTTATTCACATTCACATCGCGGAGCAGACGAAGGAAGTCGCCGACTGCGTCGCCTGGTCAGGTCGCCGGCCGATTGAGTGGTTGCTGGAAAATCAGGCGGTGGATCAACGCTGGTGCCTGGTTCATGCCACTCATGCGACCGAGGCTGAAGTCTGGGGTATGGCAGCGAGCGGCGCGATTGTGGGGCTGTGTCCTATCACCGAGGCGAACTTGGGCGACGGCATCTTTCCGGCGCAGGCGTTCCTGGAGGAGGGTGGCCGGTTTGGCGTCGGGTCGGATTCGAACGTGCTCCTGGATGGGGCTGAAGAGCTCCGTATATTGGAATATTCGCAGCGCCTCGCTCATCGTGCACGTAACGTGCTGGCGTCCGCTGAGGGCCGTTCGACGGGCCGTAGTCTCTTTGACGCCGCGGTGTCAGGCGGCTCGGAAGTGCTGAATTTGCAGACTATAGGCCTGACTGTGGGTGCATCCGCGGACATCGTCAGTCTCGCTTCAGACCACCCGGCGCTGGCGGAACGCCACGAGGACGAGATTCTCGATAGCTGGATTTTTGCCGGCGGCCGCGCAGTGGTCGATTGCGTCTGGCGCGCCGGCTTGAAGGTTGTTATCAATGGCCGCCATCATCGGCGGGATGCGCTACTGGCGCGTTATCGTCGTACGCTCAAGGGCTTGCTGGCGTAGCGGATCGGGCAGAGGCGTTGAGGATAGAGGGCTGAATGGGGGCGGTTTCTCATGAATAAGCTTTTTGGCATCCTGCTGGCGGTGATCGGGGGATTCGCCCTCGGTGGCATCGCGTTGTATCGGGCGGAGCCGATCAACTCGATGTGGATCATCGTGGCGTCGGTGTGCGTGTATCTGCTCGGCTACCGTTTCTACGCCGCGTGGATTGCCTCGAAGGTCTACCTCGTCGATCCAACTCGCGCGACACCCGCGGAGCGGCTCAACAACGGCCGTGACTTCGTGCCGACCCAGCGCTGGGTAGCGTTCGGCCACCACTTCGCCGCCATCGCCGGTCCGGGTCCCCTCGTTGGCCCGACTCTCGCCGCACAGTTTGGTTATCTCCCCGGAACACTCTGGATCATCATCGGCTCCGTGCTCGGCGGCTGCGTGCAGGACATGACGATGCTCATGCTCTCCATGCGCCGCGACGGCCGCAGCCTCGGCCAGATGGCTCGCGATGAGCTCGGGCCGTTGGGAGGTTTTGCCGCCCTGATCGGCACGTTGATGATCATGATCATTCTCATCGCTGTGCTCGGCCTCGTGGTCGTGAACGCGATGAAACACAGCCCGTGGGCAACCTCGACCGTGTTCGCCACGATCCCGGTCGCTATCCTCGTCGGCTTCTACATGCGCTCATTGCGGCCCGGCCGTGTGCTCGAGGCTACGGCGATCGGTGTGGCGCTGATCGGACTGTCCGTCTTCGGTGGCGGTTGGATCGACCAACAGCCGACCTTGCGTGCGATGTTCGACTACCCCGGCGTTTCGCTGGCCGGTTTCGTCATTGTGTACGGCTGGCTGGCGGCGATTCTGCCGGTGTGGCTGCTGCTGGCCCCGCGCGACTATCTCTCCACGTTCCTGAAGCTCGGCACCGTGTTCCTGCTCGCCATCGCGATCCTGCTCATGCATCCGCAGATCAAGATGCCGGCCATGACGCAGTTCGTCGACGGTACCGGCCCGCTATTCACCGGTAAGGTGTTTCCGTTCGTCTTCATCACGATCGCCTGTGGTGCCGTCTCCGGATTCCATGCACTCATCTCCAGCGGTACGACGCCGAAGCTCATTTCGAACGAGCGCGACGTGCGTCTGATCGGCTACGGCAGCATGGCGTTGGAATCACTCGTTGCCGTCATGGCGATGATCGCTGCCACGCTGCTCGATCCCGGTGTCTATTTTGCGATCAACGTCGGCGGCGGCATCGTCGGTGCCACGCCGGACGCAGCCGTTCACACCATCACGGGCTGGGGCTTCCCCGTCACCGCTGACCAGATGGCCAAACTCGCCCATGACATGGGGGAGACAACGCTGTTCGCACGCACAGGTGGCGCGCCTTCGCTGGCGGTCGGTATGGCCAGCATCTTCGGCTCGACCTTCGGTCGCGGCCTGTTGAGTGTCTGGTATCACTTCGCCATCATGTTCGAAGCCGTGTTCATTCTGACGACGATCGACGCCGGCACCCGCGTCGGCCGCTTCATGTTGCAGGATCTGCTCGGACACGTCTCGGCGCCGTTGGGACGCACGTCCTGGTACCCGTCGGTGATCATTTCCAGCACGCTCATCGTTGCGGGCTGGGGTTACTTCCTCTATATCGGGGTGATCGATCCGAACGGCGGTATCAACATCCTGTGGCCGCTGTTTGGTATTTCCAACCAGATGCTGGCGGCGATCGCGTTGTCGGTATCGACGGCCATCATCATCAAGACGGCGAACAAGAAGGCGTACGCCTGGGTCACCGGCGCGCCGCTGGCGTGGCTGGCGACGGTCACGACCGTGGCGGCGTGGCAGAAAGTGATGAGCGTCGATCCGAAGTTGGGATTCTTCGCCGGCGCGGACGACATGGCAGCGAAGCTCGCTGCCGGGGCGCTGTCGGCTGACAAGGCGGCGGTGGCGCCGCAGCTCATCTTCAATCAGCGGCTCGA
>JAQGOE010000017.1 GCA_028293725.1 Gammaproteobacteria bacterium | reverse complement strand
TAAGATCCCCGCGAAAGCGATTGATGACAAAGCCGGCGATGCGCGCTTGCTCGCTGGGACTCAAGAGCGCGACGGTCCCCACCAAGTGTGCGAAGACACCGCCCCGCTCGATATCCGCGATAAGAATGACCGGGCAATCAATCGCTTCCGCGAAACCCATGTTGGCGATATCGCCTTCCCTTAAATTGATCTCGGCAGGTGAGCCAGCCCCCTCGGTGACGATTACATCGTACCGGGCGGCGAGCCGCTCATGAGACGCGAGCACCGCCTGCCGCGCAACGCTCTTATATTGGTGGTACTCCGCCGCCGGCATGTTACCCACGACACGCCCGTGAACAATGACCTGCGCGCCCAGATCGCTGTTGGGCTTCAACAAAATCGGGTTCATGTCTGTGGTTGGTTCGACGCCCGCGGCCTGCGCTTGCAGCGCCTGCGCCCGGCCGATCTCACCGCCATCCACCGTCACCGCACTATTGAGAGCCATGTTCTGCGGTTTGAAAGGTGCGACACGCAAGCCGCAGCGCCTCAGTACTCGGCATAGCCCGGTGACCAAGGTACTCTTGCCCGCATCGGAAGTCGTGCCCTGGACCATCAGGGTTCGGGCACTCACGCCACCACCTCGCGCAATTGCACGCTACCCAACACGGTCTCCAGGCGATGCCAGTCCTCAGTCCTCGCCGGCAGCCCGAAGCGCAAACTCGGCACAGCCTCGAAGTGACGCGTGAGGACACCTTGACGCGCTAACGCATCGTGCATCTTGAGTGCGTGAGGTGTCCGCACCCATTGAAAAAGTTCGCATCCTCCGTCAGGCGGTAGACCGTGACTCGTAAGGAGTTCGGCGAGTCGCCGGCTGTCCTGACGCAGTCGTTGACGAGTCGTCTCCTGCCACGTCCGATCGCTGAGCGCGGCTCGCGCGACGAGTCGCGACGGCCCTGCTATTGCCCAAGGCCCCAACCAATCTACCAAATCATTCAGCAACGACTTCGCAGCGAGCACGAAACCGACGCGTGCTCCGGCGAGGCCAAAGAACTTTCCAAGAGATCGCAACACAACCAGTCCGTCTCGGTCGGTGTAGCGTGCGATGCTGGTCTCCGGAGTCGAATCCGCGAACGCCTCGTCAACTACGAGCCACCCACCGCGAGCGCTCAGACGCGCATGCCACTCCAGCAGTTCCACGGGCGTGACACGCTCGCCAGTAGGATTATTCGGGTTGCAGACGACGAGCACATCGAGCCGGTCGACGGCCGCTCCGAAATCTTTCACCGCCACCGGGATGACGTCGTGACCGGCCTGCTTCCAGCGATGCCCGTGCTCGTTATATCCGAGCGTTGGTACTCCAACACGACATCGCTCCCGCAACCTCGGTAGCGTCTGAATCGCGGCCTGTGATCCGCTGGTGGGCAGCAGCCGCGGGGCTTCGTAATAGGCCGCGGCAGCCTCGATTAAACCGTCTTCGTCTTCCGGTAAACGATTCCAACTGAAGATCGGGAGCGGAGCGCCCTGCCACGCGATCGGGTTGATGCCCGTCGACAAGTCGAGCCAACGCTCGCGCGGCACCCCGTAGCGCTGCACGGCCTGGAGGAGCCGACCTCCGTGTTCAAGCATACGCGACGATCTCCCAGGCGATGACGAGCAGCAGCCACAGCACGACGCCGGACCGGACCAACTTAAGTGCCGCGTAAATAGATCTCGCGTTCGGCGGGGAGCCCATGCCCAAGGGTGGGCGCTCCTCCCACTGACCGTGATAGTAGGCGCCGCCACCGAGCCCCAACTCCAATGCGCCCGCACCTGCTGCCATGACGGGGCCCGCATTGGGGCTATCCCAGGCTGGTGCCTGCAATCGCCAGCAACGCAGTGCGCTCCCGGTCTTTCCAATCAAAGCGTAGGTCAGAGCTGTCAGGCGCGCCGGCACGAAGTTCAGAACGTCATCGAGCCGCGCGGCCGTCCATCCGAAGTACAGATACCGCGGAGTGCGATAGCCCCACATCGCATCCAACGTGTTTGACAGACGAAACAGCAGAACGCCGGGGGCACCAGCGACCAGGAACCAGAATAGCGCGCCAAAGACGGCATCATTGCCGTTTTCGAGAACCGACTCCACCGCCGCGGATGCGACCGCGCGGGTGTCCATTTTCGCGGTGTCCCGGCTCACCATATAACCTACTTGAACTCGAGCTTCATCGAGGTTGTCCGCATCCAGTGCTCGATGGACCCGCAGCGCATGTTGTCTGAGGCTTTGGTGACCCAGAGCGAAATAAAGTGCCGCTATAGCCACCCAGTAGTGCAACACGGGTAGCGCACTCGCCACCATGACCAACAGCACCCAAGGCCCTACCGCGATGGTTACCGCAAAGACACCCAGCAGTCGCTGCGCCAAGGGAGTCCTCGTCGAGCTGGTATTCAGCCATCGCTCGAAATACCGGGCCCAGCGGCCGAATCCCACCAACGGATGCCAACGGCGGGGCTCACCCAGCAGTGCATCCAGCAATACGGCCGCCAATGTGATCAGTGCGGTCATGATGGGTGATTCAATGTGAAAACAGTCCTGCCGCTGCCTGTGGATTCGACGGAAAGTAGTTATGGAGGTAACTGGCCGTGAGCTTACCTTCACGGTAGATCGCCTCGCCGGGTGACGTGTTGTACAGGCGTTCACCATGTGCCCATGGCGTCAGCGACGTCTCCATCGTCGAGTGATGGAAAGTGTGCCCACGAAGAGTGCCACCACCCGGACAGGGAGCGGATTGGTATCCGAGTCCTCTCAGACGCGGCTGCATGGTGGCGCTTCCCGGCAGGAGGCCCGCCAGGCTGGCGCGCTGACCCTTCACATCAGTGAGGAATTCCAACAGATAAAGCATGCCGCCGCACTCGGCGTAGAGCCGCTTCCCGGAGTCGACATGCCGGCGCAGAGCCAGCGCCATGGCACGATTGGCGCTCAATTGGGGCAGGTGGAGTTCCGGGTAGCCTCCCGGCAAATAAACACTGTCGATCGTGGGCAATTCACCGTCAGTGAGTGGCGAGAAAAAGACCAGTTCAGCTCCCATCACCCGCAGCAAGTCGAGGTTGGCCGGGTAAAGAAACGAGAAAGCCGGGTCTCGTGCAACACCGATGCGTACGCCGGCCAGCACTCGCTCGGGGAGGACGGGCGCCGTCGCCGGGGCGATAAACTCAACTGCGGGTGGAAGTCCCGACAACCGGGTGTCCTTCACAGTAGCCGCCGCCGCGGCAAGGCGCTGTTCAAGATCACCCACCTCTTCCGCCTGCACCAACCCAAGATGACGATCGGGCAGCTCGACAGCCGAGTCCCGCATCACAGCTCCGAGATAGTCTAAATCTGGCCGCATCCCTTGTTGGAGCAACTCGCCGTGACGTACTCCGGCCACCCGGTTTGCAAGTACCCCGTAGAACGGCAACCCCGTGCGATACGACGCGAGCCCGTGAGCAATTGCACCGAAGGTTTGCGCCATGGACTCCGCATCGATGACAGCCAGCACCGGCACACCCAGGAGCTGCGCGAGATCAGCACTACTCGGTGTACCGTCGAACAGTCCCATCACCCCTTCGATCAGGATCAGGTCGGCTTCACGCGCGGCCTCGTACAGCAGAGTTCGGCAGTGTTCCTCGCCTCCCATCCACAGATCGAGCTGGTACGCCGGGCGTCCGCTGGCGCGCTCGAGAATCATGGGGTCGAGGAAGTCAGGACCGGTCTTGAATACGCGGACGACGCGTCCCTGCGCGCTGTGGAACCGAGCGAGTGCCGCCGTAATAGTTGTCTTGCCCTGGTTGGAAGCCGGAGCACTGACGAACAATGCGGGACAGGCACGGCGCTCCATGATCAGAATTCCACACCCGCTTGCGCTTTGACACCCTGTTCTTTATAGGGATGTTTCACGGGGCGGATGTCGCTGACCAGGTCGGCCGCTTCGATCAGCCGCTCGGGCGCATGCCGCCCCGTGACCACGATGTGCAGCATCTCGCGCCGCTTGCGAAACACTTCGAGGATCGCCTCGAGATCCAGGTATTCGTATTTGAGGACGATGTTGAGCTCATCCAGGATCACCATGCGGTACGTAGGATCCTCGATCATGCGCACAGCCTCCGCCCAGCCCCGTCGGGCTGTCAGCACATCGGCCTCCCGATCCTGCGTATTCCAGGTGTACCCCGCACCGACGACGTGAAAATCGCAGTTCGGCTGCGCTGACAGGAATCTCCGCTCCGCGCTGTCGAGCGCACCCTTGATGAACTGCACGACACCGAGCTTCCAACCATGGCCCAGCACCCGCATTCCCATGCCGAACGCGGCCGTCGACTTCCCCTTGCCGGTGCCCGTATTGACGATCAGCAGTCCCTTTTCGAGCTGTGCGGCCGCCTTCTTCTTCTCGAAGCCCTCTTTATGCCGCTGGGTCATGCGCTTGTGCGCGTCGGGATCGGTATGCATATCTCAACTCCAAACCGTGCCGGTCAGACGACTCAGCGTGGACGCCACGCGCGAGCGGCTGAGGTGATAACCAATGAGCACCAGCTCAGAAACCTTCGGTGCTTGTTTCAGGGTCTCGTTGGTCGATACGACGCGTGTACGTACGCCTTGAAGAAGTACGGGACGACCCGCCTCGGTGCTGAGTGCAAATCCCTTGCAGCGCAAGAGCGGCTCCGCCTCCGCGAGGCGCTCCAGAGCAGTGCGCAGGGCGCCGATGTCTTGATACTCCCCACTTCTGAGTGTGAAAGAGAGCCAACCCGGGTCCTGTTCGTGGAAATGTGTGTGTGTCGTCAGTCCATGGTTATGCGCCATGAGACCCGAGTGGGTGTGGCCATCAATTCGGCCGTGTTCGTCCAGAGTTCGACTCTCTGCACCCGGCATCGGTGTAAACGGCCCATGGAGGTGTTGCGGCCGGGCAGTTGCTTGGTGAAGGCGCAACCCCAGCGCCAGCCGTACATCCAACTGCGCGTTATGCGCAAGCTCGAGGAAGCGAACATTCGGCGCGCGCCGTCGGACTTGTTCTTCCGCGGCGAGAAGAGCGTCGGTATCGAGGTCGTCTATTTTGTTTAAAACTACGACGTCAGCCGCCGCGAGTTGTTGGTTGAAGAGCAAGCCGGCAGAACGGAGAGCCTCGGCGCCGTCGCTTGGTCTGCCAGTGGCACCGCTGGCGCCTGCCTTATCACCAGCGTGGCCCGTGCCAGCGAGATCGCCCGCAGAGCCAGCGGCCGCCCCACCACCGGCGCGGCCCGCGCGGGCAACTTCCCACTGCTGACTCTCTAACTGGAACTCCCCGGCCAGCAGTCGCGGCGTATCTACCACGACCAGCGTCGCGTCCAGCACGAAATCACCAGCGAGTTCGGGGCTCTGCAACCGCTCCATCGCCGCGGAAGGCAGCGCCACACCCGATGTCTCGATCAATACATGATCGACCCTGTCGGCGCGACGCGCGATCGCCTGCAACGTCGGTACGAACCGCGTGTCTTCGGCATACGCGATGAGCCCACTCGGGAAATCGACGATCTCCACCTCGCCCGCTGCGCCAACGCCTGTTGAACGAGCGCTTTTTGCGCCAGCACTGGCACGCGCGAGCGCGCCGTCGATGGAAATCTCACCGAGCTCATTGATCAACACGGCAAGCCGGCGCTCCTGCCGGCGCTCGAGCAAACCACACAGAAGCGTCGTCTTCCCCGACCCCAGAAAGCCGCTGACGACCGTCACTGGTATCGGCTGCTTCATAACACCGCACCCGCAGGCGCGCGCCCAAGCCCCAAGGACTGCAACTGCTCGCTGACAGCCTCGAAACTCGTCGCGATACTCGGATAAGCAACCTGCGGCCTCCGAATCACCAGGAGCGGTATTTTGAGCGCCGCCGCGGCGCGCGCTTTAGCCGAAAACCCACCCGCCTCCCCAGAGTCCTTGGTCACCACGCAGTCTATACGCTGATCTCGCCAGAGGGCGGTGTTGAAGGCCTCGGAGAAAGGCCCCTGCATCGCGAGAATATGATCGCGCGGAATACCAAGATCGATCGCTCGCCGGACGAGGGCAGGCTCCGGCGTGATACGCACAAACCACTGCCGCTGACCCGCGTTCGGCGCATTCAGAAACGTCGCGAGATCCTTCGACCCGGTCGCAAGGAAAATGCGCTGCCCCGTAGCAATGGCGCGCTCCGCCGCAACGGCTACCGAATCACACAACGAACCCAACGCACCCCCGGCATCGAATGCGCTGGGCCTTTCGTAGCGCAGATACGGGATACCCAATTCCTTTGAAAGTCCGATGAGTTGCTCGGAAATCTGCTGCGCAAACGGGTGCGTGGCATCGACGATGGCGCGAGCCCGACTTCCGAGCAACGCCCGACGACGTGCCTCGACACCCTGTCGCCCCGCCCACACCGTTACACCCGGGCAATCTTCGCGCGCAATCTCCCCTCCATACTCCGATGCCGTGCTGACCACTATCGGCCCTTCCCTATCCGCCAGTGCCCGCGCCAGGGCGTTGCCGTCGCCAGTGCCCGAAAACACCCAAACAGCATTTCGGGGTAGCTCGGAGGCAGGCTTGGAGGGGACAGGCGCGGTTGTGTTCGCGGCCGCCCCTTGAGCGGCCTCGTCGCCCGCCCAGTCGTTATAACCACGCGGTGTGAAAATCCACTCACGCTTGCGCCGCGTGAACCGGTTACCCACAACTATCGTGGTCAGCATGTCAAAGCGAAGCGCAGACAACTCCCCCAGCCGATGTGTCGCCACAGCCTGCTCCGGCCGATAGGCGTTGCGGATCACCCCGCACAACGTCTCGGGCGATTTGTGCTCCAGCAGAATTTCTAGAATTCGATAGACGCCCTCAACCCTGGCGTTGCTCTGCACGTTGTAGAGCACGCAAGCGAGGTCGGCCGCCGCAACGTGACGGGCTCGGTGTTCGATCCACTCCCACGGACACATCAGGTTCGAAAGACTTAGCGTGGCGAAGTCATGCGACAACGGCGACCCCAACAACGACGCGCAGGCATTAGCCGCGGTGATTCCAGGAACCACGTTGACCGCGTAGGTGTCGTCCTCGCGCATCTCCTCGAACGCCAGCGCCGCCATGGCATAAATACCGATATCACCGCTCGAAATGAGCGCCACCCGCGCGCCGCCGCGAGCCTTCTCGATAGCAAGCAGTGCCCGTTCGCGCTCTTGCGTGAGCGGCGGAGTATGGATCTCCTTCCCCTCCAGCCAGGGAGCGATCCAGCGGAGGTATAACTCGTATCCGACAATCACCTCACTGTTCGCCAACGCTTCCTTGGCGCTAGGCACGATGAGGTCGCTCGTCCCCGGCCCGACCGACACAAGATTCAGCACACCACTCACGAAACTAGCCCCCATTCGTCGGCGACAATCGCCACGGCGACACCGTCCAAAGTTGTCTTAGGTACAACGAGCCTGCCCCGCGTACTGGCGATCAACGCACAGGGCTCGCATACCCCATCGAGACCGACCGACTGCCGAACCCACTCGGACGGCTGACTGACCCACGAGCGCCCTTCGATCTGATGCTTGGCGATGACCCGAAGAGGAATCCCGTGCCGTTGCGAAAAGGAAAGCAGGCCAGGCTCGTTCGCTTTGAGATCCACCGTAGCGAGTTCACGCACGTCAGCCAGGCCGGCGTCACCACCCGCGCCACCATCCTGAATCGCGCCAACTCCCGGACCCACGCCAACTTCCGGACCCACGCCAGCACCCGGACCTACGACACCGCCCGTACCTACGACACCACGCTGCGCCAATGCATGAAGCACCGCGCGCTCTATCTGCTCCTCACTCACTCCCTTACGGCATCCGATACCAACAACCAGGGGCTTCATTGCGTCAGTGGCCGTAGTCACAACAGGAATTGCCCCCACCGCATTCGCGACCCGATAAGCCAGCGCGTTAGCGCCTCCTTCATGTCCACCCACCAGCGCAACGGCATAGCGCCCCGCCTCATCCAACACGACCACCGCCGGATCCTGGTGCTTATCACGCAACAACCCATCGACAAACCGGGTCGCAATACCCGTAGCCATGACCAAAACCCACTGCGACCGCTGCCCGAATTGCTCGCGAAACCGTACCTTCTGCGAGTCCGCCTGCCGCGACTCCGCTACCTGCGAAGCCGCCCTACGCGACTCGGCCTCCTGCGACTCAGCTTTCCGCGACTCCGTCTCAGCCGGCCCTTCTTCCTGCAGCTCCGCCCCCTGCCACGGCCGAATCAACTCACCCCCCAGCCGTTGGGCGAGCGCCTCACCCAGCTTCTCAGCCTCCACCCGAACCGCCCAGATGCCCAACTCCGCGCTCACGCGGTCCTCCGTTTCTTCGGCACCTTACGAAAGATGTGCGGATAGTCTTTCGCATACAGCCGCGACTCGGCCTGCACCTCCGGACTCAACACGCGACCGACGAGCAACAGCGTCGTGAGGCGCCAGTCTTTTGCTTTCACCTCGGTCAGCAGGCGCCCCAACGTGCTGCGATGGCTGCGCTCATCGGGCCAACTGGCCCGGTGCACGAGCGCTACCGGCGTGTCCGGCGGATAGTGCGGACGCAGCTCCGTCAAAATTCGCCGTAGATGCGGGCCCGATAGAAAAATGCACAACGTAGCCCCGGATTTCGCCAATTTCCCCAATGCCTCACGCTCAGGCACCGGGGAAGCTCGGCCCGACACCCGGGTCAAAATAACCGTCTGCGACACACCAGGCTTGGTGAGCTCACTCGAAAGTGACGCTGCGGCGGCAGTGAACGACGACACGCCGGGCACAACTTCGTAAGCGATTCCCAGCTTATCCAAGCGCCGCATCTGCTCCGCCGTAGCACCGTATATGGCGGAATCGCCGGAATGGACCCTCGCCACATCAGCATTGAGTGCCAGCGCCCGCTCGTAGCAGGCCTGCTGTTGTTCGAGGTCGAGCTTGGCGGTGTCGATGATTTCCGCGTCCGGCCTGCAGTAACACAGCACCTCCGGCGGCACCAACGAGCCTGCATACATCACGAACGACACCCGCTTGAGGATTTCCGCACCCCGCACCGTGATGAGATCCTTCGCACCAGGCCCCGCGCCAACGAAAAACACTTTCATATGTGGCGCTTCTTTCGTGCCGCACGACGAATCAACATAGTTGATAGATAACCCAATGATGTCGTTTCCGCCAATGCACCCAGATCATCGCAGAGAGTCTCACCGGGCAAGCCGATGCGCGCAGCCAGCGCGCAATGCTCGCTGATGCCCATATCGCGCAAGACCTGCAACACCATCGGCAGCCGCTTCCCGATTTTCATCAACACCACGACGTCATGAGTTTCAATGTCCTGACGCAGCGATTGCGCGTCATCCGGGCAAGGCAGAATGAGAATGCGCTCCTTCCCCTCACCTATGGGCCAATTCATAGCCGCCGCGGCGGCGGCAAAACTGGTGATGCCGGGGAAAGTTTTCGAGTGAACCGCGGGAAGCCGATCCCTGAGCGCAGCCACGGTGTACCCGTAAGTCGAGTAAGTCATGGGATCGCCCAGAGTGAGGTACGCGACATCCCTTCCAGCTTCGAGCTCCAAAGCGATGTCGTCCGCCAAGGCAGTGTAATGTTGGCTCAGCACATCGCGGTCAGGGTCCATGGTGAATTCGATCTCGCGCATGCGTGACTCGGGAATCATGAGTCCGTCGATACACTGACGCGCGATCGAAAGGTCCGCGGAGCGGGCACGCGGAAGGTAAATGATCGCGGCCTGCGCAAGCACCTCGACGGCCGCAATGGGCAATAGCCCCCGCGGCCCCGGCCCCACGCCCACACCCCAGAAATGACCCAATGCAGTCATGGGACGCACCTCCGCAATACGCTCCCCTCACTCATGCCGCCTGCCCCAACGCTACACCGTGTAACCCAAACAGCCGAGTCTCGACCCGCTCGACTTTCTTCAACCGTGCCTGCACGGTTCCTGAGATCCGTTTCTCGACCGTACTCCAAAGCTCGCGGCCACGAGGATGATCTCGCAGCGACTCCACCGCCGCCTCGACGGTGTTGGACTCTCGCAGGCCCCGCACCTCTTCCTCGGAAAAACCGCAGTCGGCGGCAACACGCGCTACGGCGGTCATTGCCATTGGACTCTTCCCGGAATGCGTATCCCAGATATCGTCGAGCGTCTTGGCCAGCTTACCCGGATGCCCGACCATCCACAGAACCGGTAGTTGCCGGCCCTCCTCAGCCAACACGAGATTGGTGCAATCCAGCGCAAAACCAATGAAGTTTGATATCTGCACCACGCGCTTCTGCGGCAGCTGCAAACTCTGACGGGCGAAGGTGGTGCCTATTTTTCCCGGCGCATACGCGGCGCTCTCCGAGCTCCCTCCCAGCGCCACGCGAATGTAGACCTCGATCGAGGCCATATACGCCGCCAAGGACATCGGCTCGACCACACCGGTTGTGCCCAAAATCGAGATACCGCCGATAATTCCCAACCTCGGATTGAAGGTCTTACGTGCAATCACCGCCCCATCCTCGCAGCCGATCTCGAGATCGAACCCGGGATTCTGCGCGCCGGCCAACACCTCGTCGGCAGCCCAACGCATCATCTGACGCGGCATCGGGTTGATGGCAGGCTCACCAACGGGTACTCGGATCCCGGGCTCCGTAACCGTCCCTACACCCGATCCCGCCAGGAAGCGCAACTCTCCCCGATTGTTGATCCGGACGAGCACGAAGATCACGGCGCGATCGGTACAATCCGGATCGTCACCCGCGTCTTTGACGACCGCCGCGCGCGCAGACCCGTCAGGAAGACGCTTCACTTCCCGAATCGGGACCGGCAGGTAATACCGCGAGTCCGGCAAACTGACCGTAACTTCAGCAACCGCCTCCTGGCGCAGGATCAGTAGTAGGGCCGCCTTGAAAGCCGCGGTTGCGCACGTACCGGTGGTGCGTCCTCTGCGCAAGCCGTTGTCGGCCAGAACAGCCAGGTCCAGGGGGACGCGACTCATAGGGACCATACCCCAGCCAAATGATCCACCGCCCCGATCATCATCGCGTTGACGGCACTCGCCGCCCACGGCGAACCACCGCGGGTACCGGAATTCGTGATGCGTGGAATCTGCAGGCACCGACGCAAGTCGTCCTTACTCTCCCGGGTCCCCACGAAACCCACCGGCAATCCAATCACCAGTTGTGGGCGCCAGCCCACCTCACGCACCAGGCGAGTCGTCTCGGCGATCGCTGTCGGTGCGTCGCCTATCGCCAAAACAATGTCATTGCCCCACTTTTCCCACGCACGGCGTATTCCAGCCGCCGACCGTGTGATGCCGGCATTCTCGGACAACATATGCGTCTCGCGATCATGCACACCACACCAGACGTCAATGTCGAGTTGCTGCAGAAGGGCGCGCTTGAGACCACTCGCGACCATCGTCACATCAGTCACGACACGCCGACAGCGCAAGAGCGCGCGAACCCCGATTTCTACAGCGCCCGCCGAAAAGAACAGCTCATCGACTACGTTGAAGTCGCCGCTCGTATGAACGAGGCGTTGTGCTACGCGTTTATGTCCCTCGGGCATACCAGACCAATCGCGGCCCGCCTCAATGATCCTGAAGCTTTCGGCCTCAATAGGATGCGGCTCATACCGGCGCCATTGCGCTGGAACTGACTCCTTCGCTGCCGCGGACTCCTTCGCCGCAGCCGGACCGCCAGCTGCCGTAGTCGTGGCCGCCGTCACATCACGTGCGCGCGGCGAGGCGGGAAACCCGTCCGCGGACGCGGCGCGCGGCGCCGACATCGCGCCAGCAGACTGCCGCCCCGCCAGCCCGCGCACCTGCATATGATGCGGCTGCTGAGGCGCTCCAACCTGCTCCTCAAAACCCACGATCTGCACACGGTACTTGCAGAGCGAGCAGTTCATGTTAGCCCGCCCCTCCATCCCCTCTTGTGCCCGCTCCAGAAAGACCGCCGCCACGTCCTCGTGCACCCCGAGATACCCGGCCTTGAGCACTTCCAACTCCGGGTACCGCGCCTGCAACTCGTCCGCGGCGGCGTAGATTCTTTTGACCAGCACGCCGTCAAAGAGAAAATACGGAAACACCACCATGCGCTCGAAGCCCAAGCGTGCCGCCCTGTGCAGGCCCTCCGCCAGCCCAGGCTCCGCGGTGCCTGAGTAACATACGAACGAGGCCCCAAACCCAAGCCCCTCCTCCAACATACGCGCGAGCTTGGATACCTCGGAATTGGCATCCGGATCGGTAGTACCCCGGCCCACGACGACAAGACAGCTATCGGACCGCTTGACCGCACGCTGCGACGACACCTCGGCTTCGACAATTCTCTGCTGTGCCAATCTCAGCATCAGCGGATGAAGGTCCATCGGCGCGCCGAAACGAAACTCCACACCCGGAAAATCACGCTTCAGAACCGCCAACTCACCCGGCATATCATTCTTCGCGTGCGTCGCGGCCAACAGCAGCGCAGGTAGCATGACAACCCGCTCCGCGCCCGCGGCTATTGCAGCCCTCACTCCCTCATCAATCGTCGGAAGCGCAAACTCCAAAAAACCGAGGGTGATGCTCCGCGCCGGTGCGCGCTTCTTCATCAGAGCAACGAGCGCCTCCACCTCTCGCACCCCAGCCGGATCCCGGCTGCCATGCGCCGCGACCAC
>JAQGOE010000004.1 GCA_028293725.1 Gammaproteobacteria bacterium | reverse complement strand
GGCTTATTGCTGACAGCGCAATCCGACCGATCTCCCGTGCGGCGCGCAAGCGCTCGACACGCGCTGCACGGTCAAGGGTTTCCGGAGAATCCGTCACACTGGCTTCTCTCTTGTAGGATTTGTGGAGACCGAGGCGGGCGGGCGTCCACGCTCTCTTCCAAGGCCACCGGGCCTCATGCGCGCGCGGCCAGCACTAATGGCCTGGCGTGATCCTGAACGTGTACCCGTGGCGACGACGCGAAGCATGGCGTGCGGTGACTAAAGTGCGTCGCGGTCCCTGCCCTCAGGCGGCTCAATCGCCCCGGACGAGTTGACCGAAGTAACGCAGGGCCTCCAGGAGAGGGCTCGCGTTATCAGGTGTGACGATAGCGTCCAGGTTCAGTTCGGCATTGGCTTCGCTGATGACATTCAGCTCGCCGCCGTCATCGGTGAGCACGAGCGTCGCCAGCAGAACGTTGTGCGTCTGACCTTCTTGGCGCTCGGTGAGTCCGAACTCGAGGACGTCATCGCAATCCGTGCAGGTGGCATAAAGGCCCGTAGCCGAGTCCGTACTACGCACCGTCCAGTGCTTGTAGAACTCCACCACCCCATCCGCCCGGGTGACAGGGGGTTCCCCGGCTGGCGTGCTCTCGGGAATCGGCACCGCGGCCATAAATGCGTTGACCTGTTCGCGCAATCGTTGCCCTGCAACGCTGGTCGCCATGATCGCCACCACAGTAGGCCCGGACAAAGTAGGTTGGATCTGCACGGGAAACATAGTACGTCAATTGGTGGGCGAACTCAAATTTTGATGAATTCCTCAGAGATTAACCAATTGCCTAGAATGTAGCACACCGGATAGGTTTTCCGCGGTGCTCTTGAGCGGGTGGCGGCTCGGCTCGATAGGGCAGTTTGATCGGACTGTTGGCAAAGCCCGAAAGGGGTCGCTGCGGCAGCCGCCCGAAGTCCGTGGGCGCACGACTTCCCGACCGCCGCCCTTGCTCCGGACCACAGTGCGCAGCTTCTGGCGAACGCTTTAGAACCCTGAGGCAAGTTCGCTGTGATTGGAGTCGTCGTCCAGGGAAAACCTCGGCCGAATGATCCGTGCAACGTTTTCAAAGAACCTGGCGAGATCGTTGTGGCAGCTCATCACCTGTGTCTCGAAGACCGTCGCCACAAAAGGTGCAACCTCCAGAAACCGATGGAGACTGCCCTCGCGCTGCATCACCAGTGGAAAGGCTCCCGGGCTCTCGCGCACGATCGCGAAACGGTAGCCCCATGATCCAAACTCGACCTCTTCGGCCATACGCTGCGCCCGGCAGATCACGCTCGGGAGCATCAGGTCCGCCACCTCATCGGCATGCAAGGGTGCACCGTCGTAGTTCAAAGAGCAGCCGCGGCGAATCTCATAACCGGCCAATGCCGCGAGAAGGGTATGTAGCTGCATCGTAAGGTTATCAGCTCGCATGCTTTTCTCGCCCGGATTTGAAGTGGAGGCACTGTGCCTCGCCCCCGTGTGTGACACGTGACTAAGGCTCATGAGATGCGTGAGTTTCCTCTGAAGACTCCTCATCTAGCCGATTCTCGGGGTCGTCAGGCGTCCCCAGGTAGTCGCTGATCGCCTCGATCAGGTGCTTCCCGCTATCGAAATTCGGTTGCTGCTTAAAAACTTGAGATATGCGAACAGCGACGTCGAAGATCTCATCCACCGCAGCGTCCTTCAATTGGGATGTCATTTCAGGCTCAAACACCGCCTGGATCTCGATCTCCTCCGCTGGAGTCCCCAAGAGGTGTTGGAGGGCTTGGATCTTCTGCGAGCGAGACAGCGGTGCGTGTGCTATTCGGTTGCTTGCGATGTTGTCTGTTTGTCCGCCAAACCGGAACGCGTTACGGACGCCTGCCAAGAGTGATCCCAGCCCGCTTGGCGTGGGCGGCGGGTCCTTTGTGGCCGCAGGCACCCCCAAGTAGTCGCTAATCGCCTTGATCAATTGGATCGCGCTATCCACCTCCGGTTGGCGCCCAAAACTTTGCAATACGCGAACGGCGACATCGTAGATCTCATCCGCACCCTCCTTTGGTGTTGCTAAGGCGCGGACAGTGGAACTCTGACCTGTCATGAGCAGTTTCTCGTGCTTTGATACATCCGCGGGACGGGAGGCATAAAATCCGATGATCAGTGGTCTTTGACAAGTCGGAACAGACTGAAAGAAAGGAACAATTGTGCCATTTGTGTGTCGCCAGGTACTGGAACGCGATCCGAGACTGGCAACCGGAACTCACGCATCAAACATCATGGTTCCCAAGCTTCGCCGTCGATACTGGGGTCGTTCCCAGATGTGTCGTCGAGCGGTTTATCTCCACAGTTGCGGAGGCCCACGACCACCCACTCCTGTGGCTTGCCCGCCAATGTACTCTCGGCTGCCTCGCGCCAACAAGGCGTATCGTTCAACGCCATACGGAGCGCCGCTCGCAACACTCGATCATTTACCCGTGCGGTCACCGACATCGGTGGCTGTTGTGAAACCCCGGTCCCTAATGAACGAAGCAGCGATAAGAGCTTTGCTTCGGGCATATTCCCCGCTTCCATATCCGGGCCGACAAACGACCCGCCAGCTGCTCTCCAAAGGGCCCGCAGGTCATCGTCGGTCGGCCACGTGGACGACAGATCAGATTTGATCCGTCCTTCCTCATCGGCAGGCGCGAGCGCGGCGGCAGCTCGCTCGCCGGCCGCTCGCACGAGTACTTCCGCGCCCCGAAGTAGCTCGAGGTCACAGCTCGTGCCTGCGCGCTGGCCGCTATCGAGTGCATCCAATACCGAGTTCAGGGCCGCCTGACGGATGAGTCCTTGCGCATCGTCCATCAACTGTTCCATCGTGGAGGCCGCCACTCGCCGATGCATGTGCTCTATCCCTTCGCGGGCCAGGAAAGCAATCTCATCGTCTCGGCCGCTGGCAATTTCGTAGATCGAGGCCAGTCGAACCACGCCGAAGGCGAACAGCTTCCGTGCAAGCTCCGGACCGGCGTTGAGTCTTTGAACTGCGAGATCGGTCTCGGTCCACCCCGCAGTCCATGCCTCCAACTCTTGACTATTGCGGCCATCGCCAGCTAGACGTCCCTGCAGAGCTGCCACGAACTCTCGATCGAGCCATGGTGCGTTTGGAATCCCTTTGGCGCAGGCTGCCCTCCCAAGCACGCCAGCATGCTCTAAAACCGTGGCGCCTGCTTTCGCGGTCTCATCTCGAGTGGCGAGTTCTGTATTCGGCCAATATCGACCGTTATAGCTGATTTTCCCAATGTCCATCCCTGCATGCCGTACGGACCAAAGGGCGCCGATGTCGCTCGCGCCGTAGTTGTTCTCATCAACCCACTCGCGAAACACGGCTGCCAGATTCTCGACCGTATCCGCGACAAACATTGTTTCAAGAACGCTCATCCTGTAATGGTTGGTCATGTGCGGCATACCCTTAAGGAGTAGGGACGTAGTTTTGGAGCCCGGAATTTAAGGTCCCACCCGATGGAAGTGTTGCGGCGAAGTGCGGCAATGTACTCGTCCCCTCCGCAATCTTCACGAGTGACCCTGTTTGCAACGCTTTCATGCTGATCGTTTCACCAGGTTACGACCATTCGCCCGAAACTCGGCAAGCGCGAATCCAGGTGGCGTCTCGCTGCGCAGATCCGCGCGATTGTCACTCGGCGGCATCAACCATATTTTCTGCGTCACGCCTTCCGGCGGAGTCGTGTGAAGCTTGGACGGCATCACGTAACTATTACCGGTCCATAAACACGTCTTCTTTGTCCATAGGTCGCCATACTCCCAAGGCTGAAACGTGTAGTCGGGCGGCAGCATGTGGTCGGAGAACTTGCCGACTGGGTTTTCCACGCGGAAGGGAGCTCCGCTCCAACATCCTTGCAGGTAGCACGCAGAGAACATCTCCAGCGAGTCCCGCAACAGCGCCGTACCTTTCGTCCGAAAGTCCCGAGCACCGGCTACTGTCATATGAGTACACGGCGGCTCGGCCGCGTAGAACGCGATACGACCGCGGATATGCTCCGGTGGAACCCAAGTTCGGCAGTCGCCCCACATGAATGTCACGCGACCCTCTACGCGCGGCCGGCGGATCGAATGCTGCAGGTCGATGCAATAACACTCGTAGCCGGCTTCGGACCACGGCCTAGCCAGGACGCCTGATCGGTGGCACATGAATACTGCAATGTTCTTCATGGAGCTTTGCTAGTCGTTGCTGTCGTCACGTTAGCGCCGGCGATGAGGCCGCTCGAGCGCGCCCTCCGTTGCCAATATCGTAATCCAGCTCGCGCTTTGCGGAGTTCAGGAGTTGTCATGAGCGGTCGCTTCCGTCGATGGGGGTGCGGAAGAGATCGACGAGGATGTTAACAGGTAGATAGCAGATCGAAAGAGCAAGTGGACTACAAGAACGAGCAGATTGTGTCGTTTGACTAATTCCACACAATCGCTAGAGAGGATGGAGGGCCTACAGACCTCCCATCATGAGCGTGGCTGTATCCAGACAGGTGAGGGGCACGACGGCTTGAGCACTGAAGTGGACGGGGGCGAGGACCCCGTCAGGCGGTGCGACCGTTCAAGGTACCTGAGTTGCGAGACAGTTCGGCCCGTTTTTCGTCCCGGAATTCGGCGCGATATTGGTGGACAGGCATGGTGTCCAGCAGCGACACGGACTCGATCTCGGTGTCGCTGCGTGTCAGGCGGAACTCCTTTGGCGTGGGAGCGGCCGGCAGGCGCCGAAAGCGCGCCGGGACCTGGTGGCCCAACATAAACAGGGGCAAGACGGCTGAGTGCACCCGTGGCTTTGGACACCCGCTTGAGCGGGTCGGCCACCGAATGTTCGCCTTGGGAATCACTCGCCCCCGTTTTACGATCGCGAGAGGCTCACCGGGGGGTAACTGTTGCAACGCCTGAAAATCGCGGTCGTTGGGTATAGGGTTGTCGGTCGCGGACTGGGCTCTCTTGATCCGCTCCATCGCCTCCTCGCGCGAGGTCTGGCGGACGTCTTTGACGTTCGCCCACATGAAGCTGATGTATTCCGGTGTGCCGATCCATTCGTCACTTTCGCGCAGCACCACCAATTCGCGCGTGGCCTGCCAATGATGTAATCGGCCGAAATAGAACGCCTCGAGCGCGACCTCTCGCAACGGACGCACCCCCCGCTCCCCGGTTCGCGGGTCGATGACGCCGACTTCTGTGCGCCCTTTCATCGCCGCCAAAGCCGCCGCCAAGGCGAGCTTACAGGCGTTCGCCTGCTCCACGAGCACAATACCCTCCTCGGAGACGACGACGACGCCAGGGGCAATACGGGACTCATAGACTCCTTGCCCGTCGACGTACTTGATAGCGGTGATGGCTTCGGCGACCTCCTCGCGCGTGCGCTCCGGGGAGAATTCTGCAGGCGGGCCGCTGACTGCTCGCGTCCCCTCGTGCGGACGCCGCCACACCCACGCATCCCGCGCCTGGCGCTGTACGTGCTCGGCCAGGCGGGTGAGTGATTCGTGGAGCCCTCGCAGCTGATTGCCCAGGTCGGCCCGCAACGCGGAGTTTGTAAGAATACCCATAGTTTATATCTGGCGCTCATTCCCCAATCCCTTCATTCTTCCCCACTCGCCCCTCCGTGTCACTCCTCATTCGCAACCTTTTCTTTCGGCCTATCCGCACTAGCTAACAAGCGCACGGGCCAGAACATGCACCAGATATAAACTCGTAGGGAGAGCCCGCGGAGGGGCAGGCGCGATCGCCGTCCAACGGCGGGTGTGCAGCCATGCTTCTGCGCGTCAAAGCAGAAATGGGAATGATGGCAGCGCTGGGGTCGGTGCAAGGCTCCCCGCGGCCCCGATGTGTGTCGTTGTCCAGGCGGCGGGGCCGTTCACCGAACCTCGGCGGATCAGCGGCTCGACCGCTGCGGGCACACTTCCCTGCTTATTCCCCCATTCGCGTCGGCGCCTGATCCGCCGATCACCCACGTCACGGCTGCACGCCCGACATCGACCGCCCCATCGACACCGTCAATGGCTGAGCAATCGCGTCAATCCGCCAACTGTTGGGAGTGTTCCACGCAATTCACGGTGTTGTACCGTTTGCCTCGCTTTCGCGTCGCCCACGTTCGTGGTCATTGCAAGGCTCCCCGGGCTCACCCTTCGTGTCGGTCACTAGAACGATCTGGTGCACAGATGCGTTCCGCGAGCCCACGTGCAAATGTTCTTGAACCAGATACATCAGAAGGTCATCGGCTCGCGCCAGATGCACGTAACTGACGCACCGTTGCCGATGCAGCGCCGGTGCGACGAACTGCCAGTCTCCGCGTTTATTGAACGCTTCCAGTCCCTGCTGTAGAGGTACATTCCGACACCAGATCCAGGTCTCGCTCCCTTCGGAGAGCTCGCGACAAGTGCCGCTCGCGACCGGGGGCTGGGGTTCCTCACCGTCCGCGGGCAGCGCATCCGGCGAAACGATCGGACCTTGCCTCCGAATGAGAGCTCCGCCTTCGAAATCACGGGTATATTTCAGAGTGATCGTATGTGTTAAGGGATCTCGGGCGGACTCCACGATATGCAAAAGGTGGTCTAGAATTCCTAACGCTTCATTCACGTCTCGGGGATCGAACGGACCCGCGGCGACAACGACTGGCGCGTCTGGCCCGGTGTACGCCAAATGCCATGAGCTATAGCGATTCACCTCATCGATTAACTGGTGCGCATAGGCGCAATCGAAATCAACGTTGCTCGCAGAGGAGCTTCTGACCGAAAGGAGACCGTTAGGGCTGCACCACCTGCGAGGGGGGGCGGGCTCGTACTGAACCAAATCCTTCTCGGTCGCTCCGATGCTGGGATTCGGCACGTCCCTCG
>JAQGOE010000348.1 GCA_028293725.1 Gammaproteobacteria bacterium | reverse complement strand
GTCCGCGGGATGCGTTGACGCTTTTCCACCGGGTCGCTAGCACGCCCCCGACGGCACCTTAAAATCCGCGGCGCATGCCCCCCGCGAGGGGGTCACGGCGAGCATGCACCGCGTTGCTAGCAACCTTTGAGAGACCGCCGCCGGCGGCTCTCGTAGATCTATAAAGCAAATACGATGCCAACTCGCTACCGGCCTGTAGTGAGTGTAAGTCATTGATTTTTGGTCGCGGGGGTGTGACGAGACGCTTCCGGGTGCACCGTGATCGATCACGATCGGGCGCCGAAGAACTGAAACGGAGCGCGCTGTTGGATCAGCTAGCCGGTGAAGTGGCAGCTGCCAGTGGCGGGGTGGTTACGGCGGGCGCGAAGGGCACCGCGGGTTCGGAGCTGACAGGCGTCGCGTTGGCCACGTCCGTTTTGAGCGCGTCCTCTTCCGCCTGTTTCGTCATGATGACGATGCTGATGCGGCGGTTGATGGGGCTCTGCGGATCCTGTCTGTCGAACAACACCGACGACGACAGTCCGACGACGCGAGCGATTTTGGCATCCGGAAGGCCGGCCATGAGCAGGGCGCGGCGCGCCGCGTTGGCCCGGTCCGCGGATAGCTCCCAGTTCGAATAGCCACCCTGTCCGGGATAGGGCCGGATGTCGGTATGACCGGTGATGCTGATACGGTTCGGCACCGAGGTCAGGTAAGGCGTGAGCTCGTGCAGGATGCTCTGTGTGTAGTCGCGCAGCCGCGCGCTGCCAACATCGAACATCGGACGGTTCTGCGCGTCGACGATCTGGATGCGGATGCCTTCGGGCGTGATGTCGAGCAGGAGTTGGTCCTTGAAGGGCTCGAGGGCCTGGCTCTTGCTCACGGCCTCTTTGAGCTCCTCCATGAGGGTCTCGAGTTTCTTGTGCTCGGCTTCCTTCACCCGCTCGCGGGCCTGCTGCTCGGTCTCAGGCTTGTCCGAGCTCTTGTCATCGAATTTGCGGTCCACGATCTGTTCGCGGACCGGCAGATTGGGATTCGCACCGATATCGGGCTTCCGACTGGTCAGGGTGCGGGGCGCGTCGAGCCCGCCGCCCAAGTTGATTGGACTGGTGCTCGCGCCTCCAGGGCCCATCTGACCGGGCGCGGGCTTCACGGTCTTACCCGACTCCATGCTGGGATTCTTGAAGTATTCGAAGATCGCCGCGCGCTTGTCCTTCGACACGGCGGTGACGAGCCACATCACCAGGAAGAACGCCATCATGGCGGTCACGAAGTCGGCGTAAGCGACCTTCCACGCGCCCCCGTGATGTCCGGCCCTGCCTTTCTTTATTCGCCTGACGATGATGATGGGGCGGTCGTTCTTCGCCTGCGTTGCCATGATGAGTTCCGGTGGCGTTTCAGGCGACCGCGCGCGGCTTCGCTTTCAACTGCGCTTCGAGATCGCCGAACGACGGACGCACCTCGCTCATAAGGATCTTGCGCGCGAACTCGATCGCGATGGAAGGTACGTAACCGCGCACGCTCGCCACGAGGGCCATTTTGACGACCTGGAAGGCTCTGCCTTCCTCGTTGGCGGCATGGCCCATAGCAATCGCGATCGGACCGATGAAGCCGTAGCTCACCAATATGCCGAGAAAGGTGCCGACGAGCGCGGCGCCGACCTTGTGACCTATCACGGCCGTGTCTGCGCCATCAAGCGTCGCCATCGTGTTTACGATGCCGAGCACGGCCGCGACGATACCGAAGCCGGGCAGCGCATCGGCTACCGATTGAACTGCATGCGACGGCTCGAGTGCGGCCTCGTGATGAGCCTCGAGCTCCATCTCCAGAAGGCTCTCGAGCTCATGCGGATCGAGGCTGCCGCCGACCATCAGCCGCAGGCAGTCCGTGACGAACTCCATGAGATGCTTATCGGCCGCGATCTTGGGGTAGTTCTTGAACAAGGCGCCGCCGTCTTTGGCTTCGAGGTCGGACTCGATCGCCATGAGTCCGTCCTTGCGGATCTTCATCAGCACGTCGTACAGCAGCTTCAGCAACTGAATGTAGTCCTCGCGGCCGTAGCGCGGCCCCTTGAGGGTGGCGATCGCTCCCGCGAACGAGGCTTTGATGAGTTTGGTCGGGTTGCTGGTGACGAAGGCGCCCAGCGCGGATCCCACGATGATGAGAATCTCAAAGGGATGCCAGAGCGCCATGATGTGGCCGCCCTCGAGGACGAAGCCCCCGACGACGCACAGGATGACAGCGACGGAACCAAATATTTGAATCACAGTAGAGTGACTTGCTGTGGCTTACGGGTGCACGGTCCGTCGTGCGGTCGCTCCCTGTATCGGCTCTTCCACGCTGCACCTTTAGTCTTAATCAGCGTTCCCACGGCCGCCGAACTGTGACGTAGTCGACCCCTGCACCGGGGGTGAGCGGGCTGGAAGGCTTTGCACCAATGTTGCCCGGGGACGCCGCGGCCTGGATGACTTAAGACGCTTGATTCGCAACCTCCGGCTGGCACGCGCGTTGCTTGCGATTTCACATGGAGGACCGCCAATGACAACGCATGACAACCGGCCGATTACCCGAACAGCGGTCGTCGATGCTGCGTCGAGAGTCATTGCACGCAGCGGTGACCACCGCATGCACTGGTCCGGGATCGCGCATGAAGCGGGGAACGAGCAGGCCGTCCTGGCTGCGGGCTGGTTCGAAGACAACTCTGCTCTCATAGATGAGTGCTACGCGCGTACGGCGCAGGCATTTGCCGAGGCCCTGCTGCGGGGAGAGACGGCTCCCGGCACCGCACTGGATAAAGTAGCGGCGTTCCTGGTCGCGGCGCTCGAGCTGCGGCGTGAGCGCGGTTCACTTCTTTCGTTCAGACGAGGGCGGGATCTGCCCAACGCTCTGCAGCGACGCCTTCACGAATGGGACCAAATGGTTCGCACCCGCCTCAAGCGGCTGCTGACCAAGGGACGGCGCGACGGCTCGCTGGCATTGCGCAACCTCGACAGCGCCTGCGAGCTGATTCTCGCCAGCCTGATGGTGCCCGACGTCGCGGTCGATGGACCCGAGCAGAGAATGTGGGACAGCGAGTTGGTGGAGTTGCTGCTCGCCTCGCTTTCCGAGCCGCATCCGCCGGAGGGCGCGCTTCGCAAAAGCGTCGCTGTCGCTAAGGGCTCGTGCCTGTGCGGCTCCGTGCAATATGAGCTCGACGGGCCGTTCGAGGTCATGTCGCATTGTCACTGCTCCATGTGCCGCAAGCATCACGGCGCCGCGTTCGCGACCTTTGTGACCGTGCCGCTGGCCAGCTTCCGCTGGGTGGCTGGTGAGGATGCATTGTCCACCTATCAGTCATCCGCTTACGGCAAGCGCACTTTCTGCAGCAAGTGCGGGTCGGTCATGCCGGTGGTCGAGGCGGATACGGGAATTGCTTTTTGTCCGGCCGGGAACCTGGATGGTGAGCTCGGTATCCAACCCCAGAGCCATCGTTTCGTAGGCTCCAAGGCATCGTGGCACACGATCACCGACACTCTCCCCCAGCACGAGGAAGTCTGAAAGTGACAGCGCAAAGGATCTCATCCAGGAAGCGGCCCGCGACGGCCGTGCACAAGATGGCCGGGGGAAGCTGTCTGTGTGGCGAAGTGGTGTTCGAGCTCGTCCGGTCGGCCGGGGACTCGGCCAGGTTCCGCTGGGTGCGGGGCGAATCACAGGTATCGAACTACGGTCCGCCGAAGGACTGGCACTTCGGGACGGCGTTCTGCCGTCAATGCGGTAGCACACTCCCGCGGGTTGTCCGCTCGGTAGGCATTGTCGTCGTACCGGCGGGCACCCTGGACGGTGATCCGGGTATGCGTCCGACGGGGCACGGCTTCGCGGACTCCAAAGCGGAGTGGTTCCCGATAACCGACGATCTCCCCCAATACGCAGGCGTGCCTCCCGTCGGATAGTCGACCGGGTAAACTTAGGTCTCCCGCGCAGGTTGCGCGGCGTGCGGAGACCTAAGAATGTTCGAGCGACTCGACCGACTTTCCCCCGACCCCATTCTCGGCCTCATGGCCGCGTTTCGCGCGGACACAGACCCCCACAAGGTCGATCTGGGCGTGGGTGTCTACCGGAATGACCAGGGAGATACGCCTGTTCTCCAGGCTGTGCGGAAAGCGGAGCAGGCGGTACTCGCGCGTCAGACCACGAAATCCTACGTCGCCGCCGCTGGCAATCCCGGCTTCAACCAGGCGATGGAGCGTCTCGTTCTTGGGTCCGAGCATCCGGCGCTAACGAGTGGGCGCGTACGGACGATCGAAGCACCCGGTGGTTGCGGGGCCTTGCGACTCGGGGCGGAGCTCATCAAGGCGGCTTCTCCGGATTCTGTCGTCCATGTGAGCACGCCGACCTGGGCGAACCACATTCCACTGGTGTCAGGATGCGGGCTCAAGCTGGAGCGCTATCCCTACTTCGACGCCGCCACGGGCGGTATCAAGTTCGAAGCCATGTTGAGCACGCTCGATAAGCTGCCGCCGCGGGCGGCGGTGCTGTTGCATGCCTCCTGCCACAACCCAACCGGCGCGGACCTGAGCGAGACGCAGTGGCGCGAGTTGCTGGCACTCTTCAAGAGCCGCAACCTGCTGCCGTTCATTGACATGGCCTACCAGGGACTGGGCACGGGAATCGTCGAGGATGCCTTCGGCGTGCGTTTGTTCTGCAATGAGCTTCCCGAAGTTACGGTGGCCGTGTCCTGCTCCAAGAACTTCGGCCTTTACAGGGAACGGACGGGGGCGCTGCATGTCGTCAGCGAGACGGTGAACGCCGCGGATGCCGTGCTCACGCAACTCGTGCGCATCGCGCGCAGCATCTACTCGATGCCACCGGATCATGGTGCAGCCATCGCGTTCGAGATCCTGGATAACAGCGGATTACGCGAGCTGTGGACGGACGAGCTCACGATCATGCGCAAGCGGATCCAGGGTCTGCGCCGTGACGCCGTACAACACCTCAGGCAAACCTGCCCGCAACGGGATTTCGGTTTCATCGAGTCCCAACGCGGCATGTTCTCTTATCTCGGCATCACAGTGGAGCAGGTGCGCGAGTTGCAGAGCCGCCATCATGTTTACATGACGGATGACAGTCGTATCAACATCGCCGGCCTGCGCCGCGAAAACCTGGAGTACTTCGCGCACGCCGTCGCGAAGGTATTGTCAGCGTGAGGCGACGCGAGGGGGGCGTCGCTTACATCGTTGCGACAATACTGGGGACCGCCGGAACAATCGCCGGCGCTGTCGAAAATCCACCGCGGGACACGCCGTATGAAGGCACCATCGCGCTCAAGGTCGACGTTACCGATCTCGAGCGCCATGTCTTCAACGTTCACGAGGTTATTCCGGTCGTTGCCGGCCCGCTGACGCTGCTCTACCCGGAGTGGTTGCCGGGCAATCACGCGCCGCGCGGACCGATCGATGCGCTCGGCGGGCTCATCATCAACGCCAATGGCAAACGCGTCGAGTGGGTGCGCGATCCTGTCAACGTCTATGCGTTTCAGGTGCAGGTCCCCACGGGGGCGACGCATCTCGACATCGACTTTCAGTATGCCGCGCCACTGACGGCTGCCGAAGGCCGGATCAACGTCACGCCGGAGATCATCGGCCTACAGTGGAACGCGGTCGTGTTGTATCCGGCGGGGTACTATGCGAGCCGCATCGCCGTGGCTGCGGAACTCGATCTGCCTGACGGGTGGGAGTTCGGCTCCGCTCTCGATGTCGAGAACCGGCACGGCAGCAGCGTCTGGTTCAAACACGTGTCGCTCGATATGCTGGTGGATTCGCCGGTGTTTGCCGGACGTTATTTCCGCACCATCGTGCTCGATCCGGTGCCAGCCGGCACCGCGCCCGGGGCCACCGTGGCGGCGGCTCCCAAGCGTGGGATTCAGATCGGGCCGTCGACTGAGGGCGCGGTCGTACGGCTCGATATCGTCGCCGACTCGCCCGCGAGTTTCGACATCAAGCCGGAGCAGATCGCCGCGCACCGCAAGCTCGTGCAGGAGACCTATGCGCTCTTTGGCGCGCGCCACTTCGATCACTACGATCTGCTGCTGGCCCTGAGCGATCACTTCGGCGACATCGGTCTCGAACATCACCGCTCCAGCGAGAACCGGCGGCTGCCGGGTTATTTCCTCGACTGGGACAAGGAAGGACCCGGCCGCAGCTTACTGCCGCACGAGTTCACGCACTCGTGGAACGGCAAGTTCCGGCGGCCGGCGGGACTGGTGACTGCCAACTTCAACGTTCCGATGCAGAACGACCTGCTGTGGATTTACGAGGGGCTCACCCAGTACCTGGAAGGTGTGCTCGCGGCGCGCTCCGGGCTGTGGAGCGCGGATTTCGCGCGCCAGGACTGGGCCTACACCGCGGCCAACATGGATCACGATCGGCCGGGCCGCGCGTGGCGCGATATGGAGGATACGACCTATCAACCCATCATCACCGCGCGGCGGCCGCTCTCGTGGCTGACGTGGCAACGGACGGAAGACTACTATCCGGAGGGCGCGCTCATCTGGCTCGATGTGGATACGAAGATCCGCGAGTTGAGCGGCGACAAAATGTCCCTCGATGACTTCGCCCGCGGTTTCTTCGGGGGCGCTGACGGTACCCTGGGTCCCGTGCCCTATACGCTGCCTGACATCACGCGCGCGCTCAATGGTGTGGCGCCTTACGACTGGGAGAAGTTTTTCGCGCAGCGACTGCATTCGCATGGGCCCGGAGCGCCGCTCGATGGCCTCGCGCGCGGGGGTTGGAAACTCGTTTATACGGAAGTGCCGACCGACTTTCTCAAACAGTTGGAGGAGCAGCGCAAGGCCGCCGATTTCAGTTTCTCGCTGGGGTTCAACGTATCCATGCGTGACTACGGACAGGTCACGGAAGTGGTGTGGGGTAGTCCGGGCTTTGACGCGGGACTCACGGCGGGAACGACACTCGTGGCGGTGAATGGCCGCGAGTATCGGCCGGAACGGCTGCGTGAGGCCCTGATGATCGCGCATAGCGCGCACATGCCGATAGAGTTGATCGTGAAGAATCTCGATCGCTATCGGGTCGTGCGGATTCCGTACTACGATGGGCCGAAGTATCCTCGGCTCGAGCGGGTGGAGAAGAGTGTGGATCGGCTGGCGGCGATCGTGAAGCCGCGGACGTAAGAGAGGTCATCGCTATGTCGGATCTAACTTCGCGTCGTGGTTTTCTCGTTCAGGGTGGCGTGGCCGTGACCGGGGCTGTGCTGGCGAGCGCTGGCCTTACGCTTGCGGTGCGCGCCGAGGCGGAGGAGGCGCCGGCTGCGGCGCCGGCTGCGGCGGCGGGCACGCTGTTGATTGGCGGGGATCTGCAGGTGAGCCGGATGGGCTTCGGTGCGATGCGCATCACCGGCGACGGCGTATGGGGTGAGCCGCGCGATGCGAACGAGGCGTTCGCGGTTCTACGGCGCGCCGTGCAGCTGGGAACCAATTTCATCGATACCGCCGACGCCTATGGTCCCTACGTCAGCGAGCGCCTCATTCGCGAGGCGTTATATCCGTATCCGCGCGGTCTTCTGATCGCCACGAAAGGCGGCCAGGTGCGGCCGAGTCGGGCAGAGTGGCTGCCGGACGGACGACCCGAGCATCTGCGCGCGGCGTGCGAGGCGAGCCTCACGCGTTTGAAGCTGCAGCGCATCGACCTCTACCAGCACCATCGACCCGACCCGGAGGTTCCTTACGAGGACTCGATCGGCGAGCTGGCTAAGCTGCAGAAGGAAGGCAAGATCCGGCACATCGGCGTCTCGAACGTCAATCCGGAGCAACTCGCGAAGGCACGTGCGCTGGTCAAAGTGGTGTCGGTGCAAAATCGCTACAACGTCGCCGATCGCTCTTCGGACGAGGTGTTGGCGATCTGTGAGCGCGAGCGGATCGCGTTTATTCCGTGGGGACCGCTGGCGCAGGCGGCACAGGCCAGCAGCACGCCGGATAAGGGTCTCGTGGCGCTGGAGGCTATCGCGAAGGAACGTAAGATAGATAACAATGAGGCGGCGCTGGCGTGGCTGTTGGCGCGCTCGCCGGTGATGTTGCCGATCCCCGGGACCTCGCAGGTGAAGCACCTGGAGGACAATGTTGGGGCGGCGAAAATCAAGCTTACTGCCGACGAGATGGCGCGGGTGGGTTAACCCGTTACTCCGGTACCGCGATCTTCTGCGTCGACTTCACTTCCTCCATAACGAAGTACGTGTGAGTCTGCTGTACGCCGCGCACTGCGGCGAGGCGGTCGCCGAGGAAGCGCCGGTAGCTCTCCATGTCGGTGACCCGGATCTTCAGTAGGTAGTCGAAGCCGCCCGCGACCATGTGGCATTCCATGACCTCGTCGTGGGCCAGGGCGACCTGCTTGAAGCGCTCGAAGGCATCCGGCGTGGTCCGGTCGAGCGACACCTCTACGTAGGCGAGCAATCCCAACCCCAGCTTCCCCGGGTTCAGCCGGGCGAAGTAACCCTCGATATAGCCCCCTGACTCCAGTCGCCGGACGCGCTCCAGCGTCGGCGTGACAGTCAGATTCACTTCTCTTGCAAGCTGCGACACCGGGGTCCGTCCGTCCTGCTGCAGCCGCGCCAATAGCCTTCGATCGACGCGATCGAGCTCACGGTCGGCGGACGGCGAAGCCGCAGTAGCGGGGTTTTTCCGGCTCATGGCAGTCAAATCGACTTTATAAAGTGCAAAAACGAGAAACTATTCTCTGCGTTCAAGGCTAGCATAAGCATAATTTACTGTGCTCCATTTCTGGAGCAAGGGCAACGAGATGGCGGGCATTGGTGCGGCTGCGCGGGCGAGCGGGTCGCGTGACACGGATCGGATGAGCACGTTGCGTGAAGCGATTCGCGCTGCCACGGTGCGCGCGGAGCCCGACGCGGTTAAGGAGTTGCTGGGATCTCTCGCCCCGGTCGAGGGCCGACTCGAAGGTGCCAAGAGGCGCGCCACAAGTTGGGTAGAGGTGGCGCGTGCCGACAAGCGGGCGCGGCCCTTCGTCGATTCCCTCCTCGAGCAGTTCCCGCTCGACAGTGCACAGGGCAAGGCACTCATGAGTCTTGCCGAGGCGCTGCTGCGGACGCCCGACCCGAAACGCGCGGACCAACTCATCTCCGAGCGACTCGCTGCTATCCGCAGCGCCGGTACCACGGGCAGTGACGATTTGCTGTTACGGACCGGATTTGCCCTGTTGGGTTCGGCCAGCCGCCTGCTGCCGGATGTGGCGGCAGAGTTGTCCGGGCGTTTCTCGCTCGCCTCAGTCACGAAGCCCTTCGTCGCCCCCGTAGTGCGTAAGACTTTGCGTGGCGCCATGCAGATGTTGGGTGAAGCATTCATTGTTGGCGAGACCATCGAGTCGGCACTCGCTCGCGGCCAGTCCAATCCCAATCTGTCGCTATGCTCGTTCGACGTTCTGGGCGAAGGCGCGCGCACCGACGCGGATGCGCAGCGGTATACCGATTCCTACGCCGCGGCCATCGAAGCTCTCAGGGCACAGCCGGAAGGGACGGTCCACAGTCGCTCCAGTATTTCCGTAAAGCTGTCAGCGCTCGAGCCGCGCTATACCCTTCTGCAAAGCGCACGAGTGAGCGAGCGTCTCGTGCCGCGCATGTTGGATCTGGCGCGCCTCGCCGCCAGTGCCGGCATCGGACTCACCATCGACGCCGAAGAGGCGGACCGCCTCGATCTCTCGCTCGATATTATGGAGGCGCTCGCCCGCGACCCGCAGACTCTCGGCTGGAATGGACTCGGTCTCGCGATCCAGGCGTATGGCCGCCGCGCGCCGTTGGTCATTGATTGGATCGCCGAGTTGGCGCGCGACGCGGGCCGTCGGATGACAGTGCGTCTCGTGAAAGGCGCTTACTGGGATAGCGAGATCAAGCGAGCGCAGGAGCGCGGCCTGGCGAGTTTCCCCGTCTACACGTCGAAGGCCGCGACCGACGCGAGCTATCTCGTGTGCGCGCAGCACCTCTTCGCGGCCTGCGATGTCATTCATCCGCAGTTCGCTACTCATAATGCCTACACTATAGCGGCGGTGCTCGATTTCGCGCCTGCCGGGGCTGACTACGAATTCCAACGGCTGCATGGAATGGGTGAGCTTCTCTACGCGGCCGTACTCGCGGATGTGCCCAAGTTCCCACCCGTGCGCGTCTACGCTCCTGTCGGAACCCACGAAGACCTGTTGCCCTACCTCGTCCGCCGGCTGCTCGAGAACGGCGCCAACACCTCCTTCGTGCATCAATTTCTCAACCCCCAGATTCCCGTGGAGCAGGTCGTGCGCGATCCCATTTCCGTGTTGAATCGCTCCCTGGATAAGACGCAGACGCCGGCGCGCATCCGCGAGCCGCACGCCCTTTATGGGTCGGAGCGGGTTAACTCGGACGGCGCTGACTGGGGCGATCCGATGGGAATTGCGCAGCTGGAGGCGGAGTTGCACGCCAGCGCCCCGGAGGGCGCGGTGGGAGGTCCGATCATCGGGGGTAAGGTTGTAACCGATGCGGACGCGCAGGTCGTGTCACCGGCTAACTTCCTCGAGACCGTTGGCGTGTCGCGTGATGCGACTGACGCGGAGATCATCGAAGCGATGGACATCGCCTCGCGCGCGCAGCCCGCTTGGGATGCGACGCCGGCTGAGCAGCGGGCTGCCTGTCTCGATAGGGCGGCTGAGCTGCTCGAGGAGCGCCGTGGGTTGTTTCTGCGCCTGCTGGTAAAGGAAGCCGGTAAGACTCTGCCGGACGCGGTGGCCGAGTTGCGCGAGGCGATCGATTTCTGCCGCTACTACGGCGCGCGCGGCCTCGAGCTGTTTGCGGAGCCGGAGGAGCTGGGTGGGCCGACGGGCGAGCGCAATCTGCTCTCGCTCCAGGGTCGCGGCGTGTTTGTTTGTATCAGTCCGTGGAACTTCCCACTGGCGATCTTTACCGGCCAGGTGGTCGCCGCCCTGATGGCAGGCAATTCGGTCATCGCGAAGCCCGCGCCGGCCACGCCGCTCGTCGCGCATGCCATGACTCGCCTGCTGCACGAGGCCGGAGTGCCGACGGAGGTGTTGCACCTGACACCGGCTGACGGGCCGGCTTTCGGCAAGGTTGCGCTGAGCCATCCCGCTCTTGCCGGTGTGGCCTTCACCGGCTCCACTGCTACCGCAACTACTATCAATCGTGCGCTAGCAAACCGCGACGGCGCGATCCTGCCGCTCATTGCGGAGACCGGCGGCGTGAATGCGATGGTGGTGGATGCGACGGCGCTCGCGGAACAGGTGGTCGATGACGTCGTGACCTCCGCATTCACCAGCGCCGGGCAGCGCTGCTCAGCGCTGCGGGTTCTTTATGTGCAGGAGGAGATTGCCGATCGCGTGATCAGCATGCTCGTCGGCGCCATGAAGTGCTTAGTTGTCGGCGATCCGGCGGAGCTCGCCACGGACCTGGGTCCTGTTATTTCAGAAGAGGCCCAGCAGCGCTTGCGCAAATACGCCGCGCGCATGCGGGGCGAAGCCAACCTGCTGTACGCCTGCGAGCTCGGTCGCCAACATGAGATGGGTTATTTCTTCGCTCCGCATCTTTTCGAGCTGCGCTCGCTCGACCAGGTGAGGACGGAGGAGTTCGGTCCGATCCTGCACGTAGTGCGCTATCGCGCGGACCAGTTGCCGCAGGTGATCGACGCGATCCGACGCACGGGCTTTGGTCTCACTCTGGGCGTGCACAGCCGGCTCGAGAGTGTGGCCGATCACGTGTTCCGCTCGCTGCGGGTGGGTAACACTTATGTGAACCGGAATATGATCGGCGCCGTCGTCGGTGTGCAACCCTTCGGCGGACAAGGGCTCTCCGGCACGGGACCAAAGGCTGGTGGCCCTCACTATCTGCTGCGTTTTGCGACGGAGCGCACATTGACGATCAACACCGTGGCCATCGGTGGGAACGTGGAGCTGCTCTCCTAAAGAACCATTTTGATTGCGCCTGTGAGCGCGGTCGCCATTTCCTGACAGTCAACATACCCCCGGCGTGCCCCGGGGCCAATACAATTGGCCCATGCGGCAACTGCGAACTGCTCTGGAAACATCGCCTGTGGAAGAGATCCTCGTGCGCCTGGGGGAGCTCGCTCCAATCTTCCGTCAAGGCGCCGGTGAGGCCGAACGTCTCGCCCGTCTGCCCAAGCAGGTGGCCGGCGCCTTGCTGCGCTATGGCCTGTTCAGGCTGTGGGTGCCGAAAAAATGCGCCGGCTTCGAGCTGGATCTGGCGGAGGCGCTGGAGGTGTTCGAGGGCGCGGCGCGTCTCGACGGCTCCATCGGCTGGGCCGTGATGATCGGCTCCTATGGCGGACTGTTTGCGTCACAACTCGATGCCGCGACGGCTAACACGGTTTTTGCGAGGCCCGAGGCGGTCATCGCCAACGCGATGGTTCCGGACGGCCGCGCCGTGCGTGTTGCGGGCGGCTATCGCGTCACCGGCTGCTGGCACTACGCCACGGGCGCCCACTACGCGACAGCGTTCGTGGTTAATTGCATCGTCATGGAGAATGGCACGCTCACTTTCGGAGCCAACGGCCGCCCCATTACCCGCGCGCTCCTTCTCGACAGCTCGCAGGTGGCGATCCTCCCCGCGTGGGATGCGAGTGGACTGCGCGGCACCGGGAGTGATGATTTCGAAGTGCGCGACGTACTCGTGCCCGAGCAGCGTAGCTTCTCGCTGACGAATCCCGCGCCGCGCGAGCCGGGTGCTCTTTATAGGATGCCGATGAATACGGCGATGGAGCTCTCGATTACGGCCGTTGCGCTCGGAATCGTGCGGCACGCGCTGGATGATTTTGCAGCCTTCACGCGTCGTAAGAAGGGCGGTGGGCAGGGTGTCTCGCTCGCTGACGACCCTGTCGTCCATGCACGCTACGCCGAAGCGCGAGTCACCTGGGGTCTCATCAAGGCCGGGATGGACTCACTGGCACGTCGGGTGTGGCAGGACGCGCTCGCGAATCGCACGCTTTCCAACACCGAGCTGAGCGAAGTCACGGCGAGTTGTACTCTATCGGTTAGCAAATTGCGCGCCGCCGTGAGCGAGTTGGTCGCGCTCGCCGGGATGAATGCCATTCAGCCGGACAGTGAGCTCGCGCGTGCCTGGCGGGACCTGCAGGCCTTGGCAGCCCATGGAGCAGTCTCGCCGAGGCATCTCACGACGATCGGTGCGACGCTGCTTGCCGTAAGTGAGCCGCTAGGGCACTGAACGACTCCAGCGGCGCCGAGCAGACACTTCCTTTGCAAACGTAGGCGACCGCTTCGCCACGCGCAGGCTTGTCGCCGAGCGCCGGTGGCAAGTTACTCGCGCTCGTCGGCACCGCGAGCACAACACGACGGGGGGCATAAAGCCTCGCCAGGTCACGCCGCCACGTCTCGATCGCCGCAGCCTCACCGCGCAAAATGATCGTCTCCGGAGGGTTGAGAAGCTCCTCCAGCGCGATGAGCAGGCTCATGTGGGCCTGGGGATATTTTTCCAACACCGGCGCCGCGGCTCGCAAGGTTTTCTCGGCCGCCGCGAGGTAACGGGAGTCGCCCAGAAGATGGCCCAGGCGCTGCAGCGCGAAGGCCGCGATTCCATTGCCGGCTGGCGTGGCATCGTCGCTGAATGACTTCGAGCGATGAATCAGGGTTTCGTGATCGTCCGAGGTGAAGAAGAAACCGCCGTCGGAGTCCGTGAAGTGGTCCAGCACAACGTCCAGGAGCTCGCGGGCGAAGGCCAGCTCCTCGCTTCGGAAGCGGACCTGCTGCAACTCGAGAACCGCGTCGGCGAGATAAACGTAGTCATCGAGGTAGGCATTGAGATGTGCGCGGCCGTCCTTGTAGGTCGCCAACAGACGTCCCTCGCGCCAGAGCGTACGGCGGATGAAGTCGAGTGCCCGGGTCGCCGAATCAGCGAGGTCCGGCCGGTCCAATGCTCTCGCGGCAATGGCCATTCCGCGGATCATGAGAGCGTTCCACGAGGTCAGGATTTTGTCGTCCCGGCCGGGCCAGACGCGCAGGTTGCGCAGCGCCAGTAGTTTCCGGCGCGCGGACTCGAGGAGCGCCTCGATTTCGTCGGTGGTCTTTGCGAGGCTCTTCGCAACTTCCTCGGTTGACTCGAATACATGCAGGTGCCAGCGACCTTCGAAGTTAGGGGCGCGGTCGAGTCCGAAATGGGGCGCGAAGGCGCTGTATTCTGCGGTCGTCAGCGCCTGCCTGACGGCATCCTGATCCCAGACGTAGAATTTACCCTCGTGGCCTTCGGAGTCGGCGTCATAACTCGAGTAGTAACCGCCTTCCGGCGCCTGTGTCTCACGGATGGCCCATGCGGCTGTGTCAGCAGCCACGCGAGCGTAGAACGTATCTCCGGTCGCCACCGCCGCATCCGCGTAAACCGCGAGCAAGGCGCCGTTGTCATATAACATTTTTTCGAAGTGGGGAATCATCCAGTACTCGTCCACCGAGTAGCGGGCGAAGCCACCGCCCAACTGATCGTTCATGCCGCCGTCGCCCATGCGCCGCAAAGTAAGGGTCGCCATGTACAGCGCGTGCAGGTCCGGCTCGAGCAGATGCGAGCTGGCGTGCCAGTCGCGCAAGAGTCTTTCCAACGTCTTCGGATGGGGAAACTTGGGCGCGCCGCCGAAACCGCCGTTGCGGGGATCGAAGATTTTCGCGAGCATCGCCCGCGAGGCCTTCAACGGCGCATCCGTGAGTTGGGTGTCGGGGGCCCCCGCTGGTGGATTCAGATCGTCGAACGCCGACATGAGCGCCGCATTCTGCTTCCGCAACTCAGACTCGTGGTCGCGGTAGTACTCCGCCACCCGCAGCAGCAGATCGCGGAATGACGGCAGACCAAAACGGGCTTCCCGCGGAAAATAGGTGCCTCCAAAAAACGGCCGCTGGTCGTCATGTGTCAGAAACATGGTGAGTGGCCAGCCACCCGAGCGCTGCGTCAGCATTTGCTGCGCGATCTGGTAGATGCGGTCGATATCGGGCCGCTCCTCGCGATCGACCTTGATGTTGATGAACAGGTCGTTCATGACCTGTGCGGTCTGCGGATCCTCGAAAGACTCGTGCGCCATGACGTGGCACCAGTGGCAGGCCGAGTAGCCCACCGACAGCAGGATCGGTTTGTGTTCCGCACGGGCCCGCTCGAGGGCCGCGGCGCCCCACGGGTACCAGTCGACGGGGTTGTGCGCGTGCTGGCGGAGGTATGGGCTCGTTTCCTGCGACAGGCGATTGGGAGATGCGGTGGCGGTAGCAGGGTCCATAAGGCACTCGGGCCGGTTTCGAGTAGAATGCGGCGCCACTATACCTTCATGGTTCCTCTGCCACCCGCGCCGCGGTCAGCGCAGATACGAAAGCAATGCCATCCGATGTTTCCATTTTGAAGCTCAAGCGCGGCGAGGATCGCCGTATCCGCTCCGGGCACCTGTGGATCTTCAGCAATGAGATCGACAACGCGGCCACGCCGCTGGCGGGTTTCGCCTCTGGCGCGCTGGCGCGAGTGGTGTCCGATCGGGATCAGTTCCTCGGCTACGCTTATGTAAATCCTCATGCGTTGATTTGCGCGCGGATCATGGGTCGCGACGCGGCCCAACCACTCGATCGCGCTCTCATCGAACAGCGTCTCAAGGTGGCGCTCGCGTTGCGTGAGCGCCTGGGCAAGACACCGTACTACCGGTTGGTTTTCGGTGAGTCGGATCAATTGCCCGGACTGGTGCTCGACCGCTATGGCGACGTGCTGGTTGGTCAGATTGCGACCGCCGGCATGGAGGCGCTCAAGGCGGACGTCGAGGCTGCCGTGCGTGCGGTCGTGAATCCGGCCGCGCTCTTCTGGAAGAACGACTCGGGCGCGCGCGATCTGGAGCACCTGGCGCTGTCGACCGAAGTTGCTTTTGGCACCGTGCCTGCCGAGATCGACATCGTGGAGTCGGGTTTGCATTTCCGGGCTCCCTTGGCGGACGGGCAGAAGACGGGTTGGTTCTACGATCAAACCGCGAACCGACAGCGGCTCATCCGATATCTGCGTCCTGGTGCGCGCGTACTCGACGTGTGCAGTTACGTCGGCGGGTGGGCGGTTACCGCGCTCCGGAATGGGGCGGCAACAGCACGTTGTGTCGACTCCTCGCAGCTTTCACTGGACTTCGCCCAGCGTAATGCGGCTGAGAACAGCGTTGCGCTGGAGACGGTGCGTGACGATGCCTTCGACGCGTTGAAGGCGCTACACGCGCAGGGCGCGCGCTTCGATGTAGTGATTCTCGATCCGCCCGCATTCATCAAGCGCAAGAAGGACATTCCGCAGGGACAGGCGGCCTACCGCAAGCTGAATCAGCTCGCCCTGGACCTGATCGATGGGGATGGTCTGCTGGTGTCCTGCTCGTGCTCCTATCACCTGGCGCCGGAAGAGCTGGTGAGTGCCATCCAGCTTGCCGCGCGTCACTCCGGGCGTTTTGTGCAGATTCTCGAGTCCGGCGGGCAGTCGCCTGACCACCCAGTGCATCCGGCCATCCCCGAGACCCGGTACTTGAAGGCGTTCTTCTGCCGCGTGACCCGTGAGCTCGGCTAAACTTCACCCGCTATGCTGAAGTATCCCGGCTTCAATCCCATTGCCCTCGAAATCGGCCCCGTCAAAGTCCATTGGTACGGGATCATGTATCTCCTCGGCTTCGCCGGGGGGTGGTGGCTGGCGCGGGTGCGCGCCGCCCGGCCCGGCTCGACGTGGAAGGCGGCCGACGTCGACGATCTCATCTTCTACCTCATGCTCGGTGTGATCGTCGGCGGTCGCATCGGCTACGTGCTGTTCTATGGTCTGGGTTTCTGGGCTAAGGACATCTGGTACCCCTTCAAGATCTGGGAGGGGGGCATGTCGTTTCACGGGGGTCTCCTGGGGACGATGGCCGCGATGGCGCTGTACGCTTGGCGACAGCGGCGTAATCTCGGGGACGTGTTCGACTTCGCCGCTCCCCTGCCGGCACTCGGCCTCTTTTTCGGGCGAATCGGCAACTTCATCAACGGCGAGCTTTGGGGCAAGGTGACCACCGTGCCCTGGGGATTCCTCGTCAATGGACAGGTGCGCCACCCCTCACAGCTCTATGAGGCTTGTTTGGAAGGTGTCGTGCTGTTCACGGTCGTCTGGTTGTTTTCCTCGCGTCCGCGTCCGCGTTGGGCGAACGCCGGCGTTTTCCTCATTGGTTACGGTATCGCGCGCTTCATCGTGGAGTTCGTGCGGGTCCCGGATGAGCAGCTCGGCTACCTCACCGGTGGCTGGGTGACGATGGGGCAGGTGCTGTCGTTTCCCATGATCCTGCTCGGCGTAATCTTTGTCCTCTACGCTTACCGCACGCGCACTCCTTCAGGCAACTTGAGCACACCGACTAGCGCTGTCGCCCAATGAAGCAATATCTCGATCTCTTGCGCCAGATCCGCGAGCGCGGCACGCGCAAGACGGATCGCACCGGGACGGGCACCCTGTCGCTGTTTGGTCCGCAGTTACGCTTCGATCTCCGCGATGGCTTTCCTCTCGTCACCACGAAGAAGATTCATCTGCGCTCCGTGGTCTACGAGCTGTTGTGGTTTCTCCGCGGAGATACGAACGTCGCGTGGTTGCGCGAAAATGGCGTCACGATCTGGGACGAATGGGCGAACGAGCAGGGCGAGCTCGGACCCGTGTACGGCAAGCAGTGGCGCTCGTGGCTGGCTCCAGATGGCCACACCATCGATCAGATCTCGCAGGCGATCGAGCAATTGCGGCGCAATCCCGATTCGCGCCGGATCATGGTGAGCGCCTGGAATGTTGGCGAGTTGGAGGAGATGGCGCTGATGCCCTGTCACGCGCTGTTCCAGTTCTACGTGGCCGGTGGTCGCCTGTCGTGTCAGCTCTACCAGCGCAGTGCCGACGTGTTTCTCGGCGTACCGTTCAACATTGCCAGCTACGCCCTGCTCACCCATATGTTTGCCCAGCAGTGCGACCTCGAGCCCGGTGAGCTCGTCTGGACCGGTGGGGATACCCACCTGTACCTGAATCACCTGGAGCAGGCGGATCTGCAGCTCGCGCGCACGCCGTTGCCATTGCCGCGGTTGGCGATTCACCGGCGTCCACGGACGATTTTCGAATATGACTATGAGGACTTTGAATTCGTGAACTACGAACATCTCGCGGCGATCAAGGCGCCGGTGGCGGTTTAGCGTATGGCGGACGACAACAATTCAGGCTCACAGGCGCCGCCGATCCTGGTGCGGGATTCCAACGTACATGGCCGCGGAGTGTTTGCGACGCGCCGGGTCGAGAAGGGCGAGCGCATCATCGAGTATCTCGGAGAGCGCGTTTCCCACGACGAGGCTGATCGGCGCTATGAGTCGAAGGAAGAGAACGACAGTCACACGTTCCTCTTCATCGTCGATTCGAAGACCGTCATCGATGCGGGCACCGCCGGCAACGACGCGCGTTTCTTCAATCACTCGTGCGATCCGAATTGCGAGTCGGTCGTGGAAAAGCGTCGGGTGTTCATCGAGGCGCTGCGCGCGATCGAGGCCGGCGAGGAGATGACGTACGACTACCAGATTTATCGCGACCACGACGACCCGGAGAACATAGACGAGGTGTTCGCGTGCCGCTGCGGATTCGCGAATTGCCGGGGCACGATGCTGTGGCCGCCGGAGCCGAAGAAGAAAAAACGCAGCAAGGCGGCGGCGAAAAAAAAGCAGGGCGCGGTGGGGAAGAAGTCCGCGGCCGGCGGGAAGAGCGGGCGCGGAAAGGCGAGCGGACGCGGAAAGGGCTACGCGCCCCGGTCTGGCGGGACGCGCCAGGCGGCCGGCAAGTCCGGGCGGGGCGGCAAGGTGGCGAAGAAGAAATCCGCCGCCAAAAAGAAGTCCGGCACCAAGTCCGCTAAGAACAAGGTGGCCAGAAAGAAATCTGCAGCGAAGAAAAAAGTGCGGCGCTAGTGGCACGCCGTAGCCCATGAGCAACCAACACCGCTGGAGTGTCGGCACCGTCATCAGCGCTACCGGTATCGTCTACGGCGATATCGGTACCAGCCCGTTGTATGCGCTGGAGCAATCGCTGAATGCCGCGGGGCCGTTCGACAACGAAGCGGTCATGGGCGTGTTGTCGCTCATTTTCTGGGCGTTGGCGATCTCCGTCACGTTGAAGTACGTGACGATCATCATGCGGGCGGACAACGACGGCGAGGGCGGCATTCTCGCCCTCTTCGCCCTCGCGAAACGTCACCTCATGGGCGGCAACCCCTGGACGAAGACGGTGATCGCGCTGGCGTTGGCCGGCACGGCGTTCTTCTTCTGCGATGCCTTGATCACGCCGGCGATTTCGGTGTTGAGCGCCGTCGAGGGCCTGGAGGTTCTCGACGCTGACTTCGCGAAGTACGTGATCCCGGTAACGATCGGTGTGCTGTTGGTATTGTTCTTTTACCAGCGGCGCGGTGTAGCGCGGATCGCGAGTTTGTTCGGCCCGGTCATGATCGTCTGGTTTGCGGTGCTCGCGGTGACCGGCGCGATGGCGATCGCCCGCGACCCGCGGGTTCTGTACGCGATCAACCCCATCTATGGCCTGAGCCTGCTCGGCTCTCGGCCGACGTTTGCGCTCGCGATCATCGGCGCTGTGTTTCTGGCGGTCACCGGCGGCGAGGCTCTGTACGCGGATATGGGGCACTTCGGCAGGAACCCCGTGCGCATCGCCTGGTTCGCCATTGTCTGGCCGTCACTCATCATCAACTACTTTGGCCAGGGCGCCATGCTGCTGCAGACCGGCCACGCGATCACGCATCCTCTCTACGCCATGTTCCCGCCGGCGGCGCTGCCCTGGATGGTGGTTCTCGCCACGGCAGCGACGGTCATCGCCTCGCAAGCGACGATCTCCGGGGCGTTCTCCATGGCGCGCCAAGCCGTGCAGTTGGATCTGCTGCCGCGAATCCGGGTGTTGCAGACTTCGGCGCAGGAGCACGGGCAGATCTACGTTCCGATCGTCAACTGGACCGTGTTCGTTGCCGTGGTTCTGTTCGTTGTTGGATTTGGATCCTCGGATGCGCTGTCGGGCGCATACGGTGCGGCCGTGGTCGGCACCATGCTGATTACGACATTTTTGGGCTCGTTCGTTGCCGCCACGCAGTGGCATTGGCCGAAATGGGTGATCGTGCTGCTGTTCGGCCTGATGTTCATGGTGGATGTCGTGTTTGTCGCGGGCAACATGACGAAAGTGCCGACGGGTGGCTGGATTCCGCTGCTGTTGAGCGTTGCATTGTTCCTGGTGTTCCTGACATGGCGTAACGGACGGCTCGAATTGCGCGCCGCCCTGGCCAAGATGGCGGTGCCACGCGCCGAGTTGGCGAAGATGATCGCCGGCTCCTACCGTGTTCCGGGCACCGGTGTGTTTCTCGCCAGCGATCCGGGACTCGTGCCGTCGGCCCTGATCCGCAACATCGAGCACAACGGTGTGGTGCACCAGCGGGTGATCATCCTGCAGATTGAAATCGCGCATACGCCGCGGTTGGATCCGGTGCGGCGGGTCAGCATCGAGGAGATCCTGCCGGGGGTGTATTCCATTACGGCCCGGTTCGGCTTCATGGAAACGCCCGATGTCAGCGAGGCGCTGAAATCCTGTCGCACGCGTGGCTTGCGGGTTTTCACGGAGGACAGCTCATTTTTCGTGGGCCGGCACGTCGTGCGCGCTCGTCCGCTGCCGGGGCTGCGAGGCATGCAGCGTCGCTTGTTCGCTCGGATGCAGCAACACAGCACGCAGGCGGCGGAATTCTTCCGAATGCCGTTCCGCGGGGTGGTTGTCCTGAATACCGCCGTGGAAATCTGAACCGTAGCTGAAGGGTGCTGAAGGGAACTACTGACCCGTTACACAGACAGTTGCGCCCGGCCCCGAATCAGAATACAGATGGGGTTCGCCGGGATGTAACGCTCGTGTCCTACAATCCCCGCGTGCGGTGAATAGGCGGGGAGGAAGACGATGAGGGCCATAGTGACGGCCGGAGTGGCCGTGGTGGTGGCGATGGTCTCGGGCGCGTTTGCGACGCGTGCGAGCGCCGCTAGCGCCCTGATTGGTATGGCACCGCCCGTAAACGCGGCCCTGATCGATAAAAATGGCGCGGCGGCGCTGAAACAACTGCTGCTCGAGACCAAGAGCGGAGTGGGGGCCAAGATCGGGCCTCATCTTTACATTCTGCAAAAAGCTTACGGCGCGCAGCCGTTGTGGCACGACGGTGGGCTGCGGGCGAAGCTGCCTCCATTGAGGGTGCAGGATGGCTACATCCGGATCAGCGCTTACGGCGACAATGTCAGCGAGCTGAAGACCCAACTCGTCGGCCAGGGCATGCTGGAGGCCAGGCTGCACGATCACGCGGTCACCGGCCGCGTTCCAGTCGCAGCCCTGAGCGATATCGCCGGTATCGCCGGGTTAAAATTTGTAAAGCCGGTGTTGGCAACGACCCGCGTTGGCCTCACCACCACGCAGGGCGATCACTCCATGCGTAGCGACCTGGCGCGCTCGCAGTTCGGGGTCGACGGAACGGGCGTGCGGGTGGGCGTGCTGTCCGATAGTTTCGATTGCGCTCCCGGACCCTTCGCGTCCGGCCAGAATTTCACGCGTGCCGGACAGGACGCGGTGAACGGCGACCTGCCGTTAGGTGTTCGTGTGCTGGCGGACCTTCATACCGTGCCGGACAGCGAGTGCACCGACGAAGGGCGTGCGATGATGCAGATTGTCCACGATGTTGCTCCCGGTACCTCCCTCTCTTTCAACACTGCCGTTACCGGAGAGGAGGACTTCGCAGCGGGCATTCTTGCGCTGGCGAATGACGGCGCGAAAGTGATCGTAGATGACGTCGAATATTTCGACGAGCCCATGTTCGAAGACGGCGTCGTCGCCGATGCGGCCGACCAGGCGGTCGCGCGCGGCGTCGCTTATTTTTCAGCAGCCGGCAATGAAGGGCGCCAGTCTTACCAGGCGGTGTTCCGCGCCTCCGGGCGTAAGGGCCTCGCCGGTGTCCGCCATAACTTCGACTCGGGTCCTGGGGTGTCTGATTTGCAGCATGTCGTGGCGCCCCCCGGCACGATCTCGCTCCTGTCGCTGCAATGGGATCAACCGTCGTTTTCGTCGAATGGCTTGCGCGGCTCGCAAAGCGATGTCGACGCTATTTTCTACAACATGGACGGCACGCCGGTGGCGCCCTGTACTGACAGCCCGGCGCAGCTGGTCTGCCAGGAACCGGGAATCGCCAACAACATCGGCGGCGATGCGGTGGAATTGCCGCTGATCGTCAACCTGTCCAACCAGGAGTTGCAGGTGCAGCTCGGCATCGAGCTGGTGTCGGGTCCCGCGCCCGGTGTGCTCAAATATGTCTGGTACGACCTCGGCTCGGCGGCTCTGGATGTCGATTCTTTTGACACCGCGGCCAGCACTATCGTGGGCCATGCCAACGCGGCGGGAGCCGAGGCGGTCGGCGCGGCCGCCTGGTATCAAACCCAGGCCTGGGGTAGTCCGCTGCGGCCGCAATGCGTGCCGGCCTGCCTCGACAGTTTCTCTTCGGCCGGCGGCACCCCGATTCTGTTCGATCGCGCCGGACGGCGCCTCGATGCGGCGCAATGGCGCGCCAAGCCGGGGGTCACCGGGCCGGACGCCGGCAACACGAGTTTTTTCTACTTCAAGCTCGGTTTTAACGTTCCAGGCAGCTCGGAAGACGATGCGTTTCCTAACTTTTCGGGAACTTCCGCGGCGGCGCCCCATGTTGCCGGTGTCGCAGCCCTGATACTGGACAAGCGCGCACGCGACATAGCGGCGCACCGGCACGTTCCTACACCGCGGGTCCTCACGCCTGCTGCGCTTTATAACGTGCTACGGAGCACGGCCAGCGACATGCGGCTCAGGGACCTCGGTGGCAACCAGGGACCGCATCCCGTCAATACGATCGCGGGGTTTGATTATGACGCCGGATTCGGGCTGGTGGACGCCGTGGCGGCGCTGCAGGCCATTGGCGCGGATTGAGCGTCGCTGCTGCTTCGTTAAAAAAACGTAAATCCTAGCGCGAGGGACGCGCGGCTTGAGATAATAGCCGCCATGGCCTATCCCCTCGTTTCTATGATCGTTGCGATGGCGCAAAACGGCGTCATCGGTCGCGACAACACTCTGCCGTGGCGTCTTTCTGAAGACCTGCGTCGTTTCAAGGCAATTACGCTCGGCAAATCCGTCCTGATGGGTCGCAAGACCTTCGAGTCGATCGGCAAGCCACTGCCCGGGCGCCTCAATTTTGTGCTCACGCGCAATCGCGATTGGCATGCTGAAGGTGTCATTGTCGTGAACTCGGTGGATGAAGCCTTACGCAAGGTGCGCGACACGGATGAGGTCATCGCGATCGGCGGCGCGGAAATCTATCGGTTGTTCATGCCTTTTGCGCGGCGCATCTATCTCACGCAGGTGCATGCTGAGGTACCGGGGGATACGATTTTTCCCGACTTCGATCCCACGCAGTGGGTCGACGCGGAATACAGCGAGCATCCGGCGGATGAGAAGAACGCTTACGACGTGACGTTCGTGACGTTGGAGCGGAAGAACGCGCCGTTGTCACCGCGGTCGCATTAGCTTATTGGCGGAAGTCGCTCTTTCACCAGGGTCTCGGCGAGTTGTGCGTCTGTTCCTCCGGATGCGTCGCGCTTCGAATCGATTTCTTGCAGGATTTCCGCCTGGACTGTGCCTCTGCGTTGCGCTTCGGCGTAGGGGATTTCCGGGTGAAACATCACCATGGAATATCGCGGGATGAAGCGATCCGGGAAGCGTCGCTCAAGTTCCATCGCGATCGCTTTGCGGCGTACGAATCCCGCGTCCAGGACGGTGTCGCGCATCTCGGTGTAGTTCTCGAGGGCCATCTCAGTGATGGCTGCCGCATTCGCCCGCCGCGCGTGCGCGAAGTCCGCGAACAACGGCGCCCATTCGTCGTGACGATCCAACAGGCCGTCGAGCACGATGCAATCCTCGAAGGCGGCATTCATGCCCTGGCCGTGGAACGGGACAATGGCGTGTGCGGCATCACCGAGCAGCAGGACGCTACCGCCGATGTGCCAGGGAGTCAGGTGTACCGTCCCGAGTTGCCCTTGAGGGTGCGCCGCGAATTCACGCGTCAGGTCGGGCATCAGCGGAACGGCGTCCGTGAACTCGCGCCTGAAGAATTCGTCCACCGCGGTCGCGCTGCTCAGGGCCGCGAAGCTGTTCTGGCCGGCGCGCGCCAGGAATAGCGTCGCCGTAAAACTTCCGTCCGTGTTCGGTAAGGCAATCAGCATGAAGCCGCCGCGTGGCCATACGTGTAGCGACTTGCCGTCCAACACGTGCCGTCCCGCCTGTGCGGGAATGGTGAGTTCCTTGTAGTCGTGATCGAGCCAGTCTTCGCGAACGCTGACTTGTTGCGCGCGGGCGAGGCTGGTGCGAACCGCGGAGCCCGCACCGTCGGTGGCGATGGTGGGTGCAAGCGGCGCTTCGTACTCGGTAAGGTTTTTGTGGTCGCGGAAGCGTAGGACGTCGCGCTCCGGAACCGCGGCGGTGCAGGTTTGTTCAAACCGCATCTCCACCGTGTTATGGCGCGCGGCTTCCTCTATGAGCACGCGGTTGAGCGCCGCGCGGCCGACGGAGTAGATGACCTCGTGCTCGCGTTGCCCGTATGGGTGAAGCGCTGTTGAGCCGGATGCGTCATGGACCATCCGGCCTCGCATCGGTATGAGGAGGGGGCGGACACGGTCCATGACGCCGGCGCGCTCCAACGCATGGATTCCCCGCGCGGCGAGTGCCAGGTTGATGGAGCGGCCGCCTTCCGCGCTACTTTCCCGTGGATCCGGGCGTCGGTCATAGAGCGTGACTTTGAAGCCGCGTCGCGCAAGCAATACAGAGAGCAGTGCTCCAGCGAGGCCGGCACCGACGATGTTGATGGGGCGGGAATTGGCGGGCTTCACGGGATCTCCCGCAACACCTCGGCAAGGTGCTCGCTGAAGCGAAACACTTCCTCGAAGGTGTTATAGAGCGGCACTGGGGCTACTCGAATCACATCCGGATCGCGCCAGTCACAGACTACGCCGCGCTCGCCGAGCCGTTCAAACACTCGCCGGCCGCGGGTGGGGGAATTGGTGATGCGGTTGGGAGAGCCCGCGCTGTCGTTGGGGGAGCCGGCGATGCGTATGGAGATCTGGCAGCCGCGGGAATCGACTCCGCGCGGCGTGATGAAGCGAGCGTCCGGCCCCAACCGCTCGACGAGAAATTCCAGGAAGCCGGTGAGCTCGATGGACTTCGCGCGTAGACGCCCGATGCGCGCGTCCTGAAAGATGGCGAGAGAGGCGATCAGCGGCGCGGCAGCCAGAATAGGTGGATTGCTGATCTGCCAGGCCGCAATGCCGTTCGCCGGGCGGAATAGCGGCTCCATGCGAAAGCGTGTCTTTTCCTCGTGACCCCACCAGCCCGTCAGGTGGGAGTCCTGGAAGTGGCGCTCGTGGACGAAGCAACCGCCGATGGCTCCGGGGCCGGCATTCAGATATTTGTAGCTGCACCAGACAGCGAAATCCGCGTCATAGTCATGCAGAGCGAGAGGCATGTTGCCGATGGAGTGCGCGAGGTCGAATCCGACGACGCAACCGACGAGGTGTCCCGCACGCGCGATGCGTGGGAGATCAAACGCCTGTCCGGTGCGGAACTGCACTCCGGGCCACAAGATTAGTGCGATGTCGGCCCCGTGCTTCGCGAGGCAAGCTTCGATCGCGTCTTCGGGGATGGAGTCACTGCCCGGCGGTGGCGTGAGCTCGATCAGATGTTGCGCCGGATCGAGGTTGTGCCACGCCAGTTGCGAGGTCACGGCGTGGCGATCGGAGGAGAACGCGCCGGTCTCGATGAGGATTTTGGTGCGCCGGCCGTTGGGGCGGAAAAAGCTCGCCAGCATGAGGTGCAGATTCACGGTCAGCGAGTTCATGGCGATGACTTCGCCGGGCTGTGCGCCGGTGAGGTGTGTGAGGCCGGCAGTCAGATTCTCGTGATAGGGAATCCATGGCCTGCGTGCGTGCTCATGACCCAGGACCGCGAGTCGGGACCAGTCATCCAATTCCTCGTTTACCAGCGTGCGGGCTTCGATCGGCATGAGGCCGAGGGAGTGGCCGCAGAGGAAGAGAGTGGGTTGCTTGTTCGCGTCGCGGGGGAGTGCGAA
>JAQGOE010000343.1 GCA_028293725.1 Gammaproteobacteria bacterium | reverse complement strand
GCGGCTTCCACTTCGCGACGTACTGTGGCGGGATCGATGCGGTGTAGAGTCTCCGTAACATCAGCCGGGGCACCGGGTGCGGCTGTGTGGTCGAGGACGACGTACGAGCCGCCAGGCTTCAAGGCATCGAATACGGCTTTGTTGAACGCGGCGATGTCCACCGGACCAAAGTACTTGTTATGGAGATCGTGGTAGTTCTGCGAAATCCAGAAGAGATCAAGCCTCCTGGGCAAGCGGAGACTGTCGAGCGCAGTCTCGACTGAGACTGTGATGTTGCGGCGATTGGCTGCATACCCCTGTAACTCGGCTGTCGATTTCGCAATGTACTGCTGAATTTCAACGGGCTCGATGGCGTATACATGGCCGCGGCTCCCAACGACGTCAGAAAACAGACGCGTGAAGTACCCGGCATTGGCATTAAAATCCGCGACCGCATCACCTGGTTTGACACTTGAGAATTGCAGCGATTCGACCGGCTTGCGCGCCACATCGCGATTGCGATCGCCTTCCGGCCGCGCTGGATCTGCGACGGCCGATGCGATGACGTCAGCCAGGGAGCGAGCGGCCTGCGCATACCCGCCCCCGATGAGGCCAGCACCGGCGAACAGCAGCGCGCAAAGGCCGGCAGAAAGCGTCAATTTCATCGGACCTACCTCACTTTGTCAGCGTACCTCCTTAAGGTGTTCTGTAAGTGGCGCAGATCAAAGGGCCGCTTGGTAAAAATATAAGTGGGCCACTTTATGGATCTGTGGACGTTGCGACTAGAGAACGGGGAGCCAGCGCTATTCGTCGATCCGAACCACGGTACCGATATCGACCTGGTCAAAGATTGCGATAACGTCGGCATTGCGCATCCGGATGCAGCCGTGGGAGTGGGGTTCGCCAACCGGTTCACTGTCGGGCGTGCCGTGGATATAAATGTACCGTGCGAAGGTGTCGACGTCTCCGCCGCAATTCCTGCCGACTTCAAGTCCAGCGAGCCAGATCAGACGGGATAGCATCCAGTCCCTTTCCGGATTTCCAGCCTGAAGCTCCAGTGTACAGACCTCGCCGGTCCACTTTCGACCGACGAATACCGCGCCTGACGGCACGCCGTGGCCGATTAACTCCCTGACCTCGTGCAAGCCGCGAGGTGTTTGCTCACTGCCAACGCGCTCGCCACTGCCATTTGTGGCAGTCGAAACGGGATACGTTGACAACACCACATCGCCTTCGAGTAGCTCGAGAAGCTGGGTTCCGAGGTTGATTCGGATCCAGCGGCCCACCACTGCGTCAAGCGACATTTAACTGCCTTTGGACTAACAACGGCTAGAAGTCGGCGACCTTGGGCTCGCCGTCCGCTCCCTGCCACAGCGCCATGAATTCCCTCCGGGCCGCCACCGCGTCCGCTGCGTGCCCTGCTGCACTCCGGGCCTCGGACAACCCGAGCAGCATCCGCGGATCGTGCGGTGAAAGGCGTGCTCCTTCAAGGAAAGTAGTCTCTGCATCTGCGGTGTCACCACGCTTCAACAGTAACGCGCCGAGACTCTCGCGCACCGGATAGAACCAAGCGGGAGGTTCGCCGTAAGGCATCCCGTCCTGGATCTGTACGGCGTCTCGTAGCAAATCCGTCGCTTGGGCGAGTTGGCCTCGCGCCTCCGCGAGTCGAGCCCTCAGGATTGCAGTTGCGAGCTCCATGGCGCCCCTACTACTAACAGTCCACAGGTTCTCATTCGCATGTTCGAGGTCAAGAGCACCATGCGAATCAGGTGGTGCTGGCAAGAGTGCCGCTTCAGTCTGCAGCGCCTTGAGCTCATATTCCGCTCGATCGAGCCGTCCCTGCGCCCTGAAGGCAAGGCCGCGGCTGAAATGCCAGAAGCCGGTTACCGCGTGAGCGTGCTTGCCATAGCCATTGAGATCCGGAGTAGGCTTGGGAAAGGACAGCACGTCATCCCATGCATGGAAGCGCAGGAGTACCGACAGCGCGCGCGTCGGATCGTTATTGATGCCCTTGCAGTCCAGCGCCGACTGACGCGAGCGCAGCTCGTTTCCGACCATCATGTAAGCATAGGTGATAAAAGCGCCGTAGTGACCGCACGTGGGCTCCGCCTTGGGATTGTCCGCGACCCTATAGTCGAACGCGTGATGCAGTGAATGTTCGTTGGCTTCAATGGCGGGCGCCCACTCGCCTACTCGCAGATAGATATGAGCAGGCATGTGAACGAGATGGTTTTCGGCTGGCTCCATCGGCAACTTTGCAAGCCGGTGCGCAACGTCGAGGGCTCGCCCGGGGTCTGTGCTCGCCTCGACCGCGTGGATGTAATAGTGCAGCAGCCCTATGTGGGCGGGGTTCCGCTTGAGGCCAGACTCGAGCAGTTCCACCAGCTCGGTCGTATCGGGCCCGGGCTTTCCATCGCTGCTCCACAGTTGCCACGGATGCAGGTCCATGATGGCCTCGGCATAGAGCGCGGCCGCGTCGGCATCGTTTGGGTGAGCATGCACGAGGCCGCGCATCGCTTCGCGATAGGCGATCGCCAGCTTGTCGTAGTCGGGCTTCTCATCGGAACTGTAGCGCGCACTCAGCGCCTCTATGTACTGCCGCTCATCGGCCGTCGCACGCTTTTCGGCAAGGACCTTGGCACGCTCCATCGACGCTGCGGCAACGCCCGTTGCCTTGGGTTCAGGTGGGTAGTTGATGTTGGGACCCACGGCGAGCGCAATGCCCCACCAGGCCATGGCCAACGAAGGGTCAAGCCGCGCCGCCTCACGGAACGCACGCTCTGCCTCGTCGCCTTCGTAGGCGAACACCAATGTGAGGCCACGATCGAAGGCAAACTGCGCCGCGGACACGTCCGTAGAAACCGCGTGATGCAAGTAGGTGTAGGGATTGGACGGGGTCGCGCCGGCGCAGAGCGTTTGGGCAGCGCCGCCGATTACGCAAAGGGCAATCGATGCCCATCGACGCCTGATGTGTGTCACAGCTGAGTCCACATAACCTCCTGATGACGATCGGGGCCCGGCGCCGGCCGGCCAGTTCCAGTGAGTTTCGCTGAAATCGCTATCGGGCCGCAATCAGGCTCAGCGACATGGGGTAGAATTAGGACACTTACACGGAGGTTTGGGCAACATGATGCGGTATCTGCGCGCAGTTTCGATCCCCGCCGCCATCGTCCTCCAATTCTGTGCGGCCGTTGCAGCACCACAGGTCGGTCGGCCGACTGAGGCGGTGACAAAACCGTCGCCGCAACCGTCAACAGCAGCCGCCCGCTTGATATCTGACACTGAAATCGATGCACGTATCCGCAAAGAAGTCTTAGGCAAGCTTGCTAGTGAACTCGAATCAAGATACGTGATCGAGGACACGGCGAAAAGACTCGCCGAGCTCGTGCGGGCTAAGCAAAAGTCCAACGCCTATAGGAGCATCACGACGGGACCCGCGCTCGCCCGCGCGCTGACTGACGATCTGGCGGTGGCGATCCGAACACGGTCGCGCTGTACGTCAGTTACTTGAGCGAAGGCGAGCCCTACCTGGTTAACACATTCCACTGGCGTGAAGGCAACCGCGTTGTTGAGTTCAAAACCACGAACCTTGGGGATCTTGCCTACGGTGCGCACAAGCCCGTGTTTGTCCTCACGTCGCCCGGAACCTTCTCCGGCGGAGAAGAGCTGTCGTACGATCTACAGGCGCTCAAGCGTGCGGTGATTGTCGGCGAGGTGACCGGTGGTGGCGCGAACCCCGGAGGACCCGTGCCGCTTGGACACCAGTTCGTCGTGAATATGCCGAGCGGGCAGCCCGTGAACCCGTAGCTACACGTGTGGCTGCGTCTTGAAATGCCTTCGGCCGACGGTCCGCATCCTCGCCATGTCGGTTCATGACGAGACCGAGCGGCGGCTTCGATTTATACGGAATTCCGCAGCCCCGATCCCGCCCTAGCCGTTCTGACTTTTCGCCAGATACTGCAACGCTGAAGCGCGCGCTCACGTCAGAGCGATCCAGCGTCTGCTTCATCTCTTGGGCGATGGCCCATCGGTCTGGCGGTGCAGCATGACACAAAGGAGGGATAACACTCTCGCCTGGATGGCCGCGCGAGGGCTATAGTCGCGCGCACAAGGGCGCAACTGACGCGAGCCACTCGCGCCTTCAGGGGAAACTACTAGCACATCACTCAACACGCGCATCCGGTATGGCCGGCGCGGTCTAAATTGCTGTCAACCCAACAGTCATTCATCGACCCGAAGGGAGAATCAAATGAAAATCCGCTACGGGATAACCACCGGCCTCATCGTCGGTGTCTTGGCTTTCCAACCGCAAGCGTTCGCGCAATCCGCGCTGACCCCGCTGCAGAAGCGACATCTCTCGGGGTTCGTGTCACTCGAACTCGATCAACAGCAGGCCCGGGCCGCCGGTGTCCAACAGGCCGCGGCGGCGACCGGTAACCTCTTGTCAGCGGGGAGCGCGGCCGCGACCGCCTATACACCCGCTGACAACGACTCGTGCAAACAAACGATCGGGTCGAACGTCAAGGTCAACCAGAACTGTCTGAACATTTCCGATTCTGATCTGCAAGGTCGTGGGCAGGCGCAAAACGAGACAGCGATCGCCCAGGATCCCATGAGCCGGGAACATCTCGTGGCTTCGTATAACGATTACCGCCGGGGCGATGGCACCTGTGGGGTCAGCTTCAGCTTAGACGGCGGCGAGCATTGGAGCGACAGTACGACTCCGAATGGCTTCACTCGGGGGGACGCCTTTGGCGGGGTCGCGCGCGAGTATTGGCAAGGCGGAGGCGACACCGCGGTCGCGTGGGATACGAAGGGTAACGCCTATCTTCAGTGCCAGCTCTTTATGCGCGGCCCGGGCACCACCAACAATCCCGACCAGTCCAGCGCAGTGTATGTCTTCCGTTCCACACAGAACAACGGTGCCTCGTGGAACTTCCCCGCCCGGCCTGTCGTTGAGGCTAGCAACTCGACGGGCGCCCCGTTTGAGGACAAACCGTACATGACGGTGGACAACCACCTGGGCAGCCCTTTCCGAGACCGCGTCTACGTGACCTGGACCGAATTTGCGGCAGATGGCAGCGCCTATATTTGGGAGAGTCATTCGAACGACTACGGCGAGCACTTCAGTCCCCAGGTGCTGGTCAGCCAGAACTCGTCGCTATGTACAGTCACATTCGGAGCCGGGACGCCGCACGGCACCTGCAACGAGAATCAGGACTCGCAGCCCTTCACCGGTTCCAACGGCGCGCTGTACGTGGTGTTTGCCAACTTCAACAATACCGTCACCGGCTCCGACAACCGCAATCAAATCCTGCTGGCCAAGTCCACCGATGGCGGGGCGACCTTCAGCGCACCGGTCAAAGTAGCTGACTATTACGATCTGCCGGACTGCGCCACTTATCAGGCGGGTCAGAACGCAGGAAGGGCCTGTGTCCCCGAGAAGGGGGCTGCCCGGAATTCGGTCTTCCGGGCCTCGAACTATCCTAGTGGTGCGGTCAGTCCGAAGAACTCGAATGTGGTTGCTGTCACTGTTGGCTCTTACATCAACAAGAACTCAAATGAGTCCACCGGAACCGGCTGCACCCCAGCGGGATTCAGCGGGTCTACCGGGATCAATCTTTTCACCGGGACGAAGGTGAATTGCAGCAATCAAATTCTGCTGAGCGTGTCAACCAACGGCGGCGCAACGTTCACCGGCGGTACTACGGATCCGCGAGCGCTTCCGGTGGTCAGCGTGCAGCGGAAAGTAGCCGACGCGTTCTGGCAATGGGCGGATTTTACCCGATGGGGGGCGCTGACGGTGGCTTACTACGATCGGAGCTACGGAAACGATGATACGACCGGCTCGCTTGACTTCAGTGCCTCCTCGTCTTTCGACGGGATTCACTTCAAATCAACACGTGCCACCTCCTCGTCGATGCCTTTGCCGACCGAGTTCCCGGACGCCCAGGGCAACAGCCTCTTCTTTGGCGACTACGTGGGCCTTTCCGCGCTTGATGCGATCCATCCGTTTTGGATGGATACTCGGAACAATAACCTGTTTCTCTGTCCTGGTACTGGGGCACCGGGAGTGCCGCCACAGGTCTGCGGAGCAGTTGAACCCAACGGCCTGAAGGCAAACGATCAGGACGTCTTCACGACCACTATCGAGCTGGAAAACTGACGGCGTGTGAGGAGGTCCAAGGCTCCTCGCCTACCGGTCGAGAGTCAGTTGACCACAAGGAAGGGGCTTCCCACTGGGAGGCCCCTTCTGTTTTTGTGGCTGCCTCCCGGCGAGGGCACGCCTCGAGTCACCAGATTGAACCGTCGCCCCAAAGCTTGCGCTTAGGTATGTCTTTCCCAGCGCGTTAGAGCGCGGGCGTTTGAAGTTAAGACTTTCGCAATGGCTTGCTTCAGTCGTGTCTTCGCCCATGCACGACCCGATGTCACAATCCGATAGCTTCTCGCTGGATGCACGTACCCACGGCTCCAGTGGAGCTTGAATCTCTCCATGCCCGGGCCAAAAGTAATATCGAGGTGGCTTCCGTCAGCACTTCGGTAGTTCTCGAAGACATACCTCATCATGCTCTCGTCGAGGACGTTACCCGGCGAGAAGCGCTTATACTTTTCATCAAATGCAATGATAATGAGGCTCGCCGAGTTCGTGTTGATCGCCATCAGTTTTACCGCGATCGGTATTTCATCGAGCCTCAACGCGAACACCAGGAATCTTGGGTCTGAGGAAAATACGGTATTTAAGAATTCCTGGTAGTACCTGGAGAAGACCCACTCTCCGCGCTTGTTCGTTCGTTCTGACCATTTTCGCTTGTGCTCGAAAAGCCAATCGATCAACGGCGTGTACATCCCTCGCACAACCTCGAACGTCACCCTTCCTTGTTCATTCAGGCGTCGACTGCACCGCGCACAGTCAGCTTGGTAGCTCTTGCTCAAGGAACGCGTATAAGACGTCCAGTCTCTTTCTGCCTGGAGAGTGGCATAGGGTATGTTGTTATCCCAGGTTTCAATTATATGGACGCGCGGAATGCTTTGGATTGCGCTCTCGAGAGCACAGCCCACTTGGACGAATTCGAAGTCGACGTAATCCGGACGCGCCAATAACAGGAATTTCGTTAGAAGCGCGGAGGCAATCGCGTGGGATTCGGTGCTCCGCTCAATGAGCATGTCACAGCCCTCCGCCGACCTCGGGCCGCAGGTCCCCGCAATTTTCCACAATCTGGGCCGGCGCAAGATCATTGGCAGCACGCCAAGCAATCGATGGTGGTCGCAAACAACAGCGCACCGCAGCGCCGCCCCCTGCGGCCGATAAATCCTATTCCAACTCTCGCACACGCTGGAAAAACTCAGGAAATACTCCGCGCCCGCTTCACCCCATAAGCGATCCCACTGCGACCTGATTGACATGAGCTCGTCGGCGCTTGTCAGAATCCGATAGGTCCGTCCCTCGTTGTCGACTGCAGAGAGATCACCGGTGTTCATATTCACGGCTGGCGATTGAACTTGGGGACGACGTTACGCGCGTTGCCACTCTCGCGCCAAGCTCGTGCCGCCAAACGACTCCCCATCGCGCAGCCGCCGCTCACGCAGCAGATCAGATGTTGCGTCCATGAACGTCCGCTTTCCTGGATACTGCTAAGCCTGTTCAGATCGGGTGCCCGCCGAGCGAATGCCGACACACCAGGGGAGCTTGCATTCATGAGATACGTCGTTTGTCTGTCTCTGTCTTTTCTTGCCGCCGCCGCAGCTGTGGTTTGTCACGCACAGCAGTCGGGTGGTGCAGGTAACCGTGTGACCGAGCAGCGGATCGCTGCCATCGAGCAGTCAATCGTTCCCGCACTTGTGATCGATGGTGAGCCGACTCCAGTGGTGACACTGGCCGAACGCATGGAGCAGCTCAATGTTGCCGGGATCAGCGTCGCCGTGTTTGACGAAGGTCGTATTGAATGGATAAAAGCGTACGGGTACGCCGACAAGGAACGCCGGATACGGGCTACTCCGGAGACGCTGTTCGAGGCTGGATCGATCAGCAAGGCGGTGACTGCGCTCGCGGCGCTTCACCTTGCCGAAAAAGGCGCGCTCGACCTCGACGGGGATGTCAATGATCGGTTGAAGAGCTGGCACCTCCCCGATAACCAGTTTACGGCCACCCACAAAGTCACCTTGCGGAACATTCTCAACCACACGGCAGGCACCACGGTGTCGGGCTTCCCCGGTTATGCCCGTAGCGGCAAGGTTCCGACACCCGTCGATGTGCTCGAGGGCAAGGGGAACACGGAAGCCATTCGCGTTGACAAGGAGCCCGGCCAGAGTATGCGTTACTCCGGCGGCGGCTACACCATCATGCAGGTGATGCTGACTGACGTGACCGGCCGATCGTTTCCTGACTTGATGCACGAAATTGTCCTCGGACCGCTCGGCATGCACAACAGCACCTTTGAGCAACCGCTGCCGGAGAAATGGCGGGCGCGAGCGGCCTCCGGCTACAGCAGCTCCGGTGTGAAGGTGGCAGAAGATTGGCACGTCTACCCCGAAATGGCCGCGGCTGGTCTGTGGACCACTGCTGCCGATCTTGCGAAGTTCGCATTAGCGATTGAGAGCATGCATCGGAGCGATGGTGGCTTGCTTTCCCGACAGATGGCACACGCGATGCTCACCCCCGGCTTGCACGACGACGGACTCGGAGTGTTCATCACGCCCGATGGCAAACGCTTCTTCCACAACGGCGGCGACTACGGGTTTCAGTCCAGTCTGACCGCTTTCATCGACGGTGGGGCCGGTATCGCCGTGCTGACGAACTCCGACAATGGCATCCGGCTGGCTCGCGACCTGATGCTGACCATCGCGCGCGAGCACGGCTGGAGTGGCTTCCCGCAAACACGGAAGACCGTCGTGCGCCTCTCCCAGGCGGACTCGGCGCGCCTCCTGGGCCACTACAAAATCGACGCGGGAGGGGCCGGCGAGTTCGATCTTGTCGCTCAGGGCGGCCGCATACTCATCAGATCTGCCGAGGTGCCCGAGAGCGAGCTACTGGCTGAGTCTCCCGACAAGCTCTTCTTTCGGAACGATGGCACTTCTATTGAGATTACGACACAGAACGGAAGTACCGCACTGACCATCGGAGGTGGCCCACATGCGGTAAAGGTCCGATAGCTGCATGTACGACCTGTAGAATAGGGGGACACTCCCAAGGAACCCCCCATGATGACCTCCATGTATCAGACCTCTATCCCCACGTTTATCCGTGTGCTGAACAACCTCGTCGCCATACTCGAGAAGGGCGCAGCCCAGGCGGAAGCGCGCAAGATTGATCCTACGGTATTGCTGAACGCCCGCTTGTACCCCGACATGTTTCCGTTCACGAGACAAGTGCAGCTCGCAACCGACACCGCAAACAGCGGCGCCGCCCGTCTCGCAGGCGCAGAAGTGCCGGTGTACGACAATAACGAAAGCTCGTTTGCGGAACTCACCACACGCATCCGCAAGACGATCGCTCAGCTCGAGGCATTCAAACCTGAGCAGCTCGATGGCACCGAAGATAAAACTGTCACATGGCAAACGCGGAGCAGCACCAAAAGCATGCAAGGCCTGCCGTACCTCATGAATCACGTTCTTCCGAATCTCTTCTTCCACACCACGACGGCTTATAACATTCTGCGGCACAATGGCGTTGAGCTCGGAAAAATGGATTACCTCGGCAGAAGCTGATCGCCAGGTCGGACGTCGATCAGTCCCGATCCGGCGCCCCCTGAGGGAAGAGCTTGCGGAATGGACGCGCCTCTTCAACAACACGGGCGACAGAAGGCCTGGCAAGAACCCGGACGCGGTAGGCAAGAACCGCCGGAAATCGATCGCCGACCGGATGCACCCAATCCGCATAGAAAAGCGCCGGGGCGGCGGAACAATCCGCCAGGGAGAAAGTGCTACCGGCCGCCCACGTTTGCGGTGTGAGCTGTTCTTCGAGCCATCCATATGCAACATCCAGCATCTTCCTGGCATCGGCGACGCCTTTGGCATCGCGCTCGGTCTGCGTTCGCATTCGATCTGAGACCAGCGTTTGCATCGGAGTCATGACGTAGTTGTCAAAGAACCGATCCATGAAGCGCACCGTCAGGGCTGCGTCGTCGTTCACCGGTATCATTGGCACCGTTCCGGGATAACGACGCATCAGGTATTCCACGATGATGCTGGATTCGACGATCGCCGCGTCGCCGTCCCGGAGAAGAGGAAACTTCTTGAGGGGCCAGAGCGACTCGAGTTCGGCCCAGCCCGCCGCGTCCTCGACCGATCGATAGGTAAACGGTGTCGCATTCTCGTACAAGGCGATCAATGCCTTCCAACAATAGGAGGCGAACGGGTGGGCGTAGAGGGTCAACGACATACGGAACTCCCGTTGAAACTACTTGGGATTAACCAACGATTGCGGATTGAGCGAATTTCCCAGCGCGTCGAGCAGGAAATTAGTGCCGTGCTCGCGAGAGCCGGCATCGTCATAGCCATCCAGGAACGCTCCCTGCTCAGTCATCACCAGGCGGGTGCCGGTGCCCGCAGGTTTGAGTTCTAGCGTGGCCTGGGAAATGGAAATTTTGCGGTCGTCCAAGTGCATCTCATAGGCATAGACGATCCGTTCGTTCGGTATGACATCAAAGTAAAAGGCATCGAAGGTCGACACGACGCCAGAATCCTTGCGCCCCTTCACATGCTCGCGACCTCCGGGCCTCACATCCATCTCGCGAGCGAGGAGTGTATAGCCGTCGCCACTCGCGAACCATTTCGCCTTGGCTGTAGGATCGGTCAGCGCCTTGAACACCTGCGCCGGAGAAGCCCGGTAGGTCCGTTCGATACAGAACATCGCGTGCACCACGGAGCGCGGCGAACTGTTACTTGTCTTTGGCATGGGTTCCTTCTCCCGGTGCGAGGGTGTTCAAGTAGTCGCCGAGTTGGTCGAAGTGATGCTCCCACTCCGTCCGCCGCTGGTTGATCCATTGTTCGGCCAGGCTCAGTGCCTTGGGCTCGATCCTACAGGTGCGGACTCGGCCGACTTTCACCGAGCGCACGAGCCCCGAGCTTTCGAGCACCGCCAGATGTTGCATGACGGCGGGTAGCGACATCGCCAACGGTCGCGCCAGTTTGCTGACCGAACTGGGCCCCCGAGTCAACTCAGCCAGAATCGCCCGACGGGTGGAATCCGCGAGAGCTTGAAACGTCTGATCGAGCATCGCCGCTTTGTTAAGCATTTAATTAAGTATAGCGCGCTCTAATACTTAAGCAAGCTATTTAGCGATGTGGATCGTCTGAATGCTGGCGGCGAACCCTTCGTCAAGAATTGGAGTCACGCACTGCCCGCGGTCACGGCACGCATACGCGCAGACGGCTACTGCGCGTAATATGTATCGCGACCCGATGCGAAAGATCTTGAGGTGATATTCCCATGCTGACGTGCTTGATCTGTGGCGGCGACATGCGCCAGGACACTTCGGAAGTCGCCCAGTTGCTTCAAGAAAGCGGCTGCATCAGCACCACCGTAGGCCCGGGCGGCCGCGAGTTTCAATTCGAGGACGGCGAGCGCCTGGAAGTGGGCGGCACGTGCAATGCCTGCGATGAGAAGGAAATTCGCCTATTCCTGGAGTCGAGAGACTGAGCCTAATGCCCGGCTAACGGTTGTGATTCGCCTTGTGAATCAATGCGAGCACGCCACGCTTGAAGGGGCACCTCGAGCTGCATAGCCTGCGAAAGACGCTTGAGCCTTCGCAAGTCCAACGCGTCGAGATCGAGGTCCAGCGGCGGCGCCGACATGCGGCTGCGTGGCGAGTTAGAAAGATACACCCAGTGCAGTAGCGCGGCTTCGGGAGTTGCACGGCGATACGTACTACCTGCCGCGAGACGATCTGCCTCCAGGCCAGATTCCAACACCGATTCTGGCAGACCGCGGAATACAAACGTGCCGGCGGTCGTTTCGAACCGCCCGAGTGACGGTGTAGTATAACGTCGTGAGAGCGGCACGACCGCCGTGACCCAGTCGGTGTAGTTATTCCATACACCCGAGTCGCCCAATGCGGTCTGAAGAGAAATCACCGCACCCGGCCGGAGCCAAACTGCCGCTTCGCTCCTCTGTGCCGGCGGGTTGATCAGGCGATTGAGATAGAGCCCACGTACTACGCGCTCCAGGCGGTTGGCGCTGACCGCCTCCTGAATCCATCGCTCGACAGCGGACTCCGAAATATCGGGGCGAATATGTCTGGCCACGCGCACGATCGAAGGTTTGTCGAGCACACGCAGCGCGTGGGGGTCAGCCAGAGCCAGTTCCAGCCGTGTTGTCCAGTGAGCGGTCTTCATGGCCGCGCCTCACCGCAGACGTATTTCGCCTGACATCGCTCCAGCGACTCGAGAAGTCGGATTTTCAGCGCCAGATACTCTTCCTCATCGAGGTTTGCCTGAATCTCTCGCGGCAGCGCGGGAAGCACCTGGTCGCGAAAAAGCGCCCAGCTCATCAGGTCGAGTTTCTCACTGACCCTTTGCGTCAGTACCGTCTGACCGCCAAACCGCTGAACCACTGGAGGGCTCGGACAGATTCCGCGCGCCAGCAATAACTCCAAGTCGTAAACATCGCGGGGCGCAGTGCGACGCTCATCGAGAAGCGCCGCAACCTTGTTGTCAGTGAGCGCCTGCTCGTCGTACACACTTACGTACACACGCGGCAATGTTCGATCCGCCACCTGAATAGGAACCTTGAGCACATGACCGAGGTCCGGGGCCCGACGGCGCGAAACCTCCACTGTGAGATGCAGATCTTCGCCGGTGATTGTTCGACCAGAGATCTTCCAGCGGGCGACTGTATCGGTCTGCTTCGACGCCGAGACTGACGTCTGAGCCAAGCCACTCCCCTGTAAAGCGCGTTCGATTGCCGATCTGACTGTTTTTTGGAGACTCGCCAGCGAGCGGTGGGGGTCGTGGTCGAAGTCCAGATCCTGTGTGTAGCGTGCACTCTCCGTGAGCACGCGCATGGCTGCGCCGCCCTTGAGCACGAGGCTCGAGCTTTCAGATCCTCGATAGAGATAGGTCAGCAGTCGCTGCTGGAATGCGTCGCGGATTTCAGAGATACCGGCCACGGATAGCTCAGATTTGATTAAGATCGATAGCATCATTATACAATGCTAACGACCTTAATGGACCCCCTCACCCCCCGGGTCGCGCACCCGCCCTCTCAAGACTGGTACGCAGGGTGCTAATCAGACTTTTATCTTATACAATCAATAGCTTACTGACGATCGATTGCTTTAGCGGTCAGTATCCAATCGTAAAGCGCTTACGCACGTGCGCGGGTTTCTCCGCCTCATCAATGACGGCAATCGCATAATCTTCCATGGAGATCCGACTGTCGCCCTTGGCATCTACAATGAATTGATCGCCACCGAGGCGAAACTTACCTGTGCGCGTGCCGGGTGTGATCATGTACGCCGGGCTGAGGTAGGTCCACCGAACATCGCCGATGGTGCGGTAGTAGGCGAGAGAATCGTTCTGGCCATTGACCTCGTCGCGCCAAGCCGCCGGAATTTCGAAATGTACGCCTGGCGGCTGCTCCAGGCTTCCGGCGCCACCAACGACAATCAGGTAGGGCGCGCGGGATCCGAGACTCCTCAGTGCAGTCATGAGCGATTTCGCTGCCCGGCTATAGGCAGCAGAGTCAGGCGTCGGTTTGCGAAATGCAACAGCACTCACGACCACGTCCGATCCGGAGATTGTGCGGGCCACCTCTGCCGAATCGAGCACGTCACCCTTGAGGACATGAAGTCGTGGCGGTTGCTCAGCCATGGTCGAGGGATCGCGGACGACGACGGTCACCGTGTCTCCGCGATCGAGCGCTTCGCGAACGATACGCTGGCCAATATTTCCGGTGCCGCCGTAAATCGCAATCCTGAGCGGATGGGCGGCATGCACGGTTCCGACCCCGACCGCAACGAGACCGAGGCACAGCACGAAGGAGAGCCAACTCCCTCCTCGGCGTAGGGATAGTAGACGTGTTGTGTCGCTCATATGGGTTCAAGCTCGTGTGGAGATAAGAGGAAGCCCAAAATCCGCAAATAGTGGCGGCCCCAGCGGCTTCATATACATTGTCAGCGCCGCAATGGCGTCTCCTCGAATCTCGAGGATCTGGATGGAGTGGGCGCGAAAAATCGCTTCACCTGGTTTGGAGCTATATAACGCGAACGCAGGCTGGCCGTTCGCGCCGGTGGCCGTGAGACGGAACCCCCCGTAGCCCTTCCACACCTTGGAAAAGAACGTTCGGATCGATTCCCGGCCCCTGTACCACTGTCTCCAAGGGGGCATTGCGTAAGTAGCGTCTTCTTTGAGGAGTGAAACAAAACCCTCTAAATCGGTGCCCTCCCAAGCACTCACGTAGCGATCGAGGAGCGTGCGCTGACTTTGATCCGGCGCCGCCGACCCCCGCGGCCTGCCCTCGGGATAACGCTCAGAGAGTGTCGCCCGCGTCCGCTGCAGGACACTGTTGATAGAGGCGGACGACCCTCCAAGCAAGGACGCAGTTTCGGCGGCCGACCAACCCAAAACATCACACAGCAACAGGGCTGCCCGCTGCCGGGGAGACAACTGCTGAATCACGGCAAGGAAAGCGAGTTGGACGCTTTCACGCGTCTCATAGCGTGCCGCGGGAGTGGGCTCCTGGTCGGCGATTCCCGCAAATAGCGAGTCAGGGAACGGCGCCAGCCACGGGATATCTGTTGCAGGATCCCCGTTAGGCATCTGCTCGCTCGGTGGCGAGTGCTGATCAGGCAGAAACCGATGCGCGTCCTTGCGACTGGCCAACGAGTTGAGACACACATTGGTCGCAATCCGGTAGAGCCAGGCGCGTAGCGGCCCTCGCCCCTCGAAGCTGTCGAAGGAGCGCCACGCGCGCAAAAAAGTCTCCTGAACCAGATCCTCCGCTTCCTGGGGCGAGCCGACCATCCGATAGCAATGTAGCCGCAACTCGCGCCGCAGGGGTTCCATCTGCTGCTCGAAGGTTTTCCGATCGAGTTTGTCGGGATCAGCCGTCGGCTCAGTCGGTTCGGGTTCGCGATCGTCGCTCATGATTTACTGTACCGGAGCGATTCCCTCTCCGGAAACCGTAAAGACACTGCCGGGGTAGTCGGTGAAGTTGGTGGCAAGCTGTACGATTGCATTCGCAACATCCTCCGGTGTCTGCCGCGAGCTCATTCCGTCGACGAATTCCGCAGGAGAGATGCCCAGGTAGTGCGCATAACTCTCGACGGCGAAGCGGCCAAGCTCGGTGTCGGGCATGATGCGCGCTGGAGCGAGCGCAAAGAAACGCACTCCGAGCTTGAGGCGGTCCGACTCTTTCTGAGCATAGTTCGCGATGAACATCTGAGTCCGCTTCGCACCTGCGTAGCCGCCCGAAATCGGCGAGCCTCCGAGAGCCGCACCGCTCGAAATCACTACGACCCTGGCGCCCGGTGACAGAGGCCTGCGCAGCGCCTCCCGACAGAACGCAAATGATATCCTGACATCCGTCTCCCAGTTAACCGCGAATTCCTCCCAAGTCAACTCATGCATTGGTCGGCCGGGCGGTGTGGCTCCGCCGCAAAGAACCAGCAGATCGGGTCGCAGGGCCGCAAAGACACTCGAGGGCGCAGCTTCGGCTGCAGCATCGATGGCCAAGGTTTTCGTGCCCGGCAACTCCGTTGCCAATTGCTCGAGTGACGCTCGATTTCTGCCTACCGCCAGAACTTGAGCGCCCTCGGCCGCCATCCTGCGGGCAATCGCGCGACCCACCCCGCGCGAGGCTCCGACGATCACGACGTTCTTACTGGCAAGAGTGGCCATTTTTTACTCTCATCGTTTATTACGGTCGAATATTCCCACTCGCACTCCCGCCCGCTCAGGCCGACAGGGTGCAGTTACTTATAAGACCGCGGACGAGAGCCAAATTCATCGCCGAGTCGACGCACGCTAATCCATTCAATGACTTACGATCATTGGCGGACGCAGGTTTTCGGCCTCCCATCGACGACAGCCGACCCCGGGTCTGCAGTCGCGTTAGCCATCACACCCGCTTGCGCCGCAGAATGGGAGCCATTGTTTCCAACACATCGTCACGCCGGACAAAGTGGTGGAACAGCGCAGCGGAAGCATGCAGGCTCACCAGCCCGATCAGGCACCATGCGCCGAGCTTATGGACTGCATAGAACAGCACCACGTAGCCGAAGTGC
>JAQGOE010000304.1 GCA_028293725.1 Gammaproteobacteria bacterium | reverse complement strand
GGTCGCACGGTGAAATCGTTGGAAGAGGCCGCTGCCACCAAGAGTCCCCCCGCCCGGAGGGCGACCATCACGAAGCTATTTCTGACACCGCCAGGCTATCCTAACGCCATCGCCACCGATCCCGAGGGGCGCGGTTTTTGGGTTGCCGAACAGCGTCATGACGGCCTCGAGGACGCAGTATGGCTTCTAGACTTCAAGGGCAAGCTGCTCGACACGGTCTATCAGAACACCAGGGATTGCACGGGCATGACGGTGGGCGGCGGCTGCATTTGGAGCGCGTGCGAAGGTGCGGCCCAGTTCAACCACCCTGAGCCGCCAATCGACGGCGTGTTTCAGACCGACATTAAGACCCGTCAACAAATCAGCCGCCGTCAGATTCCATTTGGCTCGCCGGAGGATGGTGGCACTTCGCATGGCAACGCCTGGGAAAACGGCAAGCTGTGGCTCGCCGCCGACCGCTTGGGATGTTTGCTGAAGATCGATCCGAACAGCTGGCAGGTCGAGTATATATTTCGTGAAACCCGCCTTTTTCCGCGCTTGCACGGCATCGAATACGACGCCGGCCATATCTGGCAGGTTTGTGGTGCGCAGAAGCCGAGCACGTATGACTATAGAGGCTATACCGCGGGGTTGGTGAAGTACGAGATCAAGACCGGCCAGGTGGTCGACATCGTCACGCTTGCGCAGGGCGAAGTCGATTTACATGACATCGCGGTCCATAACGGTCAGCTATATGGGGTGGATGCCGGCGAGCATCCGGGTTACTCGATCGATGTTGCGGAGTTTCAACATAAGGACTTTCCTCCCGAAAACAGTCCGACGGGTGGCTACGTCTTCAGGATTGATTTTGTGTGAGGGCGCCAGGACTCGACTTCGAGTGTTGAGCTGCAACCAGGTTCAAACTCTTATTGACGGAGGACACGATTTTGAAAATGAGATTCGTACCAATTATAGGCGCCATGGCGTTCGCAGCGGTGATGCCGGCGCTGGCGGCTCAGGACTGGCATCGGGTCAATTCATTCGAGCTCAAAGGACCTGGGGCCTGGGATTACCTGTCAGCAGATCCCGCGAGCCATCGCCTTTTTGTTGCGCGCACGACCCACACCATGGTGGTCAATGGACAAACCGGTGCATTGATTGCCGACATCCCCGGGCAGCAGGAGGCGCACGGCGTCGCGTTGGTCCCTTCCGTCGGCAGGGGATTCATCAGTGACGGAGGCGCACAGGGGAGCATCGTGATTTTCGATCTCGCAACCTATGCGATCCTGGGGCGCCTGCCCGCAATGCCGGATATCGATGGGATTATTTTCGACTCCACAGATAACCTTGTGTTGGCCGTGTCGGGGCGCGGCAAGGCGCTGCTGTCTTTTCGGCCGGACATCGATCCTCACAATGGCAAGCTGGATACGGTCGCCGCGCTGCGCGGGGAGCCGGAATTTCTGGCTGCCGATGCGAAGGGGCGGGTCTACATCAACCTCATGACGACCAATGAAGTGGCCGTGGTCGACCTCGAGAAGCATGCTGTGGTGGCGAACTGGCCGGTGGCGCCTGGAGGCAACCCGGTTGGAATAGCGCTCGATGACAAAACAGGCCGCCTCTTCATCGGCTGTCGTGGACCGCAGCAATTGGTGGTGATGGACACGAAGGATGGCAAGGTTCTGGCAAACTTGCCGATCGGCAAGGGCGTCGACGCCGTGAAATTCGACAGTGACGAGATCTTCGTCAGCACCGGCGATGGAAATCTGGTCGTTGCGCGCGAAACATCGCCCGGCAAGTTTGGAATTACCCAGACCGTCGCTACCAACGAGGGCGCCCGAACGATGACTGTCGACCCGTCCACGCATACGCTCTATCTCCCGACTGCGGAGTTCCAGAGTGGACCGGCCGGCCGGCGGCAGCCCAAACCGGAAACCTTCAAACTACTAGTTGTCGGCAAACACGACTAACTGCCCGGCCGGCCTGTTTGTCGGCGGCGGCACGACCCGAGGCGCGGATGAGCAGCCGTATCCTATTCTGGTCGCTCACCGCCGCGCTGGCGGGCTTTCTATTCGGGTTCGACACCGTCGTAATTTCCGGTGCAGAGCAGAAGATTCAGGCGCTGTGGGGACTGAGCGCGGGTACCCATGGAATCGCGACAGCCTCGGCGCTTTACGGAACCGTTGTCGGCGCGCTGCTCGGAGGCTGGCCGACCGATCGCTTCGGCCGTAAGTGGACACTGGTCGGCATCGGCGTCCTTTACATCGTTTCGGCGCTATGGTCGAGTCTTGCGACCGACGTTTATTCTTTCATCATCGCGCGGCTGATCGGTGGCCTGGGCATCGGTATTTCGACCATTGCCGCGCCGCTCTATATCTCGGAGATCGCACCGGCCGGGCATCGAGGCCGTCTGGCCGGAATGTTTCAGTTGAACATCGTCTTCGGGATCGTCGTCGCGTATCTCTCGAATGCTTTGCTAGCAGGTGTTTGCGAACACGCGTGGCGTTGGATGCTCGGCGTCGCGGCGTTTCCGGCCGTCCTGTACTCTTTGTGCTGCCTGATCATTCCGGAAAGCCCGCGTTGGCTTCTGGGACAAAAGGGAGACCGCGAAGCCGGCATCGCGATGCTCCGGTTCATCGAGCCCGGCGCATCGGAAGTGAAAATTGCCTCGAAAGCAGATGCCATTCTGGCCGCATCGGCCGAAAAAACCGTTGCTGGGAATTTCTGGAGCCCTTCGCTGCGTGTGCCCATCCTGCTTGCTGTCTGTGTCGCATTTTTCAACCAACTTTCAGGAATCAACGCCATTCTCTATTTCGCCCCGCGCATTTTCGAAATGGCGGGTCTGCGGACGCAGGCAGCTTTGCTTCAGTCCCTGGGCATAGGCATTACCAACCTGATCTTTACATGTGTCGGGTTGTGGCTCATCGATCGCCTGGGCAGGCGTACGCTGCTCTATATAGGCTCCTTCGGATACATCATTTCTCTTGGTCTCGTGGCATGGGCCTTCTTCACGGCTCACTACAGTATCGTGCCGGTCTGCATTTTTGCGTTCATCGCCGCGCATGCAATCGGCCAGGGAACCGTGATCTGGGTACTGATCTCAGAGATATTTCCCAACAAGCATCGCGCGGAGGGGCAGGCGCTCGGGAGCTTCACACACTGGATCTGCGCGGCACTCCTCACGACGTTTTTCCCGAAGATGGTCACGGCGTTCGCGCCCGGCTACGTTTTCCTGTTCTTCTGTTTCATGATGGTACTGCAGCTGGCATGGGTCAGGATGATGGTTATCGAGACAAAAGGATTGTCGTTGGAGGAGGTTCAGCGGCGGCTTGGAGTCGGAGTCGATGGAGCGAAGCCCCGAACCCACGCCCTCTAATGGGCCGTCGCACCTGTGTCGACGGCGTCGATAGCGCGCTTCGTCCGAACCGTACCGCTTCCAACATATGCGAGAGGTAGTCGGCGAGGGCTAGCCATAGAGCGTCCGCCTCTGATTTTGAGCGATACGTCCGCTCAACCTATTGATTAATAATGAATATTATGGCTCGATGGGGAGCTGGGCCGGAATCGGCCATCTGAGCGTAAATCTCAAGAAATCGAACCCGAGATAGTCCGCGTGAAACCGTCCAGCGCATTCAGGCTCCATAGAGATGAGATCCGGCGTCTCGTCCAGCAGTCCCGCGCAAGCGATCCGCGCGTGTTCGGCTCTGTACTGCGCGGGCGGGATACCGAGAGCAGCGATCTCGACATTCTCGTCGACCCGTTACCTGGCGCGACTCTCTTCGACCTAGGTGGTCTGCAGATCGCCCTTCAAGAACTGCTCGGGGTGCCTGTGGACCTATTGACGCCGGGAGACCTGGCGCGCGAATACGTCGAGAGCACCGTCAAGGCCGATTTCCTCAACGATCGACGCACCCAACCGGCAGTTGTTCTCAATCTGATCACGATCGGCGAGGCCGCCTCGCGCATCGTGAGCGACTGCGGCGATTTTGCCGCAACCCATTCAGAGATTCCGTGGGCCCAAATGCGAGGCATGCGCAACCGCATGGCGCACGGCTACTTCGACATTGACCTGAATATCGTTTGGGATACGGTCAAATCCTCTTTGCCTGAGCTCGAACGCCAGCTCCTACCGCTGGTTTCACACCCCAGATCTTAGCGACTGCTTTATTGACGGCTTCGAGAGCGCACTATGGAAGTTATCGCGCGATTGGCTGCTGATGAATCTCTGGGAGACCGAGTAATAAAGGTCAACCATGCGGGTGACCACGGTGCCGTCAACATTTACCGAGCGCAGCTGCTTGCTTGCCGATGGCGGAACTCGGTCATCACGTCCGAACTGAGAGAGTTCCTGGACCACGAAATGCGACACCGCGAAATATTCGCGGCTGAACTCATACGCCGCGCTCGCCCTCGTTGCCGCAGTTACCATCTGTGCGGACTTGGTGGTTTTGCGCTTGGTCTTGTCACCGGATTCTGCGGGCGTGCATCCGTTGCAGCGACGACTGTCGCCGTCGAGACCGTCGTGTTACGACATCTCGAGGCTCAAATGTCAACATTGCGCTTGGTGGACCCGGCGGCGGTCGCGGCCATTAGGTCAATTATTGATGATGAACGGGCTCACCGTGACAGAGCAGGATTCGAGTCCATGGTGGGCCTCTTTTGGCCCAGAATCCTTCGACCGCTGGTGAGTTGGGCGACTGAAGCGGTGATTTGGCTCGGCATGCGGCTCTGACGGGCATCCGCGCTTCGGAACGGATCTCGATGAGTAACAGTGACCTAATTCCCCCCGCGATGAGGCTCCTTCTCAGCGAAGAGCTACGAAACGTTAAGAGGCGATTTTGCGGGTCGGTACCGCCGCCTCGCTAAAGAGCTGCAACGACAAGCCAGATGGTCATTGGGGGAACCTTTGCCAAACCCGAGAACTCGGCTGCTTGCGTCATACAGCCATCATGCGCCAGCTTATCCACGGCGAAATGAATATTGCGGTACTTGCAAGGAACTGCCGCACTTCGCCGGAAATGGTCCAAAGGTTTTATGGATCGCATTTGGAGGCTGAAATGAATGTTGATCGGCTCAACCAATACAAGGAACCGTCCGGTTCGTTGGAGAAGTTTCTTTGCGTAAGACGAATGTTCGAACGCCACTTAAACCGCGTGGTCGGAGTATTCCGAATATCGACAAGGTGTCGCTAGATACGTCCTGCTGTGTCTATGGTGGCATTGTCAACAGACTGTGCTTTTGGGGACCAATGCCCGAAGCCACTTGGAAGCGTCCGGGGCTCAAAATATCCGCGTTATTCTTCTTGGTTGGTCCCCCGGCGCTATTCTGGGCTACCCGCCATCATCACGACGCCGCTGGATACGTCCTAGGAGGATTCTTATTCGCGGTGGCACTCCTTGGTTTGATGGTTGGGATCAACGGATGCGAGCGTGCGTTGCACGAATGGCGGGAAGCATCTAGGGATTCCGTCTGAGCAGGCTCAGTGAATTCTGTAGCCTGACTGCAGGGCGGGAATTTACCGGTGCGTGCGGCGGGAGCAATAGGAAGGACGGGGGTCGGCGGAGTAGAACGCTCCCGACCTTCCGCACAACCCGCCAGGGATGGCGGGCTTGATGTTCAGAAACGGCGGAATTTCCAGGGTTTTCGAGCGTGATCGAAAACGTGGTAGCGGGGGGCCGCTACGAGCTTTATAGCAATTACCCCCTTCAGATTGAGGCGGTTACAGCCAGCCTCGCGACGCAGCAATGAGGTAACTCCGGGTTGCTGGTGTCGAAGCAGGGTAGGGACGTGGCCGGTGCGCACACTTCGTGGCGCGCTGTGACCGCGGCGCGCTCCCGAGTTGCATCGAATTCTGCATACGTTCTGGGGAGACCTCGGAGGCTCGAGCGCTAGCTACCCGGCTGAGGGCAGGGCGGCGTATCGTGGATGACCACCCAACGCCGTAATAGGCCATCCAATTCATCCTTTGAGCCGGCGGACGGGACAGCCGGAGACATTGACATCGAGCCGCACCGTTCCAATTCCGCCCGAATGCAATTCGCGCGCGCGTCGTTCACCGCGACGGGTTCCGCTTCGCGCGCGTCTGCTTTGCGTTTCAGAAGTCCTTCAATCCATATCCGTTCTTCAGGCGAAACCAACTCGTCATCCATCAGGGCATGGAACAGGGTGGGCGGCTGCGATCGATTCCTCTCGATCCATCTACAAGCCAGCAGTGGCCTCAACACATAGAAAAGCTTCTTTATGCCAATTCGCTCGCCCTCCAGGTTCTCTTCGAGCGTGCGCACCGCCATGCTTCTGTAGTGATGCAGACCGGCCATCGGATTGAAGTAACTCGGCATGAGTCGGAGGAATTGCTCCCGGAATGTCGGCGCCTGCCAATAGACGATTGACGATCCGAGCCACTCGTTGAGCGCGATATTACATTTCCCGAACAGCCGCAGCGTTTTGCGCAGATCCCAGCCACTGACATCAAGGTCACCGGGTAGCATTTCTTCGATCACGTCGCGTGACTCGGCTACGGATATATACCAGTCGCGATGATGGTTATAGATGAATCGAACATCATAATCGCTGTCCGGGGAGGCAAAGCCCCACGCACGACTTCCGGATTCGACCGCCAGCAGCACGCGAACGCCATACTGTCGTTCGATGCGCTGTAGCTCGTCGACAACGCGCTCCCTCATCGCGTCCGTCCTTCCCAACTGTTCGTCAGGGAGCGCAAAAGCTCTGACGCACGGTTCGCATCACAAACGTCTGGATAGCTCGCCTGGGTCTTGAACTGCTCGCATTGAGCCAAAAGGTCTTCCGCAATTTGCATGATCTCGGCGAAAGGGAGTCGTCCTTCCCGTATTGACATGAGCAGGGCGAGTTGCTCTCCCGAGAATCGTACGATCGGTTTACCACACTCTACGATCGACCGGCCTGATAGCAATAGCCTTACGGTATGCATCATGTTCTTGGCATCGAAGTCCAACTCCCCTCGCTCCTGTTGCTGCCAGCGGGCCTCGTTTCGGTCGCGCCGCCATACCCAGTAGTTTTGATGCTCCAGGAGCGCCTGCTTCCAAGCCTGCTCGCTGTAGAGGAGAAAGCCGGCGAAACGCGCTTGCTCATCTTCCACAGGGATTGATTCGCAAACCAGCATTGCGCCACGAAACACGCCTCGTGCGCCTTTGCCGTAGTGATAGAGACGGTAGGTGTCCCTGCCGTGTTCCAGACGCGCGGCGTGATACTCGTCCAGCGACCAGCCGGTCGCTTTCAACGGAATCGGGCGCGCGGGTGGCCGACCGGACAGCTCCACCGCGTTCCACGGGACGATGTAGCAGTAGTCCTCTTTTTCCGGAGGTGCAGGCGGCCGTGGATTGTTGATCCACTTGTTTTGACCCTTTGCCTTTCGGATCTGCGACATGGCATAGCCGGCGTGCGTGTCAGCGCATTGCTTCGAGATGAATAGATCGCGATGCGCGACAAGGGACCGCATCTCTGGAGAGCTCTTCAACACGCAGTTTTCGGGCATGAAGAGAAGTTCGAGGATGTTCGGGTTTGCCTGTGCAAGGAGATCAACGACCCTGCGGAGGCTGTAATAGACCGCGTTTCCGCGCTCATCGCTGATCTGGTCAGGCGGACGGACCAGATCCATGTACGAGGCCGCCGGTGCGGCGAATATGCCGCGAATATCCTCATCGCTTGCCGTCGTGGAAGTACCATACGCCCGACTTCCAGCAATGCACTCGAACAGTACCGACGAGGCACCGGCCGTTCGAAGTTCGTCCAGCGTGATCATTGCGACTACAGCCGGAAATCCATCATTGAGCGGTAATCTACCCGATCTGGGACTCGGGTCGTGATGCGACGGGGAGGAAGTATGTGTAGTGCTGCAGAAACCATTTGCACAAAGTATCGAAAATCGATCCTTTCCGCATATCGGCCCTCACAATGACCTCCCATGAACCGGGCGGCTCTCTCGCCAGTAGTGCGCGGAAGCCCACGCTCATCGCCGCGTCCTCGCGGTATGCTGTTTCATAGATGCTTTTACGCGTGCGGCGATGAACGTGGCGAAGGGGCTTATGTTGCCGTCGATGCTGGCGCGGTCTAGAGCGGTCAGATAGCCGTCGCGATCCTCAACGCGGATTACGCTCCACGGGTACCCACCCGAGGCCAGCATGGCATTCATGAGAAAACGCGCCATCCGTCCGTTACCGTCCGGGTAGGGATGAATGTAACCGAACAGCCAATGTCCCAGGACAGCGCGGACGGACGGCTCCGATTCCCGCTCCATCAGATTGAACAGTGCCGGCATCGCATCGCGCACGGCCTCCCACCGCGGTGGCACATACCTCGATGTCCGGAGGTAGACAGCATCGTTGCGATAGCCCGCGAGCGCGCCGGGCTTGAGCAGACCAGCAGCGACGCAGGGCTGGAAGAGCTCTCGATACCATTCGCGAGGGGCTGTGCGGATCAGTGCGCCGGGATTGGCGCCGGTCAGGATTTCCTTCACTGCCGCTTTGACAGCCTTAAATGTCTGCCAGTACCCCCGCGCCGCCAGGGCGTCGCGGCTCTCTCGGTCGGCAAAATGATCGTCGGGGTTCCATTCTCCCGAGCGCACACGCTCGATCAGCTCAGGTGTGACGCTGTAGCCTTCAATCGACAACGAGTGGTAGGCGTCGCTCTTGTAGATTTCATCCACTGATTTCAGGTACGCATCCGGCTTGCGCGGCACGCCGGGCGCTTCCGGAAATGCGGCGATCACTCCAGCGCGCATGTTCTGCCACAGCGCCTGAACGCGCAGGACAATTGGCGGTGTTGTTGTTGGCCGCGGCGCTGCGAATGTCTGCTGTTCCACGAAAGGGTTGATTTCACGAACATTGTAGCCGGCACTCTTCATGGCAGCGCCGATTTCGTCGGCGATGTCGGCGCGCCCGATATGACGGAACGCACCTGCCAGTCGTCCCGCCACGACGGAATGTCCTCCCTCGAGCAGACGCCTCAGTACGTCGGAGGGATCGTCAACGCTCCCCAATGCGACCTGGGCTTCGATCGGGTAGTGTGTGAAGAACCCTTCGGTGACCTTGACCAGGGCGGCCGCGGGGGAATACAGACGTAGGGCGTCGCGCAGCACCATGTCATCTGCGGGTGGCATAGTTGGCTGCTTGAGGTCGTAAAGAGAGGTGCCGAACAGCAGCTGGACCGCGTTGTTGGTACCCTTGGGCGTGTAGATGATGGTTTGCGCCGGAATGACGGAATTCTCGGCATACAGAAGCAGCGATTGGTCGGGCGAGAGATGCCAGTCGTTGCCGAAACGGTCGTGGGAGTAGCGTGCGCAGAATTCCCAGAACGAGGCGTACCAGGGTGTACTGTCGCCTGCGCGGACGCCGGAGCCGACGGAAATCAGCCAGCCCTTCATTACCTCTTGGAGGAAGCCGTTACGGATATGGTTCGGATTGACGAGATCGGTAAGGTCGAACGCTTCATCGATGATGGTGTAAGCGGCGGTGCCGGGACGCGTCGCTTGATCGGTCTTCCATGGTGTAGCAGGCTCGCTGATCGACTTACCCGGGACATGCGACTGTCTGAAGCTCTTCCGACGAATGCCAGAGCCGTTCAGTGCAGCTTGTTCGTGAAGTCGATCGCAAGTAACTGGCTAGTGGCACTTCACCAGGATCTCGGCATACCGGTAGCTGGGCGCGTTGATAACCCTGAATATCACGGATGGTCCGAAAAGGAGGGAGAGTTGTTCGTCCAGCCACCAGTGTCAATTTTGAATGACATGGTAGCGGTTCGACTTCACCTCGATGATTGTGATGAACGCAACGGCGCCCTGCGTGTAGTGCCAGGGTCACACCGACTGGGCCGATTGACTACGGCCGAAGCAACGCGAGTCCGAAACGCGCAAGGGCAGGTCAGCGTGCAAGTTCCGCGCGGTGGAGCGATGGTCATGAAGCCGTTACTACTCCACGCTTCGTCGAAGGCTTTGATTCACAACAGACGGCGGGTGTTGCATTTCGTGTTTGGGCCAGCGAAGTTGTCAGGCCCCCTCCGCTGGCCGAACTGTGTGCAGGGCGAAGAAGTAGCGGTCTGAGTGGCGAGTCGGCGCTTTGGCCCATGGCGGGGAGGGTCGGCGTTTGACCATCGCTGTTCAAAGATCCGGGCACCGGTCAAGCGTTTCGGTGTAGCGGCTGCGTGGCAGCCCGGCGGGCCGACTCGGAAGCCTAAGAGGTGCGCGCGACAGCGTTGCAATCCGGCGCAAAGCGTCGCAATCCGTCGCAAATGGTAGCGGGGGGCGCTACGAGCTTTATAGCAATTACCCCCTTCAAATTCAGGCAGTTGCGGCGAGCGTTATGACAAGGCCGTGACGGGCATAGCGAGCGACGGCCCGGACCCGGGTCACAGACACCATCCCGCCCGGGAGTGTCCGCAATGCCTGTCGGCACAAGCCTTTGCCAAATTGATATTCCCGGCGTTCTGATATATATTCCGACCCATCGGAATGATTTATCTGGAATAGCTATGTCCCCTGCCAGCGAAATGCTAAAGACGACGGAAGCTGCCGTCGTCTCGCGCGTTGCCCTCCGCGACGTGAACAGGGCGATTGATGAGGGCATTCTCCCGGAAGGGTTCTTCACCCATGATGATGGTCGGCTCGTGCTTGCCGCCGCCTGCACTCTAATCTCCTTCTATTTCGAGAGCGCCAAGTCGCTCACTTCGGAAGAGCGTCTGTTTGTCATCAAAGTTGCGGTACCGCGATTACGCAGATCGGTGTCCTTCGAGCTGCCGGCCCTGGTCGCGGTGGATTGGATCATTCAACATGAATTTCTGACCATCGATTTCGCGCCGTTCGTGCGGGGTGCTGTTGAAAGGCTGGGGGGGCTCGCGAGGGCAAGAAGACTGGTGCATTCGTCTCCCGAGATCCTTGGTGGTACACCTGTCATCCGGGGCACCCGTATTCCGGTGTATGACGTCGCGGCCTCCGCAGCTGCAGGCATCTCTGTTGAGCGCATTCTTACCGCTTATCCCGGTCTCGATGCAGAAAAGATTGAGCTTGCCACTATATTTGCGCAAGCCAATCCGGCGCGAGGGCGGCCCCGTGCCGCGGGTGGTGAGCTTCCCACTGGCGCGGTCATCGTCTCCGATCATCGTCGTCCTCGCCGCAAGAAGAGGAAATGAAATTTCTCGTCGACGAATGCCTAAGCCCCGAGCTTGTGAAGCTCGCTCACGACCGGGGTCACGGGGAGTCGTCGCATGTCGTGTGGCGAAACCTCCAGGGAAAAAAGGACTGGGAACTGAAGCCCTTCATTCTCGATGGTGACTGGACCTTTGTGACCAGAAACTCCGTCGACTTTCGTGGACCTTCATCCCGTCCGGGATCGCGAGGACAGTACGCCGACGTGGAGCTTCACGCTGGACTGGTTTGTTTGAACGGACCAGACGGGATGGATCTTGACGTGCAGATCGAAATGTTCGAACAGGTTTTGGACGAGCTGGCCGACGGCGCGGATTTCGTCAATCAGGTTCTCGAAATAACACTGGAGGGCGGCGCGGAACTCCACATTCTGCGGTATCGATTGCCCGCAGCGAGCGGTTGAGATGAACCGCAGCGACTACGCGGGAGGAGGCGCGCACTGGAGGTCGCCGGTTCTGATTGTCTCCGGCAGGTATGGGCGGAAGGCGAGGGCAGATGTCGCAATCTGGCGCACTGCCTCAATTTGCCCGAATTCCACCCTTTGATTGCCGCAAAGGGCGTTCATGCTCTGTTGATAAACGTAGGTCGCCAGCATGAATGCAAAATGTGAGTTCACGCCCACTGTTGAAAGTTCCTTCCGACTAGGCTTGAGATCAACTTTGCAGAGCACCGAAAGCTGTTCCAGAGTGGACGATCGCCAGCGGAAATCACTATTCGCGTACGCGAAACCAGCGGCATCGCCGTCTTTAGTAGCAATCCTGCTGGGGCTATTCGCAACGAACGCGCGTGCGGCAAGCTTCGACTGTCGCAAGGCAAGCATTGCTGCAGAAGTGAAGGTATGTACCGACGCGAAATTGTCAGCGCTCGATGACGATCTTGCCGCTGCCTGTAACAGCGTACTGGCGCAAGCCCCTGATCCGCAGCTCCTGAGACGCCAGCAGCGCGAGTGGACACAATTCCGAAACGAATGTGCCCGCGGCAGCCAGTACTGCATCGAACGTCTGTATGAGGAACGCGTAGCAGAGCTTAAGGGTTCAAGCCAGACATCAATCCATCATTTTCGAGGCTTTCGCACTGATTTGGCCTCGAGGGCCGAGCAGCACACAGAATCGTGGCAGTATGCGTCTCCAAGTGCCGAGGCTCTTTGGGACTTCGTTGCCACTCAACTCAGTTCCATCAGTGACGCCAAAACTTCAGAGGATCAGCGCAATCGTGCAATGTTCGCCCGCATCGGCCCAGATAGTTTTCTGGTGTTGACGGCGGGCATATATCTGGCTCAGCCAGCCCGCGGACAATGGGAACTGCTTACCCCGGCGCTGCCCGACGATAGCTGGGATCTACCGGAATTTCGGCTACTCCCTCGCGACGGCATGTGGGTGTCCTTACATTCTGAGAATCTGCGCGGGGGCACCTACACCGAATACTTTGGTGCGCTTTTCATCAGGCCGTCACGAGACAAAGAACCAACCGTCAGGTTCGTGAGCATAGCCTCGTTTAGCGACGAAGACAGCCAACTCTGTGCACGTAGTGCGGACGACGAGGGAGAACTCCCGCCGGCTTCACTAACGGCTGAGCATGTCGAGTCGGCGCAAGTTATGGACGTCGACGGCGACTCGATGGATGATCTCGTTTTTCGTATCGGGAAGCAGGACTGCAAGACGCTGGACATTACTACCAGAACGGAAGTCTTCGTAAATACGGGATCAGGATTCAGACAGTTGAGCCCCGCCGAGGGAATTCGGCCGGACCAATGAGTTTCACGCCGAGCAAATGACAGGGGCGGAGCCATGCGCTGTTCGATGCGGTCTCACTTGCTAAGCACGGCTTTACGCATAACAGGTGTTCTTGCCATACTCGCGGCTTGTGTCGTCGCGCTCCTAATCCTCGCCGCTCCCTGGGGCGTCTACGTGATGGGCTTGAGCAATATCGATGGCCGACCAACTCCGCTGATCGGTAGCCCTCCTACCGCCGAGGACGATCTTTTGCTTCGACAAATATTCAGGACATCCCGTCCGATCTCGGTGCAGCCACTGTCTCCGTGGTCTTATATTCTAGATCTTGTAATGAGCAGCTCGTCGTCATCGTCGAGCGTAGGTGCGGATGCCGCTTGGCTGATTGCCCGCCACTACAATTCAGCGCACCTAAAGAATAGACGTTCTCTATGGTGGCAGGTGTCCGGGGCCGCATTGACCATTTGGATCACCCGAAATTGGAACTCGGACCAGGTCGTCATAACCGCTGCGGATCTGGCGCGGGGTGACTTGCGACGTGCGAACGAAGTGCACGCGCGCCAGTGAGTTCACTGTCGAATCAGACATTGGCAACACTGGCGGCGCGAACCGCCGCAGAGCGTTTCAACCTGTCGCCATACTAACGGGGCAGCTAGATGGCCAACAAGGAAACGACACGAAAGCTGCCCCCGAAGTGGGGCAACGATCCCCTGTCCTCGTTCCTGAACGACGCGTTCAGCAACTGTTTGGCAACCTTTGTGCGCCGGCCGGATGCCTTCGACCTCCTGCGGCGCGTGGATCGTGTATTCGGAAGTATCACGGATAACTTGTCGAATCCGCCTGACTTCCTTGGGGCCGTGCTGTTGGTGCGGTCGCATTCGGCGTTTCGCGCAGGGGTGCGTCTCACGGTTAGTGGCCAGCTCGCCGACGTATTCCCGGCTCTGCGGGCCTGCCTTGAGTACGCGCTGTATGCGTTCCACATCCATAAGGACAACGGGCGCGGCGCCCTATGGCTCCAACGTCACGACAGCGAGGAATTTGGGCGCAAGGTCAGGAGGGAGTTTGCGCACGGGAGCGTCATTGCAACTCTAAGGGAAGTCGACGCGGAGCTGGCCAAGGCAGTGGGATCATTGTACGAGCGCACCATAGATTACGGCGCGCATCCGAACGAGCGCGGCGTCACGGGCGTGATGACCATGGCTGAAACCCAAGACCGCAAGACGTTCAGCGCAGCGCTGCTACAGGCTGAAGGTATTGCATTCGATCACGCCGTAAGGACTACAGCGCAGGTGGCTGTCGGTGCGCTGAGCATCTTTGAAAGGATATTCCGGCAACGCTTCCGGCTTTTGGACCTCGACCGGCAGATTGACGAGCTGAAGCGGGGGCTGTGATTCACTAGGTGCGCGTTACACCAAAGGGTGTAGTCGCTATTCCGTTTTGTTTGGATCTTGGGCGGCGCTTCATGAACGGCTGAACGATGCGGACCCTGAGATTCGTGGTGAGGCACTTCGGGGTCTTGCACGCCGTCGAGACACTGGGATCGCATCTGTCGTCCAACGCGAGTTGGAAGGTGAGCTCCACGGCGATTGAGCTGTTGAAGCGGCTGAATTGCTCTGCGATCCTCAGCTCTTGCCGGCCCTCAGGCGGCTTTACGAGCGCCTCGACGGTGCGAATGCCGTATATTTTCGGGGAAGCGTAAAGAGCGCAATCGCGGCACGCGAGGGTCGCCGATCCAGTGATAGCGCGACTCTGCAGTAGCGAACAGCCGTACGTCGGAAATCTAACCGACCTACGCTACGTCGCACCGGTCTAGGCGATCCGCCGTTGCATTCCATGGCAATCGAGGCATTCCGTTGCAATGGTAGCGGGGGCCTGATTCGGCCGTATCTACCCGAGTCCGATGGAGCCTGATCGGGGGGTAGATACTATGGTAGCGGGGGCAAGCGAATTCGGGTACCAAACATTCTGCTGCGGTGCGTCTTACACCGCGATGCAGCCGGATTTTATCCAAGACTGCTCGGAGACTGCCGCCTCGTTGTTCGGGAACGGCAGCCTGTGGGCACTCCTTACGGCCATCGTGGCCTATATAAAAAACGATATTTCAAGCTGCACTGAGGTGTAACGCTTTGGGCAGTCCTGACTTTGGCCGGATAATTCGGTCCATACACCTTGACGCACCCGCCGCTACTGGATGCGGTGTGGACGCGATGATTGGCAGTCCTTGGGTCAAGTCCCCATGTTCACGCGATGCTCCGGGTCATGGAGCCAATCCACGTACACACGATCCGCGATTACCTAACGCACGGCTATACGCTCACGGCCTGGTGCTCGAGGTGCAAGGGTCACGCGACGGTGGACCTAGAGCGCCTCATCGCCAAGGGCTTGGGCAATAAGCGCGGATCGGAGCTGCGGCTCGAATGCAGCCGCTGCCGCCGCAGGGTTTCGGTGACGATCTCGCCGCTGGTCGGGTCGGCCTGGAAATAAAGCGATCCAACCCGCGTGGGTTGGGGGGCGATTGGGGTGAGCGTCAGCAGGGGGAGAGCAAAGTCCACCCTTTCCTTGATGGTCGCGGGACCAAGGAACGGACTTCGATTAGATCTCAGATCCGCCGACACTGCGCGAATTGCCATAGACTCGTGAAATCCTCCCGTCGCGTGGGTGTATCCTGTCGGACGGTCCTGCCGCTTTGGCTAGCGGTTAGCGGTGTGGGTGCAACTCCCACAGTGGTTGTCTTGCTCCTTGCCCTGTTTTCGTTGGTGGTCGTTAAGTTCGTAGCGATGCTGGCAACGACATGCGCGGAATCTCGAACCGCGAAGGAGGGTAGGAATATGAAGACACTCGTGTTTGCTTCGGTAATGGAGACGATCCATGCGCTTGGAGCAAGCAGTTGGGCCAGTGGCCCGCTAGCCAAAGCGGCAGGGCGTGTGCGCCTGCTGGCGCACTCACAACTTCGTTGGGTTCCCTGGGCATCGCGGATCGTGCGCTGGCGTCCAACTACAGCGGAAGCATCCTGAGATTTTCGCGACTTCGAACAGGAACCATTGTGCGCGGACTGCGAGAAGGCGTTCGGGCCCTCGGATGCGTATGCGGCGGATTTCTTTATCCAATGCGAGGCGGCGTTCTTCCAGCATCGCCAGATTCAAGGCGAATCCGTCTACTGCGCCAACGATTTCGACTATGAACGGCTCCGGTTCTTCGTACTGTCGCTGCTCTGGCGGGCTGCAGAGTCGACGCATCCGTACTTCACCGAATCGACCTGACGCCGAGGCGGCCGCGTCTGCGCGACCTGATCCGCGCTGGATCGGTCGGTGAGGTCATGGGTCCTAGAAGTGTTGCTGCCTCTTATCAGTGCAGACCGAGCCAATAGGGTCTCTGATCACCTTTGGACAACGGCGGCGAGATTTTCGCTGATTCAGGACTTTTAAGTCGCCCGGTCTGGCGCAGCGATAGCGTCGCTGATTCTGATTTTAGAAATTGATAATTGCCAGTGAGTTGGCGAGCCCCAATATCGAAGTCTGCGCTGGAAAAAAGGGCGAAGGGTGGCGGTGGATAAGGCTTGCGTCCAGTCGTCCCCGGTGTTCACCGACCGCATTCCGGAGCATGCCGGACAGCGTTCCGGACATGGCGGCCAGCATTCCGCTGACCCGCCAAATCGTCCGTCATCCGCCCGGACCGGTGTCCGTCATGGCGCCGGAATGGTGTCCGCCATCACTTCGTAATCGTGTCCGTCATCGGCCGGCTTACGCAAGTACTTCGACAACAAGTACAATATTTGGGTCCAGATGGGAAACTCATCACCGAGAGCTTGCATGACTACACTAGGATCAATGTCCGAAAAAAGTATGAATCCTTGGATCAGTTCCTTCAGGCATGGAACGATGCCAAGCAGAAAGCCGTCTCGTGCACCGAGTTAGGAGTAGGGTGACGGTTAGCATTCGACCGGGCAAGACGTACGAGGCATTCATGCTGGACGTGAGTCAATACACAGCAGCCCGCAAAAGACGTGAATTGGAGATCATTGAGTTCTGGCGCGAGCACGCGGTCGACGCAATCCGACGTGCGCGTCTCATTTACAAGGAATGGGATGGAAAGAAGGTACTAACTCAGATAACTGAACCGTTACGGCATTCGTGCGAAAACCGGATTCCGATCACCTAATGCTGGTCGCAGCTGCACCAGAACCGGGATCTGGTTTGCCATCCGACAATAGTGCGGCAGACTCTTTTCTTAAGACTGGAGGAGCGTTGTGAACATTGCGCGACGGACATGGATGAACGACATCGGTGATGTTGAAAACCGTAGCAGGGGGAACATGTTGAGTCGCGCTGTTGGATTTTGCTTCCTCCACTTGCTCGCAGTTGGCCTGGCGAATGCTGCAGCACTAGGTGGGGTCGCGGACAAGGAAGACCCGTGTAAAGAGGCGCGCTACGACAAACCTTCCCTCTTTTTTCAGTCGACGCAGCCGATGCTCCACTCCATTATGAATTCATTAGTTACGACGATAGCGGTCAGCACTTTTGGCCTGCGCGAAAGTCGTCTGCCGGCGGTACCCATACTTGAGTTCGACCCTAACGTGCTCCAAAGAATCAACACAAGCCCGTGAGTGGCGCAAGGAGTTCGCGCGTCATCTCCGTATGCAGGGTGCTCCGGCGAAGGCTACGCGGGGAACGTCGCTCTGTAAGATAAGACCGACGAAGCTCCGAAGCATATACCGAGCGGTGAAACGACGACAATCCAGTGTTCACCGACACGCGTGATCGCTGACCTCATGTGGTCCTCAGTGACTGTCCGCTATCAGGCAGATCACCTCCGCTACTAGGCCCTTCAGACGCGCGAAGCGCAGCTGGAACATCGGTTGGAACAACTTACTCGCGGGCTTTTTTCGGTGCCTGCTCCAGGAGCGCAACAATTCTTGAATGGCCATTTTTTTTCGCGAGATCCAAAGCGGTTGCGCCGTCCCTGCGGGTCAGTTCGACAGAGGCACCGTGGTCCAAGAGTAACTTTACGACTGTGGTCCAGCCGTGCCTGGCGGCCAATGTAAGCGGCGTGTACCCGGCTGGGTAGGGTATTTGGCTATCTCGATCATCCTCGAACGAGCGTACGTCTACAGTATTTGGATTTGCTTTCGCCTGTAGGAGGAACTCGACGATGGGTAGGGTGCTCCCATTTGGGAACGCGAATCGCTTCCGCTTTGCGTACATCTCGAAGTCATATTGCTCGAGTGCGACCATCAATGGAGTGCGGCCATAGCCATTTGCGGCTTCAATATTGGCCCCGGCATCTATCAGTCCCCGCGCAATGTTCAAGTTGTTTGAAGAGACCGCGATATGGAGCGGTGATTGGCCGTTGTGGCTGGCAAAGTTCGGATCCGCTCCGGCCTCAACCAAAAGGCGAGCATCTCGATCGCAGTCCGGTGGCTGACCCCGGAAACCACCACTCTTTAGCAGGTTCGCATATATGTACACCTTGCACCTAGCAGCGTGCTCCAACGCAGTGTCGCCTGTGGCGGTATGAGCGTTGATGTTTTTCAGCTTTGCGCCGAGAACGAGTTCCAGTACGCGCGTGTCAGCGTTCACTGCGGTCACGAGCGGATAATCGAAGTGGTGCGGATCATTGGGGTCGGCACCCGCGTCGATCAAAGCCCTAATTATCTCTGGTCTGTTTCTCAGAATGGCGAATATCAAAGGCGGGGCCACGGATTCAGCAGAACTGGTATCCGCGTTTACGTTGGCGCCTTGACGAGCGGCGCTTGTCACTCCCTCAAGGCTTCCATCCCGGATGGCCTCCGCCAGCATCTGATCTGCCACGGAAGCATGTACGTTGCTGCAAGTCAGGGCTAGCGCAACGCCAAGTAATGAACGAATGCATCTGGCGGCCATATCAGCGAGGCATCCCAGGCGAGAGGTCAAATAAGTGAGCGTTGATTAGCAGCTTACCGCACGGCGCGCGCGCACTCCCGGACATGATTAACAAAATACTTACAGACTGTCCTTCCAGCCCGGAGCCGCTCCTGGTCCGCGATTACATGATGTTGATCCGGTGGTTCCAAGCGCAGGTACTTCCATGCCAACGTCCGGAACCCGGGGAGTAGTTTCACGCTGTGAATGTCCGGTGCTGGCCGGGCGTCGGCCATAGCCGGCGGTCGTCCCCGAACACCAGCCTGGCCTGTTTACCCTCGAGCCGTGAAAGTATCAGCCCTTCGATCAAGGTACACAGATGCATAGCTGAGGAACACCGATACCCGTGAAGGCGTCCCGCTGCCGATACTCTCACTGCGCCGGGAGGCATCGCCACCAGTCCCCCTCAACTCGGCACGAGTCTAAGAACTCGGAGCAGAATCTAGGAAACTAGGATTACCGACACCAGCCAGGCGGGTGATGCATTTGTGGGCCAGATCGTAGGATAGCCGAACGGCAGCAACATGGACCAAACTCATCACACGATGAGTGACAACAAACATTTGAAGACTTGGGTCTCACGTGAGGCAAAGGAGCGCTTCACCGAGCTTGCGCGGGGGCAGGGGGTGTCCGAGTCAGCGCTTCTAAAGCGCGTCATCGAGGCGCTAATCGGCGGCAATAAGGTCCGCAATGCAACCTTGCCACCGTTGGAACAGGTACCGGCCAGCGGACGATTGTCCGTCCGATTGGCGGTCGATGATCTACTCCTGTTGCGAGAGCGCGCTCGAAGTAGGGGAATTCCGTCCGCAACTTACATCTCCTTTCTGGTGCGTTCCCACCTCCGAAACCTTGCGCCCATTCCCGACAACGAGCTCAAGACGTTGCAGCAGGCTATCGGCCAAGTGAGCGCAATCGGACGAAACCTTAATCAAATCGCGCGCTCGGTAAACGCTGGCGAGCGACCGGACGGCCCCAGTAAAGCTGACTTGCATGCGATCTTGCGGGCATGTACCGGGCTCAGAGACGCGTTTAAAGGGGTCATTGAGCGAAACATTCAGAGCTGGGTGATCGGGCATGACAAAGCGCACAGTTGATCTCCGTCTCGAGAGGCCGTTGCTTGACGTCGTGAGTTACGGTCGCGCTGGGCCGAGATCGCTATCCCGATCTCAGCGAGAATACATAGAAAGAACAGTGCGACGAGCACCAGAGGTTGTGATCAAAGTGTCCGGCGGCGCGCGCACTCTCGCTGGAGTCGAACAGAGTGTTCGGTACGTGGGCCGGGGTGGAAAGCTCGGACTGGAGTCTGACACCGGCGATAGGTTGGGCATGAAAGGGTTTGAGTCCGACCTGGTTCGCGATTGGAACCTCGATCTTGAAGCTCGGGCGCGGTACACGCAGCGTTCAATCCGAGTGCCGCGCAAACCTCCTAAACTCGTTCACAATCTCATTTTCTCAATGCCACCGGGGACGCCGCCGCCACTCCTTTTGGAGGCAGTACGAAAGCTGGCACGAATGCAGTTTGGGTCTGATCATCGACACGCCCTGATACTTCATACGGACGAACCGCATCCCCATGTCCACGTGATTGCTACCGAACGTGCTGTTCGTGGACAAAACAAGACGCCGAAGCCTGACGGGATCTACCGTGCCGCTGAGCGAGGTGAGTCATCTTATGTCCGAGATCGGATGCGCCGAGCTGACACTGCCGCCGCAAGCAAGGAGGCGCTCGTCCGAACACGAGGGTACGTGGTCGACGGATGGCGTGCAGTAAGCGAACGCCTTAGAGCTGACGGGTATCCCAACCTCGCCAACCATGTCGACCGATTCCTCGCACAAATGCCGAGCGTGAGGACGGACGCCGAGATCGTAAGTGATCAAGTTCGGTCCAGTGCACGTCACCGCGATCCACGAACAAACGAAAGAATGAGGTAGATACGATCTATATGGTCTGCGAAAATGGGGTCAACGGTACGACGCTTATGGAAAATTCGCGAGCTTGCCCTGGTTTGTCGAGGCGCCACGTGCGATTTTCGATCGTGGCCGGTAATGTTCGAGACCGACGTGAGTGTCCGCAGACGGCCAATGGACCGTCGAGGTGCTCACCAGCCTTGCTCGAAGCGGAGATTCACCAGGCACATACGTCATTGCAGGGCCGAATGTCGATCCCAGTCTCGATCTCGTGGCGCTTAGATCATCCGGCGGCCGACTCATCCGGACTTGAATTCCGTGGAGCCGAGATGCGGGAGTCGTCCAACGAAAGTCTGGCCGTGGGGCCCCTAGTCGGGTTCCTTCACAGTTGCGCCCATGGGATACGTGTTAAATTGACGTTGTATGAGATGCAATGACTCACTGGTTTTGTTGCCACTCGTGGTGTCCATCGCTGTGTCAGGCTGCACGAAGATAAATGACCACGCGGTGGATCCCCCGCAACTCAATCCGCACCCGGTTCAGCGCGTGCAACTCTACGTGAGTGCCGCACCTAGCCTGAAGGTTCGCGTTGGCGCTGACTACCGTATTGGTTCTTGGTTGGGATTGTTCGGCGGCGGGGGCGAATATTGCGGACCCGACGTGGACGCGCGCCCTGACGCCATCATGCATGAAAGGCCTGGGACGACAGTGCCCATCAACTTCAAGTGGGACGGTAGCGGCTACCGTGGTGAGTTTTTCATAGACCGCTTTATACCAGGGCGTTGTCACTGGACATTCTCTTCTCTGGCTACGCTATCGCCGACGTGGGATTCTGTTTCGAGTTTCAATCAGGAGCGCACCAACTTAAATTTCGATACCACCCCTTACGGAAATACCTACGACCAGTCACCAGTTCAAGAAGCTGACCTCTGGTGCGGCCTGGATCCCAGTCCACGTGAAGGCGAAACAGGTAAAATGCTCTGTACATCGCTTACATATTTTGTACTGTATCCCGGCACCGTTGCCAACGAGTTGATCGAGAACATTCCGGTTGGCCAGATATACAATGAACCGCGGGTAAACCTGTTCCCGTTTACTACCTCCGTTACGCTTCGATATCACGACCTTGCGGCGGAAAACCGCTCGGTAACGGCCGCCGTCTCTACACAAGGCAACAGGCGCCATACGTGCCCCATCGATGGAGTACGGATCTATGTTGACGCTAAAAGCCAAATCATTGTTAACGGCATCAATATCGCGAGCGACAAGGTGTTAATGCATCTACGTGGGTTAACTCCCGCGCCAAAACATGCTTGCTTTGCACTTGCGGCCTCTCACGCCGGGCCACCCGTCGCGGCCATGACGGTCTTGACTGATGTTGGCATTCTAAAATTGCCACTTGCGTTATATGCGGACGATAGCTTCACCACACCGGTGCAATTCAAATAACATCCGTCGCAGTATTTCGCTCGACGTTAAGCGATTGAATATTTTATCCCGGGCCGGCGCAATGCCCATTTCTGATATTTGCGATTTAGTTGACTAGAAGCGGCCACTCACCAACGGCAGCTATGGGTCGAGGCTGTGTGAAAACGAGAGTTCGGCTTGATTGACCCGCATTAGGCTACAGGCGCTGCTAATCCGGCAGCCGGTCAGGCGTCACTCCCACGGGCTATCGGAAAGAGCGCAAACACGTATGCAGCTTCTTTCCATTGCGGATCTTCCTGCATCCTGTACTCCCACGGTCGATGCCAGTGTCTGGATTCGAGGAGTTCTTGTAGCGCACTGTTTGCGATTTCCGGATCGTGAACCTGGAACAGTAGTTCCCGCATTTCGTTCCAGGTACTGCGGGCCAAGAACAGGGCGTTTTTAGCTCCCAACTGCGTCCGGCCGTTTAGAACAGCTATTTCGATAGCATCACCGATCTCGAAGAGGAGCTCGCTTTCAGTCGGGCTCGGCATCCCATTCTCGACTAGCTCAATGACCTCAAGCCGGACGCGCAGGTGCCATGGGAATAGCTCATGGTGGGGGAATGCCAGTAAGGCGTCATTGACCACTATCACTTCCGGCATCCCGTCACGTTGTGCGTTAAACAGGGTGAAGTGCGGCTCGGGTACTCGGACACTGACGGTTTCCGCGGCCACGGCCCTAACCAAACATGCGCGTCGCGCGGCAATTGAACGGCGTATTCTTCATTTCACAGTGAATCATCTGGATGGTGTCTCTCATCGTTGATACTGGCGTCTGCTATAGCTTGAGATCTTGAGACCGCCCAAAAACACGGTGTAAAATAAAGCGCGCACACTCGCTGCGCCGGATTATCTGGGGCCGCCGATGAAGCGATTTATCCAGGGCGAGGATCGATCCCAGAGCACTCTGTTTCCCGAGTGCCTGGAGGATTACATATCCGAGGACAATCCGGCCAGGGCAATTGAGGCCTTTGTCGAGGAACTGGATTTGAGGGCGCTGGGCTTCGACGGCACCATGCCCGAAGCCACCGGTCGCCCGGCTTACCATCCCTCAACGCTGCTGAAAATCTATATCTACGGCTATCTCAATCGGATTCAGTCCAGCCGCCGTCTCGAGCGCGAAGCGCAGCGCAATCTCGAGCTGATATGGCTGACCGGCAGACTGACGCCCGACTTCAAAACGATCGCGGACTTCCGCAAGGACAACGGCCAGGCGATCCGCGGAGTCTGCCGCGAATTCATCACGCTATGCCGCAGCCTCGATCTGTTCTCGGAGGCGATAGTTGCGATCGATGGCAGCAAGTTCAAAGCGGTCAACAACCGTGATAAGAATTTCACCG
>JAQGOE010000301.1 GCA_028293725.1 Gammaproteobacteria bacterium | reverse complement strand
GGAAGGGAATCGCTGATGCCATCGACAAAGGGCTATTGGTTCCCGGCGCGCGTCTACCGTCATGGCGCGATTTGGCTGCTCAGCTTGGGGTGGCACGCGGCACGGTCCGAACGGCCTACGAGCGCCTCAGCTTTCAATCGACCAACTCATTGCTCTGTATCGCCTGGCCGGCTAGTCCAACCTTTCCTTGATAGCTTGTGCCTCATCCACAACAACGAGTTGCCAGCGCCCTGGTCGCATAGCCGGGCATTGCCCTGATGTTGGTGTGTGGCCAGTACGATGGCTCCGGGGACTTCGCTTATCGCGTGGGCCTGCCCGCGAAAAGTGGAGTCGGCGGCGGGATTCTCGCCGCTGCTGCCGAACGGGTACCAGTATGGGTACCAGGAGGCAATATGTTTGGGTTTTTCGCAATCGGAGACCTGACAAGTCTCTGATTTAATTGGTGGGTCGCGTAGGAGTCGAACCTACGACCAAGAGACTAAGATCTCCTGCTCGTGAGGTAGCGCTCATCCTTTCCATATTCCTTAGCGAATGCGGCGTCGGACTTGAGGCGCTCCTGCAGCGACCGGGTCGAGACTTTGAACTTCAGCACGGTGGCTGTCTTGAGGTTCGCGCTGCGCAGACCAACGGGGTTGAGTCCATCGCTAGACATCGCGGCGCGCAGATAGCCGTTGGCGTCCGTCACCATGGCCGCGGCCTTCTCGCCCTGACGCTCATAAGAGGCGATAGAAGCGTCCACAATCTTCAGCGCGTCCGTGCGAGTGATCAGATCCGCGGATATCACCTCCGCGGGTGCAGCGGGTCGGCACCTGGAACCAGATGCGCCGCGCCGGCAAGGCCGGACGGCTCCGATCTCCAGCGCCTCACCACCAGCCGCGCGAACGACGGTCACGCGGTCTGGACGGCCGACGGCAGGATCCTGTGGACGAGCGGAATGTATGGTTTCCGAGAGGAAGCAGCCCTGTATGACAACACCTTCCAACCCTACGGTCAGATTTTCATCATGAATGCCGATGGCACCGGCCGTCGCATCCTCGCGGACAGCTTGTGGGAAGACTCCATGCCGCTGTATCTGCCCGCGGCGGTGTAATTGCGCGATCGAATGCATTCCCAGACGTGACGGTGGTTAAGTCTGGGGATATAAGCGCGGAAACAGATCCTCCAGCACATGCGCCGGGAAGCGCAGGGAGACTTTCTCTTTCGGCGTGTCGGAAGCCAGCAGCCCGAGTTGGACGACATCGTTCAGAACTCTGCGAGCCGAACGTTCTGGAACGCCGGTTATTCGTGCAATCTCGCCGCGCCCGAATTCGCCGCGGATCAGGGCCTCCTCCAGGAGGCCCGCGGTCTCGGGTTTCAGGACCGAACTTCTCTGTACGTAGGCGCGCAACCGCTGCGACAAACTATCGAGCTCGAAGAGGCCACTCATGAAAGTGACCTGATCCAGGCAGACTCGCAGGAACCAGAGGACAAACTCCTGAAGAGCCTTCTGCGAAAGGTTGCCGCGCCCGTCAAGATCGCCCTGACGAGGAGTATCGGCGTAATCCATCATTCGCTTGTAGTCAGCGCGACTATCGAGCCCACGCGCAAGCCCGCGCGATACCGACCAAAGACCTCTCGCGCCGATTCCCGCAACGGCGGCCATTGCGTGGCTCATGAGCCGGCTAACGCGCCCGTTGCCGTCCAAAAAAGGATGTATATAGTTGAATCGATGATGGGCAGACGCCATCGCCATGATCTGTGCAGCCCGACCCATCCTGTCGAGGATAAATCGCTCTTCGAAATAAAGCATAAAGTCCGCAACGTGCGCGCTCGAAGAAGGTACATGCCGACCAACAGCAACGTCACGCTCAACATCCGTGCGCCACTCCCCCGGAGTCATCCTCAGCGCGCCTTCAGAGGTCTGGATGAGGAGCGTGGACTCCGGGGCATCACGGTAGAACTCTTGATGTAACCAACGGAGAAATTCCCTGGAAGCAGGCGCGGGAAGTACACCCTCGCTTGCCATCCGGTCGACTTCGCGTTGCACTCTTACGTGCGCTGCGGCTTCGAGCTGGAGGTCACGTCGCCCTTCGTCTTTATCCAACTCTCCAGCGAGTGCGCGCTCGATGTCCCGCGGTCGAGTGTTGTGACCCTCGATCAGGTTGCTGTAGTACGTATTCATGATGCGCACGAGGTCGGCGAGATTGCCGGCGGTGCGAGGGTGTAGAGCCTTGCCCAGCGTAGCCGCCGATGCAGCCAGGTCGGCGATCGCATCCGCGATGGGGCCGGTAGGCGCCTCCAGCCGGGCGGGCTCTATTGGGGAGGGAGTTTCTAGGCTCATATTGGCCGATCTTTATGGCCATGCGACCAGGGCTAATATCCCAAGCCAAAAGGACTTTTGGTAACTTTCTCGAACCGCTTGGCCGATCATTTGGCCAATCGCCTGGCCGATCTTGCAGCGCTGTCGAGAATCCGATCCCGAGTTTTGTCTTTCGCGATGTGCGACGCACGTGCGAAACGCAGCTCGCTTCCCTCGGCGTGAATTTGGAAACCCGGGCGCTACTGCTCTCCTATGGACGGAGCGGCGTGCAGGCCACGCACTATGATCGCCACACGTACATCGCCGAGAAGCACCGGGCTTAGTAAGCGCAGCATTTGGTGCGCGTGATCGGCCCTGAACCTGCCGAAGCGAGCGTTTCAATTGACGCTCGCCGGTGGAGTCCCCCTTCCGTAACCCCGACTGCGTAAGGAAACATTCTGATCGCACGGCCGGCAGCTTCGCGTGAATCGTTCCCGCCTCATTCCCAATTGGACGCCGAGCCATTCCCAGATAGACGCTACGAGTTTCCCAATTGGACGGAACTGGATTCCCCGCCCGCTACTCACAGCTTGCGGCGCTCTCGCGCCGCAGAACCGCTTGGGCGCCCCGCGTCCAGCTGACGCCTAGTCCGGAAGATTTCTTTCTCCAGAATGCCCTCCTTCGGCAAGGTTGTCTGGTACTCGGCGGCAAGCACTTTGTTAGGGAGGCCTTCGAGAGCGTATTTCGCCACTGCATGGTCCTTTTCAGCACAAAGTATCAATCCAACCGGTGGGTTCTCGCCAGGCAGCGTCCAATGTTCGCGCGCATAATTCAAATAAAGATGCATCTGCCCCGCATCCGCGTGGGTGAGCTTTCCGAGCTTGAGATCAATGACGACGAGGCATCGAAGTCGTCGATGAAAGAAGAGCAAGTCGACCCGATACCACTCGTCTCCGACGCGCAACCGATGCTGGCGTCCGACAAACGTGAAGTCACACCCTAGTTCCAACAGGAACGTTTGCAGCTTCCCTATCAGGGCATCCTCAAGTTCGGTCTCTGAATACTCGTCCTTGAGTCCCAGGAACTCGAGAAGATACGGGTTTTTGATCTCTTCGTCGGGAGTAATCGTGTCGCTCGCCAACGCCCGAGCGCCACCGCGAAGCACCGCAGCCTTGTCGCGTGAAAGCGCGGTGCGCTCATAAAACTGCGACTGAATCTGGCGGTCAAGCTGCCGAATAGTCCAACCGCCGCGCAATGCCTCACTTTCGTAGAAAGCGCGCGTATCTACGCTTTTGACGGCGAGAAGTCGCGCGTAGTGTGACCAGGGGAGCGGGAAACGCGATTGGATTGCATCAGCCGAGACCTCGATGAATTTCGCAGACGCTGTCTGCGAAATCGGCCATCCGAGATAGAAGGCTCGCATCTGCTCAAGATTCCTTTCGGAGAAGCCACGGCCGAACCGCTCCGAAAGGTCACGTGCCAGACGCTTGAGTAACCGCTCCCCATAGGCAGCGCGTGCGGCGCCTTGCTGCTCATGCTCGACGATCCGACGACCGACAAACCAGTATGTAGCAGTCATAACTGCATTCACCGATCTGGCAGCCTCATGCCGCGCCGCCTCGACCACATCGGCGACTTCGAGCAGAAGAACATCGTAGGCGGCCATCGGCTCGCGCTTCATTCGCTTCATTTTATTTTCAGCTTTGCTGAGTTTTATAATAGATCGATGAGATCAAATAACATAACACGATACGATCGGAGTGTATAACAGCCGAAGCTGGTTTCTGCGACTCGCCAGCATTTCACTGACATTCCTCCAGTGGTTTTATCGCAAACACCATCAACCGTAGTGACCCTTCAATTCCTCCGTCGCGACTTGACGTCGTCACATCCGTCAGCGACAACGCATCATTGGCACACGCGAACAACGTACGCGAGTCACACGCGGGGGTGGCGGTTGGGACACGCAGCGATTCCCGCGTGGCGATACTTAACGAGGTGAGATACGCAACTGGAATGCTGTACTGTCTAATGTCTGTCGGACCGCCGAAGAAGTACCGACGCCATTTGCTTGTCCGAGCGATCACCTGTCTCGCCGGTGAGGGCACCCAGATCGAACTCACATGCCGCTACTCCTGGAAAGCTTTACGCAGAATTATCTGCGCGGCCTCAGAGGACTAACGCAATCAGGAACTATAGAGCCAGTCAGTGTCATGTTGGAATTCGACTGACATCATTGTGCGGGCTTGGACTTTTCTCCGCGATCATCTCTTGGCGAAATTGGCTTCGCCAGCAAAGCGAGCGTGATCTGGCGATGAATCAGGGAATGCCGCCTTCGCGGAGCGCGGTACGGGGACTAGATGAAGACGTCAACCCGCAGGATCGGCACGCAAGTGCCTGAAATTTGGTGGGCCGTGTAGGAGTCGAACCTACGACCAAGAGATTAAGAGACAGTTCTCCCCCAAACCCAAACGGACGTGCAAGACGTAAGTCCCCGATTTACCCCACTTTTCGCGACGCCCCGGTCCGGCCAGTTCGGGTGAGTTCGGCTGGGTCCGGTAGCAGAGTGGTAGCACTTTCACCCGCAGATCGCGCTCGCACCTTATCTCGGTCTCGCAGTCCACAATCCCAGTGTAGCCTGGGAACCGGATGCCGACGAGGACGTGCCGCTCTACCCCAGGCCCGGCTGTGCTGCCCCGGCCTTCGGCACGAGCGGCCGCTGATTCGCCTCACGTCGTGGCAATAAGCGGGCGGAGTTCAAAATGAACGCCATTTCCGAGGCCACGTGAATGAAGGCGGCCAGTAGCGGGTTCAGCAGCCCGAAGGCCGCAAGACCGATGCCGAGGGCATCCACACCGATCGTACCCACGAAGTTGGCCCAGATGATCCGTCGCGTGCGACGTGCCACCGCCAGCGTCTCGGCGAATTTCAACAGGTCATTGCCCAACAGCACGACATCGGCGCTCTCCCGCGCCACATCAGTACCCGAGCCCATCGAGACTCCGACGTGCGCCTCAATCAACGCGGGCGCATCGTTGATGCCGTCGCCGACCATCGCCACCGTACGTCCCTGGTCGACAAGCTCCTTGACCCGACGTCGCTTATCGTCCGGCAGCAGATCCGCCGCGAATTCGGCAATGCCGAGCTGTTTAGCGATGACCTGCGCCACGGCTTGCGCATCGCCGGTCAACAGAATCGTCTTGATGCCCAGCGACTGGATGGCTCGGATCGCCTGAGCCGCTTCGGCGCGAAGGGTATCCGCGATGATCACAGCGCCGAGCAGCCGACCGTCCTGCGCTACGAAGATTTCAGAGGCTTCCGGGTACTGGGCCAGGAGATCGTTTGGAATCGCAATGCCGTGCGCACGCATCAGAACCTGATTACCGACCAACACGCGTGCACCGTCCACCACGGCATCGATGCCGCGGCCGGGCGTATAAGCAAAATGTTCAGGCTCCTTCACTGTCCGCCCCATTGCCGTGGCGTGGGCCACGATCGTTTTTCCCAATGGGTGCTCGGACCGAATCTCGGCCGACGCGGCCGCATCCAGAAGGGTGAGCTCATCCGCACCTCCCACTGGCACGAGGGTGCGAACTTCCGGTCGCCCGTAGGTCACGGTACCCGTCTTGTCGAGAACGACAGTGTCAACGCGGCCCAATTGCTCCAGGAACAGGCCACCTTTAATGATCGCACCGGCGCGCGCGGCACGGCCGATAGCGCCAAGAATCGCGAGCGGCGTGCCGGCCGCGATGCCGCAGGCTCCAGCTACGATCACCACCGATATGGTCGAGCGAATGTCGCGCGTGAGTACATACGTCAACACGGCGGCGCCCAAGGCGAAATACACCAGATACCCCGCCAGGCGATCGGCCAGGCGCTGCACCGGCGCGCGTGAGCGCTCTGCCTGCTCCACCGCCTCGATGATCTTCCCGTAACTGGTGTCGCGGCCGAGGCGTTCAGCACGGATCTCGAGGGCGCCGGACTGATTGATGGAGCCGGCAAACACTGGTGCGCCGGCAGTCTTCTCCAGGGGCAGAGATTCGCCCGTAATACGCGCCTGGTCGACGAAGGAATGGCCGGCAATCACCGTGCCGTCCACCGGGATACGGCCGCCCGGGTTCACGAGGACCGCATCGCCCACCCTCAATGTGTCGGCGTCGACCTCCGCTACAGCTCCACTGCGGCGGACAGACACCGCGCGCGGCAAGAAATCCAGAAGGTCGCGGATCGCGCGCCGGCCCCGGGAGACCGTCATGCCCTCCAACACTTCCGCAATCAATACGAAAAGGGTGATCACCAGGGCCGTGAAAAACTCCGAAATCGCCGCCGCCGCAATGATGGCGATCGACATGGAGAGCTCCATGGTCATCCGTTTCGCCAGTAGGTTTTCCAAGGCTTCCTTGAAGATCGGCCAGCCGCCGATCAACAGCCCGATCACCCCGATGACACTGACGGCACCGAACGGCTCCCAGACATGCCATCCGACACAGGCCGCCGCCACTGCCACGAGCGCGATGCGCAGCATCTCCGCCCACTCAAAGGCGTGGTCATGGTCATCATCACGATCGTGATGATCATGAGCATCGTCGTGGTCGTGATGATGGCCACCGCGGCCCTCGGTCTGTGTGTGTTCATGCGCAGCGGGTACCGCCGTCCGGCGAGCGGCCTGCTCGGCGAGATCAGGTGCCGTCTCGTGATCGTGTTGAGCATTCATAGGCAGTTCTCTCAAATCAATTCACTTCACTTCAAATACGAACGGACGACCTCGATCAATTCTTCGGCGCCCTTCGAACGCTCGGCTTGACTCGTGATCGCGGGACTGGCGATGTGCGTGCGCACGTGATCCTCGATCACTTCGGTCATCAGCCCATTCATCGCACCGCGCACCGCGACGATCTGTTGCAACACTTCGTTGCAGCCCTTCTCGCTCTCAAGGGCTCGTTCCAAGGCTTCGACTTGCCCGCGAATTCGTCTCACGCGAGCGAGCAACTTGGCTTTTTCGCGGACTGTGTGTCCCATATGGTTCTCGGCTGATATACCCTACCCAGGTATAGTAGTATATGACCAATTGCTATGACAATATGAATTGTCTACGACAAAGGCGGCGGGTACGTTCCTTCGGCCTCCCTTACGTCTCCGCCGAGCATCGGATAGTTTAAAGCCGTGGAATAAAGTGCTATCACCACGTCACATCACCTCGACGGCACCGCATTCGCGGTCTTGACAGAGCACCGTGCTCCGTATGATGCTGTATTTGACTAGACAAAAATAAGAAGATCCGCACACGACAGAACGAGGGGTGGTTGATAACGCGCTTCACGGGGAGGCGATACATGTACATTCACACTGGCAGTCGTGGCAGGCTGCTCGTCGTCGCACTGATCACCGCTGGCACCGCCTCGCAGGCGTGGGCCGACAATTCCGATTCAGGCGTCGCACTCGACACGATCACCGTCACAGCAGCGAAGATCCGCTCCCTGGAGCAATTCACACCGACGGGAAGTCGGTTGGGCCTGAGCGCCCAGGAGCTTCCGGCAACGCTCGACGTCATCGATAACGATGAGATGCTCGGCCGCGGCTTCGTTAATGTGCAGCAAGCCGCCGACAGCCAGGCGGGCGTCACCTCCGGCGGCTCACCCGGTGATCAGTCGCAGTTTTCGATGCGCGGCTTTACCGGTAACCAGATCACGACGCTGCGAAACGGCCTGTATATCGGGCCGTCGAACATGACTAGCCGCGATCAGAATAGCTTCAACGTCGGCAGCGTCGAGATCCTGAAAGGACCGGCATCGGTGCTGTACGGACAGGGCGCAATTGCCGGCGCGCTGAACGTAGTGGACAAGGCGCCGAGCTTCGGCGACCCCCAGTTCGAAGCGTTGGCGTCCGGTGGCAGCTTTGGTACCGCCAATGTCGGGGTCGGCGGCACGGCCCATTTCGGCGATACGGTGGCGATACGTGCTGACGTCAGTCGTTCGTCTACCCAAGGATACGTCGAGCGGGATCCGTCCAATACGACGGAGGCGACTGTGACGGTATTGTGGAAGGCTACACAGACGCTCGATGTGCAGCTTACGGTCGACTGGCTCCAGGACCATCCGTCCGACTACTACGGCACCCCGCTGGTACCTGCCTCGTTCGCCACGCAGCCGCTTACCGGCGTGATCAGCTCCAATTCCACAGACGGATTGGCACTCGATCGGCGTATGCAGTTCGTAAACTACAATGTCGGCGATGCCTCCATTGGCTCCCACCAGGTCTGGCCGCAGCTGCTGGTGAAATGGACACCCACGGAGAATCTGACGCTGCAGAATTTTGTTTATTACTTTCATGCCCACCGATCATGGGTCGACGCTGAGACCTATCAATTCACGACGGTCGATCTGAATGGCAATCCACTGGCCAGTCCCCAGATCAATCGCGATCGCTTCTACGTGTTTCATCAGCAGGATTTGACCGGCGATCAGGGCAGCGCAACGTACAAAAGCATGCTCTTCGGATTACCCAATACAGCGGTCGTCGGCTTTGATTACAGCCATCTGAACTTCAATCGTATTCGGGGCTTCCCGAACAACGACCTCGTGGATCCGTTCAATCCCTCACCGGGGCTGTTCGGACCCCTGCTGCAACCGGCCCAACCGGGCCAACTGGCAGATCTGGTGCCGCGGGCGAGCCCCACCCACTGGAACGACTATGCCGCCTTCTACGAGGATGTCATCGACCTGGCGGCGCCGGTAAAGCTGGTGACCGGGGGACGCTATGACCGCCTCGACCTCGATCGGCAGAACTTCAACACCCAGGGCCGGGAAATGAGCAATGGGTTCACGGAAAACTATACCTCGACAAACTGGCGTGTCGGCTTGGTATACAACGTCAACAAGTACGTCACCCCATACCTGTCGTGGACGACGGGCAAGGACCCCCCGGGCACGAACAATATTTTCCTGGTCAATGCACCGGAGGGGAAGTTCGCACTCAGCAGCTCCCATCAGGTTGAGGCGGGAATCAAGGCCAGAACGCCTGACGGCACGGCGGATGTGACCGCCGCCGTCTATGACATCAAGAAGTCGAACATGCTGGTGCAGACCAGCCAGGAAACTCAAGCCAACGCCAGCCAGACATCCAAGGGCGTAGAGGTCACGAGCAGTTTCAAGCTGACACGCACCTGGACGGTCAGTGCGAACGCGGCCTATACCGATTCGGTGTACACCTCGTTCACTGACCCCTCTACAGGTTCGAGCTACACCGATGTGCAGCCCGCGAACATTCCGCGCTGGACAGCAAATCTCTGGACGAGCGTGCGTGATGTGGCAAGCCTTCCGCTGGAAATCGGTGGTGGCGTGCGCTACATCGGCAATCGCCCGGGGAACACTGCCAATACGCTGATCCTCGAGCACTACGCCCTGTTCAACGGCTATGCCTCCTATGAGGTCAAGCCGGGCATGCTCGTGACGGCGCGCGTCAACAATCTCTTTAACAAGACTTATGCGCAGTGGGCCGACATCTACTACCCCTCTGAGCTCATGCTCGGACAGCCGCGCTATTGGGAGCTGGGCGCCTACGTTAAGTTCTGAAGTATGGGCACACTCTGGCCTCGCGTGAATCGATGTCTGACGTGGTTTCACCGCTGGTCAGGAGTCGTGCTGTGCCTGCTATTCATCGCCTGGTTCGCCAGCGGCGCGGTGCTGTTGTATGTGCCCTATCCGGCGCTGGCGGAGCGTGATCGTTTAGCGCACTCAGAGCCGGTCGATGTGTCACGACTCACGCGCACCCCGTCGGCCGCGCTCGCGGGGGCGCCGCATACCGAACAGCTGCTGCTGATCAGCGTAGCGGGACGTCCAATGTATCTGGCCTACGTTGGCGGCAAGCCTGTCGTGGTCTCAGGTGATGATGCGGCACCACCAGCGCTGTTCTCCGCAGCCACTGCTCGAACGGTGGCAGAACGGTTCGGCGGCTCAACGGTGAGTAGCGTGGACGGTCCACTGGAGTATGACCAGTGGATTGTTCATCAGCGCTTTGACCCATTCCGGCCCTTTTATCGTGTGCGCCTCGACGACGTGGAGCGGACCGACCTATACGTCTCCGGACGCACCGGGCAGGTTCTTCAAAGGACACGAGGCACGGAGCGCGCCTGGAACTGGTGTGGTGCGGTGCTGCATTGGATTTATTTCACGCCGTTGCGGAAGAGCTGGTCCGCCTGGAACCAGACAGTATGGTGGCTCTCGCTCGTCGCACTGCTGGCCAGCGTTGCCG
>JAQGOE010000293.1 GCA_028293725.1 Gammaproteobacteria bacterium | reverse complement strand
CCCGGTGTGCCATCGCCTAGGGCAATCTGGGTGAGGCTCGGCTGCAGGCCGACGAGCACGGAATCCGGCCGCAGTCGAAGCGTGTCGCTGACCTTGTAGACGCCGAGCGGCAGATAGACCGTGTGGTGAGAGTTGATAGCGCGTTGGAGCGCCGCGGTGTCGTCGGCCTGCCCGTCGCCGACGACGCCCAGGTCGTGCGCATTCGCCCACCCGGCGACCGGCGGCAGCGGCCGAATCGCCGCAGATCTCTGAGCCGGCAGCGCGTCGATCGCCACTAGATCGGAGCTCGTCTCAAAGTGACCGATCTGGCCCAGCCCCGGCACCGCCAGCCCGTAGCTGAAGGCGCTGACGCGATAGGTCCGCCCCTTGCCGCGGACGGTGCGCCCGCTGTCGCGGAACCGCGCAAACACCGGGGTGTCGCTGGCAAGCGCGTTTTCGAATCCGATCTGCGTATAGACGTTGTTCTCGTTGGAAATCACGACGGCGGCCTTCCGTACGTGCTCGAAGCGAACGTCCTTGCCCCAAAGCCAGTCGCCATACCCGCGGTCAATCTCGACGCCCACCGGCACATCGCGCATCGTGACGTTGACCAGCGTCAACTCTGCCTCGTGCTCGCGTATCGCCGCGCTCCTCTGCCCCTCGAAGGTCGAATCGACGACCGTGAATTGCCAGGCCGGCGATGGCTTTTCGGTCACGATGCCGTAGCGACCACCCTGAAAGCGCAGGTTGTGGACCACATTGCCGGCCTGGTAGATGCCGGCGAGGCCCGAGCCCAACTTGAAATCCATGTTGCTCAAGAAAGCATGTTGGGCGATCCGAAAGCGGATGCCCGTGGCAGCCGGGTTCCCGGACCCGATCTCTATGTTGATATTGCTCATTGCCGAATAAAACGTGCTCGGAACTGCTCGCGATCCTTGAGTAGATTGCCGCGCTTGTAGTAGGCCAAGGCCTGATCGGGCCTGAGCTCAATCACCTTGGAGTACAGCTCGATCGCGGGGTCCCAATCACCCTGAGCGACGTAAATCTCCGCCAGTAAGAGGCAGGCCTCAACGTCGTCGGGTTGTCTCGTGAGCACCTGACGGCAAAGGGTCAGCGCCTCGCCTAACCGTCCCTGTTGCTTCAGGGCGCTTGCCTCTTCGAGATTTGCGCCTTGCGCCGGCGATGAGCCAGGTCGCTTGAAAAGCCGCGCAAGCCTGGATCCAAGCTGAAACAACGGCCGAGACCCGCCTGCCATTTCGCACCCTCTTTAGTCTCAGAGAGTCTACAAGGCCCGGCTACCCGCTACATGCGCACCGGACCAACATGGGTCTTACGTCACAGCATGGGGACGCAAAGGATGAGATTGGCGGAGAGAGAGGGATTCGAACCCTCGAAGGGCTTTTGACCCTTACACCCTTAGCAGGGGTGCGCCTTCGACCACTCGGCCATCTCTCCGTCCGGGGCTGTAAAGGCCTGCCTATCAATGACTTATAAGCTGGGCGAGCCACGTCGCCTGGTGAGGCGAGCGCGTAATGATACTGAAGCGGGCCGAAAAAGGGAAAGCTGATGTGGAGCGGGAGGCGCGGCGGCGGTCGCGCCGGCTGCGCGCCGGGGAACCGGGCGCGAGCCGATACGCAGTGAGGTCAGACGGCTGAAGCGAAATCCGCAGGCTCGTTATCGTGCGGCTCGCCCTCCGAGTCGCCCTGCTGTTCGCGCTTGATGCGCTCGTAGATTTCTTCCCGGTGGACGGCAACATTCTTCGGCGCGTTGATACCGACACGCACCTGGTTGCCTTTCACACCAAGGATGGTCACGGTCACATCGTTGCCAATCATCACGGTCTCACCGACCCGTCTCGTCAATATGAGCATTCTTCTTCCTCCTTGGTTCTTCGGCGACCCGGATTGGAGAGCCGCAAGGCTGCCAGCGAATTTACGGATTCAGCGGAACGAGACAAACCAGGGAAACCCTGAAACTTTCCATGTGCAATGCGGGATAGAATCGAGGGTCGGCCGTCGGCGCCGACGGAGCCGGCGGCACTTGCCGCCGGCTCCGTCGTACAGGTGAATTCAAGCCCCTAGCTTCGCACGCACCAGGTCATGCACCGAGGCCAACGCCGCATCGAGTGCGGCCGGATTGCTGCCGCCCGCCTGTGCGAAGTCAGGTCGGCCACCGCCGCGACCGCCGATCTGTGCGGCAATCGCCCCAACCAGCTCGCCCGCCTTGACGCGTGTAGTCTGATCAGCTGTAACGCCGACAACAAGAACCACTTTGGAGGGACTTTCCACAGAGGCCAGCACCACGACAGCCGACTTGAGTTTGTCCTTCAGTTGGTCGACCGCGTTACGTAACGCGCCCGCGTCGGCTCCCTCCACCTTGGACGCGACGACCTTCACTCCGTTCACATCGATTGCGCCGGAAGCCAGGTCGACCCCCTGCCCGGAAGCCAACTTGTCCTTCAGCGCCCGGACCTCTTTTTCCATCTGACGCACACGGTCGAGCGCGTCGCGTACTTTCTCCCGCAGATCCTCACGCGAGCCGCGCAGCAGGCCGGCAACATCTTTCAACAGAGCCTCGCTCTGCTCAACGTATTCCACCGCGGCCTCCCCGGTGATTGCCTCGATACGACGTACGCCGGCGGCAACCCCGCCCTCGCTCGTGATCTTGAAGAAACCGATATCGCCAGAGCGGCCAACGTGTGTGCCGCCGCACAGCTCCATCGAGAATTCGCCGATACGCAACACGCGCACGTCCTTCTCGTATTTCTCGCCAAACAGGGCCATCGCCCCCGCGGCTACGGCACCTTCGTAGTCCATAACCTTGGTTTCCGCCTCTGTGTTGAGACGGATCTGCTCGTTCACCAGGCGCTCGATCTCACGCAACTCCACGGCCGTAATCGGCTCGAAATGCGAGAAGTCAAAGCGCAACCGATCGGGCGCCACCAGTGAGCCCTTCTGCTGCACGTGTGTACCCAAAACCTTACGCAAGGCCGCGTGCAACAGGTGCGTGGCGCTGTGATTCAGCGCCGTCGCGCGCCGTCGCGCGCCGTCCACGTGCGCAGCGAGCGTATCGCCAATGCGGAGCTCGCCTTCCGTCACTCGGCCGATATGCGAATGCGCGGCGCCACGCTTCTGCGTGTCCTCCACCAAGAATTTCGCGGGTGACGATGCCGGCGGTGTCAATGTCAAAGACGCCATGGCCTTCGCCAGCTTTGCATCTTTGGCAGCGCCCGTGGCCACGCCGGAGAGAGTCCCCGCGTCCCCAACTTGTCCGCCCGACTCCGCATAGAAGGGAGTGCGGTCGAGAATGACCTCGCCCTCATCACCCGCGCTAAGCGAATCGACAGGTGCGCCAGCCTTCAACAGCGCAACGATATGCCCCTGCGCCTCGAGACCCTCATAACCCTGAAACAGCGTGCGCGAGTCGATCGATGCGCCGCCCCGTAAATCAACACCAAACTTGCTCGCATCCTGGGAGCGCTTGCGCTGCTCCTCCATCGCGATGTCGAATCCCGCCTGGTCGATGCTGAGTCCGCGCTCACGAGCGATGTCCGCCGTGAGGTCCGCCGGAAAGCCGTAGGTGTCGTAGAGTTTGAAGACCGTAGGTCCGTCGATCTCACTGCCCTTGAGATTCCTGATGGCGCCCTCGAGCAGTGACATTCCGTTCGCCAGCGTCTCGGCGAAACGCTCCTCCTCCTGCTTCAACACACGCTCTACATGACTGCGCCCGCGCGTCAGCTCTGGAAACGCCGCGCCCATTTCCCGCTCCAGCACTGGAACGAGTTTGTAGAAAAACGCCTCCTGAATACCCAGCTTGTAGCCGTGCCGGATGGCACGCCGGATGATCCGGCGCAGCACGTAGCCGCGCCCTTCATTCGATGGCGACACGCCGTCAACGACGAGAAACGAGCAGGCCCGGATGTGATCGGCGATCACACGCAGCGAGCTCGAAGCCAGGTCCGTCGTCTTCGCAAGGTCAGCCGCCGCGCGAATGATGTTCTTGAAGAGGTCGATGTCATAGTTGGAATGCACGCCCTGCATGACGGCGGCAATGCGCTCGAGGCCCATGCCGGTGTCGACCGAGGGCTTCGGCAGCGGTGTCAGCTTGCCATCCGCCGAGCGCTCGTATTGCATGAATACGAGGTTCCAGATTTCCACATAACGATCGCCGTCTTCGTCAGGAGAGCCCGGCGGCCCGCCGGGAATGTGCGGACCATGATCGTAGAAAATCTCGCTGCAGGGACCGCACGGCCCGGTATCGCCCATCGCCCAGAAGTTCGACTTCTCGCCCAGGCGAGTGAAGCGATCTTTCGGAACGCCCATCTCCTCGAGCCAGATATTCGCGGCCTCATCGTCGTCACGAAAGACCGTGACCCATAACCGCTTGGGGTCGAGTTTCAGGGTCCCCGTGAGGAAGTCCCACGCAAAACGGATTGCATCACGCTTGAAATAGTCTCCGAACGAGAAATTCCCCAGCATCTCGAAGAAGGTGTGATGGCGAGCCGTGTAGCCCACATTCTCCAGATCGTTGTGTTTACCACCGGCGCGCACGCAACGCTGGCTCGAGGTCGCGCGGACGTAGTCGCGCTTGTCTTTACCGAGAAAGACGTCCTTGAACTGCACCATCCCCGCGTTCGTGAACAGCAGGGTCGGGTCGTTTCCGGGTACGAGGGGGCTGGACGGCACCACCGAGTGGCCACGCTCGCGAAAGAATTCCAGAAAGGCACTGCGGACGTCCGCAGCCTTCGAATAAGAAGCTGTGCTCAATTTTATGAATCCGGGTCGAATTCGGCGCCAGTGGCCGCTCGGATATGATCCGATGAAAAGCCACGATACTGCAAAAAACGCGCTTGGCGCGTCTTTTCAGTCCACTCTTCGGGGGGTTCAGCGCCGAATTTACGGATTCGGATCGCACGCGCCAGCTCTCGCCAGTCCGGTCCGGTCGCGAGAGCCGCCGCGATGAGATCGGCGGGGACCCCCAGAGAGCGCAGATCCGCGCCAATCCGCACGGGCCCGTGGCCCCGCCCGGAGTGGTAGGCGACATAATTTTCGGCATAGCGGCCATCATCGAGGGCGCGCGCGTCCGTGAGCTCTGCAACGACAGCGGCCGCCACAGCCGCGTCGTAGCCCTGCGATCCGAGCTTCTGGCGCAACTCGCCACTCGCAAAATCCCGCCGGGCCAATAAGGCTATGGCGGCCATTCGCGCGGCCTCCGGGTCCCGAGCCTTGGCCAAAGCCTTGTCGGGATCACCGGGACGCCTTCGCCTCAGAGTACCCATGAGCGTGCGCCGCCGCCTAACGCGTCAAAAACTGCCGGCCGTAGTCTGCCATCAGCGCGACTGCCTATTCTGACGGACCTCGACACTCGCCCCGGGATGGCTACGCGATGTTCGCCTGGTCCCCATCCCTGCGAGGTACCACCTTCGGCGGCAACAACTTGGCGCGGACCTGATCCTCGATCTCGCGGGCCATTTCTTTATTGCCCTGCAGGAAGGTACGGACGTTGTCCTTACCCTGCCCGATGCGGTTGCCCTTGTAGGAGTACCACGCACCGGACTTGTCGATGATTCCGTTGGCGCTGGCGAGCTCGATGATCTCGCCTTCGCGGGAGATGCCTTGGCCGTACATGATCTCGAACTCAGCTTCGCGGAACGGCGGAGCAACTTTGTTCTTCACCACTTTTACGCGCGTCATGTTGCCGGTCACTTCCTCGCCATTCTTGATGGCGCCGATGCGACGGATGTCGAGACGCACGGAGGCGTAGAACTTCAACGCGTTACCACCGGTCGTAGTTTCCGGACTACCAAACATAACGCCGATCTTCATACGGATCTGGTTGATGAAGACGACGATGGTGTTCGAGCGCTTGATGTTGCCCGTGAGCTTGCGCAGTGCCTGCGACATGAGACGTGCATGCAGACCAACCTGCATCTCGCCCATCTCACCCTCGATCTCCGCCTTCGGCGTAAGCGCGGCGACAGAGTCGATGACGACAATGTCCACGGCGCTCGAGCGCACGAGCATGTCGGTGATCTCGAGCGCCTGCTCTCCCGTATCGGGCTGCGACACCAGCAGATCATTGATGTTCACGCCGAGTTTCTCGGCATAACTCGGGTCGAGCGCGTGTTCCGCGTCGACGAAAGCTGCGGTGCCGCCATTACGCTGCACTTCGGCGATCACCTGTAGAGTGAGCGTGGTTTTACCCGACGATTCCGGTCCGTAGATCTCAACGACCCGACCTTTCGGCAGACCGCCTATTCCCAGTGCGATATCGAGGCCGAGCGAGCCGGTGGAAATCGCCTCCACGTCATAGGACGACGCAGCATCACCGAGGCGCATCACCGAGCCTTTGCCGAATTGCTTTTCGATCTGGCCCAGTGCGGCGCTCAGAGCCTTTTTGCGGTTATCTTCCATCTCGTACTTCCCGTCAGTGTCGGTGGGGAGGGGCTGTTTTGAAGGCCCTCATTATCTCACAAGAAATCGCGACTGGAATGCTCACATCGTGCGCGTTTTGATGTTATTTCGACGATTTCGCCGCGTATCCAGTGGGGCTGAATTGATGACACTGTATAGCCTAGTTGACGGCACGCCGCTCTTGAGGCAATAACTGTCTCGTTCGCATCAAAAAATCCAGGGAGCGCGAGTGCTGTGAATACCTTCGTTCGTCTGATGCCTGTACTTTTCGCTTGCGTCGCCACGCAAGTCGTCGCGGGCGATCCCCCCGCACCCAAGACAGTCGACGCGGATAAGTCCGTGGCGTCAGCCACCGCGGTTAGCGCGGATGGCACATCGGCGGCAAACGCCGCGCAGCCCAAAGCCGACCCTGGGACGACGGCGCCGGCGGCCGCCAAGCCGGAGAGGCTGGTGCTGGATGACAAAACCCTGACGAACGCCGAGGTGAGCCAGTTGCTCGCGCAGGGTTACCGGCCCCAGAAGGGCCGGGGCGACGAGGTGCTGTACTGCCGCAGCGAGCAGCCACTAGGCACGCGTTTCGCGCAGAAGGTATGCAAGTCCGCGGACCAGATGAAGGCGCAGAACCGGGACAGCAAGGACATGGCGGCGAGACAGCAAATGCCGAGCGGAAATCCCTCGGGCAAGTAATTAGCGGTCGCGCGATCATTGCGGTCCAGGTCCAGGCAGATCCCAGCCGGCGCCGAGCGCCTTATAGACGGCAATCAATGAGGTGGCCTCGTCCGTCCGGCTCTGGGAGAACACCAGCTCCGCGGTGAGTGCCGTGCGCTCAGCGTCGAGCACTTCGAGGAAATCCACCAAGCCGCCTTCGAATCGCTTGCGGGCCAGGTCGGAGGCTTTATCGCTGGCCGCCGCCGCGCCGGCCAGCGACTCACGATGCGACTGTGAGCGGCCGTAGCTGACGAGCGCGCCCTCGGTATCCTCCAGCGCATTCAAAACTGCGCCCTCATAGCTCGAAAATGCCGCATCGGTTTCGGCCCGCGCCGTGCTGATGCGTGCGCGCACCCTGCCGAGATCGAACGCTGCCCAGGAGATGCCCGGGCCTATCGAGAAAAAGCGCGCCTCGCCCTGCCCGAGATCCCCGAACGTGGGCGCGATATAGCCGAAGCTTCCGGTAAGGGTAACCTTGGGAAACAGGTCGCCCACTGCAACGCCGACGCGCGCCGTCGCGCCCGCGAGGCGCCGCTCCGCGATCCGGATGTCGGGCCGCCGCCTGAGCAGCAACTCCGGGGTGCCTATTGAGTTCAAGGGCGGCAGGTTGGGCGCGGGCTGTGGCTGCAACCGCTCGTTCAAGGCCACCGGCTGGCGGCCGGTCAACACGCTGATCCGATACATCGTCGTGGCGATCAACGCTTCCAGCGTGGGAATCGAGGCCAACGTGGTACGCCACTGCGCGTCGGCGCGCGCGGTGTCGAGCTCATTGCCCCTGCCCGCCTCCAGGCGCACACGCGTGAGCTTCAAAGTGTTGAGTTGGTTCTCGGCGTTGCGCTGTGTGAGCGCCAACTGATCCTGCAAGCCACGCAGCACGAAGTAGTCGCGCGCCACCTCGGCGATGACGCTGACGCGAGCATCCTGCAACGTCGCGGTCGCCGCACCCACATCGGCACGCGCCGCCTCCACGTTGCGCCTCACACGGCCGAAAAGATCCAACTCCCACAGGCCCTGGAAGCCAGCATCGGCCGTGTCGAATTCACGGTCATGCTGATCGACAAACGGCAATTGTTGCTGGGCGTAGAGATTGTGGGTGTAGGCGCCGGAGAAGGTGACTGTCGGAAACTGATCGAATCCGGCCAGGCGCCGGGCGGCCCGCGCCGCGCGCAGGTTGGCCGCGGCGGTGGCGAGATCCTTGTTATGACCGACGGCGTCGTCGACCAGGCTATTGAGCAATGGATCGGCGAAGCTCGTCCAATACTGTTCCAGCGCCTGACCTTCGGCGAACCCGGGCTGCCCGGCGTTCGTGTAGTGCGTGTCGACTGGAGTCGCTGGCCGGTGATAGTCGGGCCCCACTGCACACCCGGCGAGAATGAGAAGAGCCGCGCCCGACGTTGACAGCAAGCTCTGCACGACGTTTCTGATGGAGCTACGCACGGGGCGGTTCCTCGGCCGTCGTGAGCGCAGGTCCGGAGGCCGATGTCGGTGCCGCCGCAGAGCCCGGATCCTCATCCGGATGTTTCTGCACAGCCTTTTCGATAGTCACGAAAAACACCGGCGTCAAGAACAATCCGAACAGCGTCACGCCCAGCATGCCCGAGAACACGGCGATACCGATCGCCTGGCGCATCTCACTACCCGCACCGGTCGCCGTCACCAGGGGCACCACGCCCATAATGAACGCAAATGAGGTCATCAGGATGGGGCGCAGACGCAGGCGGCAGGCCTCGATCGCGGCCTCGATGGGCGACAAGCCACGCTCGACGCCATCCCGGGCGAATTCAACGATCAGAATCGCGTTCTTACAGGCGAGCCCGACCAGCACAATGAAGCCGATCTGGGTCAGCACGTTGTTGTCCGAGCCCTTCAAAAACACACCCAACATGGCAAACAGCAGGCACATGGGGACGATGAGAATGACCGCCAGCGGCAGCCCCCAGCTCTCGTACTGCGCGGAAAGAATCAGGAACACCAACATGACGCAGATGGGAAAAACGAACAGGGCCGTGCTGCCGGCGCTCTTCTGTTGGAAGGTCAGATCCGTCCACTCGTAGCCGAAGCCATTCGGCAAGGTCTCGTTCAGAACTCGCTCCATGGCCGCGGTGGCCTGCCCTGAGGAGATCCCAGGGGCCCCGCCTCCATTGATGTCCGCGGCGAGATACACGTTGTAATGCGACACGCGGTCGGGACCCGCCTGAAAGCTGATGTCGGCAACGGCACCCAGGGGCACCATGTCGCCGCGCAGATTGCGGGTCTTCAGGTCCGAGATATCTTCCGGCTTACTGCGATAACGAGCCTCGGCCTGCGCATAGACGCGGAACGTGCGGCCGAAACGATTGAAGTCGTTGACATAGACGGAACCCAGGTAAGCCTGCAAGGTATCGAACACGTTCGACAGCGGTACTGCCTGGCGCTTCGCCTTGACCCGGTCCACATCGGCCCATAGCTGCGGCACGCTGTTCTGGTAGGTCGTGTACGTGGCGTACGGGTTGATCTCATGCTGTTGCCGGGCCTTGGTGAGCACCTCGCCGATGACGCGAGCGAGCTCGTCATAGCCGTGCGCACCGCGATCCTGGATATAGAGTTTGAATCCACCGGTGGTGCCCAAACCCTGCACGGGCGGCGGCGGCACGGCAAAAATCGTGGCGTCGCGAATCGTGCTGAACTTCTTGTTGAGTGTCGCCACGATCGCGCCGGCCGACAAGTCCTTCGTGGTGCGCTCCTCGAAGGCCGTCAGTGGGAAGAAGATGACGGCCGCGTTGCTCAGGTTCACGAAGCCCTGCACCGACAGGCCGGTGAAGCCAATCGCATGCGCGACACCGGGCGTGTGTGTAGCAAGCTCGGAGACCTGTCTGACCACCTTTTCGGTGCGGTCCAGCGAGGCGGCGTCCGGCAACTGCACGATCGCGATCAGATACTGTTTGTCCTGCGCTGGGATGAAGCCACCCGGCACGATGCGGAAAATCCCCCAGGTGCAGACCAACAGGGCGACGAAGATTCCCAGAACGACCCAGCGCATCGCGACGATGCGCCGCACCGCGCGGCCGTAGCCCGCGGAGCCTCGCTCGAAGACACGATTGAAGAGCCCGAAAAATCGTCCCAGGACGCGGTTGATACCGCGTTGAAACCAGTCCGGCGGCGCGGTCCGGGGCTTGAGCAACAGCGCGGCCAACGCCGGCGACAGGGTGAGGGAGTTGAAAGTGGAGATGAGCGTGCTGGCCGCGATCGTGATGCCGAACTGCCGATAGAACTGTCCGGTGAGACCGCTCACGAACGCCACGGGCACGAAGACCGCGCACAACACCAACATGATGGAGATGATGGGGCGGGTGACCTCCTTCATCGCCGCGTGCGCCGCCTGGCGCGGCGGCAACCCCTCCTCGATTTTTCGCTCGATATTCTCGACGACCACGATGGCATCGTCGACCACGATGCCCGTGGCGAGCACCAGGCCGAACAACGTCAGTGAGTTGATAGAGAATCCGGCCGCCAAAAGTGCCGCGAGGGTACCCACGATGGCCACGGGGACCGCGACCAGCGGAATGATGCTCGCGCGCCAGGTCTGCAGGAACAGAATTACGACCAGCACGACCAACCCGACGGCTTCGAACAGGGTGTGAATGACCGCCTCGATGGAGTGGCGTACGAATACGGTCGGATCGTAGTCGATCTCGTAGGTCACGCCTTCGGGGAAGCTCTTGGAGAGCGTCTTCATGGTCGCGCGCACCGAATCCGACAGCTGCAGCGCGTTAGCGCCGGGCAGCTGGAACACGGGAATGGCCACAGCGGGGCCGCTATCCAACATGCTGCGCAGGGCGTAGGTTTCGGGGCCCAGCTCGAGACGGGCAATATCGCGCAGGTAGGTCGTCTCGCCATTCGCGCCGTTCTTGACGATGATGTTGCCGAATTCCTCCTCGGTCTGGAGCCGGCCCTGCGCGTTGACGATGTATTGGAACTCGACTCCCGGCAGCGACGGCTGGCCGCCGATCTGACCCGCCGCGACCTGAACGTTCTGCTCGCGTACCGCCGCCAGAACCTGGTCGACATCCAGGCCGAGAGAAGCCATCTTGGGGGGGTCGAGCCACAGGCGCATGGCGTAGTCGCCCGAGCCGAACACCTCCACGTCGCCCATGCCGGTGATGCGCGCCAACACGTCCCGGATCTGGATGACCGCGTAGTTGCGCAGGTAAAGCGAGTCATAGCGGCCATCGGCCGACTTCAGGAACACCACCATGGTGAGATCCGGCGACTTCTTCTGGGTGATCAGACCGACCTGGCGCACCACGTCCGGCAACCGTGGCTCTGCCTGGGAGACCCGGTTCTGGGTCTGCACCTGCGCGATGTCGAGGTTGGTTCCGAGCTTGAAGGTCACCGTGATCGAGAAGTTGCCGTCCGGGGTCGCGACGGAGTTGGTGTAGATTGCGTTCTCGACGCCGTTGATCTGTTGCTCGAGCGGCGTGATGACCGTTTCGGCAATGGTCTTCGGCGAAGCGCCCGGATATGTCCCGCTCACGACCACGGTCGGCGGAACGATCTCGGGATACTCGCTGATGGGCAGCGACGGTATGGACAGCAAGCCGGCCACGGAGATCAGGATCGCCAGCACCGCAGCGAAAATGGGCCGCTCGATGAACACGGAGGAAATGTTCATGGGGTCACTTCCCCTTCTCGGGGGCCGCCGGCTTCTGGTCGTCCGCCGCGACGGTGGCGTCGCCAGTCATCGTTACTTTCTGCGGTGACACGACGATGCCGGGATGCACGCGCTGCGCGCCGTTTACGACGATCACGTCGTCGGGCTTGAGGCCCTCACGCACGATGCGCAGGCCGTCGATTACGCGCCCGAGCTTCACCTTCCGATACTCGATCTTGTTATCCGCGCCCAGCAGGAAAACGTATTTCTGGCTCTGGTCCGTGTTGACGGCGCGATCGTCGATCAGAACGGCGGTGTACTCACTGCTCCCGAGCAACTGCACCCGGGCGAACAAGCCGGGGATATACAACCCGTCCTTGTTATCCAGCACCGCGCGGGCGCGAATGGTGCCGGTTTGCGAGTTCACCTGGTTGTCCACAAAGTCCATCTTGCCCTCGTGGGGGAAGCCCTCCTCGTTGGCCAATCCGACCCGCACGGGATTGGGCGCGTCCCGCGAGCTGGGTCGCTGACCGGCCCGGGCCAGTTGGATGTAGCGCAGATAGGTCGCCTCATCGCCTTCGAAATAAAGGTAGATGGGATCGAGCGACACGACCGAGGTGAGAAACGTGCCACCGTTGTTCCCGCCGGTGACGAGATTGCCTTTGGTCACCTCCGCGCGGCTGACACGTCCGTCGATGGGACTGGTGACTCTGGTGAAACTCATGTTGAGATCCGCGGACTCGAGCGCGGCGTCCGCCCCCGCGACGTTGGATTCCGCCTGAGCTACCGTGCTGTCGCGCTCGTCGACCTCTTCTTGGGAGACGGCACCACTCTCTTTCAGGTGCTGCACCCGCTTCTGCTCGATTCGAGCCAGGTCGAGCGTAGTCCGGAAGCGCTTCAGATCCGCCGCGGCACGATCGCGGTCGGCTTTATAGGGGCGCGGATCGATGACGAACAACAGGTCGCCACGCTTCACGACCTTGCCTTCGGTGAAGGCGACCAGGTCGATATAACCGGACACCCGAGGCCGGATTTCCACGGTCTGGATGGCCTGCAGGCGGCCGGTGAACTCGTCCCAGTCCGTGACGCGTTTCTGCAGAACCTGCGCGACGCTGACTTCGGGAGGCGGAGGGGCGGTTTGAGCGCCTCCGCCGGAGCCGCCGCAACCGGCCATAGATAAAAGTATGAGCCACGCGCCCACCATGCTGACACTGACGAGTCTCGGCACCGGATTCTCCCCAAAAGAGTGCAACATCAGCCGTCTAGAGACGGTTCGTGGCTAACACCTTCGCCATGTTACGAAGTATGTGCACTTTAACTCTAGGACAATCCGCTTTATTCGAATGTCGCGCCCCGGCCCGGACGAACCCGGAAGTCGGGCGCCTCGTTCCCCGATCTACCTCGAGCGGGGGCTGGGGTCTTCCGCACGAAGGTGGCCTGGGCGATACCCTGCAGTTTTGCCGCTATGCAAAGTTGGCGGCCGCCCGCGGGGCGAGCGTAATCCTCGAAGTGCAAGCACCCCTCCTCGGTCTGCTCGCGAATCTGGAGGGGGTCTCCCAACTGATCGCCGCGGGAAGCGCTCTACCGTCCTTCGACTATCACTGTCCGTTGATGAGTCTGCCGCTGGCATTCAATACAACTCTCGACACCATCCCCGCCCCCCGGAAATATCTGAGCGCCGATGCTTCCAAAGTCGCGACGTGGCGCGAGCGGCTGGGGGAGCCAACCCGGCCAAGCGTCGGACTGGTGTGGAGCGGCAACCCCAACAATCCGATCGACTCACGACGCAGCCTGCGCCTCGCGGACTGGTTACCGCACCTGCCCGCGGAATTTCAATACTTCTGCCTGCAAAGGGAGCTACGCGAGGACGATGCCGCCGTCCTCGATTCGAGCGCCATCGTTTCGTACGACGATGACCTGCTGGATTTCCCCAACACCGCCGCGTTGTGCGAATGCCTCGATGTCGTGATCAGTGTCGACACCAGTCCCGCGCACCTCAGCGGCGCCCTGGGCCAACGGACCTGGCTACTGCTGCCGGTTCACCCCGGACTGGCGTTGGCTGCGCAACCGCGACGACTGCCCCTGGTATCCGACCATGAGGCTATATCGGCAGAAAGCCGCAGGTGACTGGAACGAGGTGTTCAGCCGCGTCGCAGCTGGCTTGCGGCGGGAGTTTCGCCCTTAAGCCCCTGCACCCGACTCAATCGCAAGCACCATCTGCAGCGCCCGCTCCACGGAGCGGCGCCGTACGAGCTCGCGATCTCCTCCGAAGAGCCGCATCTCCGAACTCACCACAATGTCCTCACCCCGTCGCGACGCCAGCCCAAACCAGACCGTCCCCACCGGCTTCGCCGGCGTGCCGCCATCCGGCCCCGCTATCCCACTGATCGCCACCGCGACGTCCGCCCCCGAAACCCGCAACGCGCCCGCCGCCATCTCTCGTACGGTGGCCTCACTCACGGCGCCATGATTCGCGAGCGTGTCTTCCGAGACACCAATATCGCGCACCTTCGCCGCGTTGGAATACGTGACGAACCCGCACTCGAACCAATGCGAACTACCCGCAACGTCCGTGCAGACCTTCGCCACCCACCCGCCTGTGCACGACTCAGCCGTCGCGAAACGCCGTCCGGCATTCCGTAATTTTCCGCCCACCCGCTCGGCGAGCGCGAAGAGCGCTTGATCGGTAGTCATAAGGATAAGGCTACAACACCCTGCAGTGCCCCGCCCTCTTGTTGTAGCCTTCGCCGCCATGAACGACAACGCCCTGGCGCAGCACACGCCCATGATGCAGCAGTACCTGCGCATCAAAGGCCAGTACCCGGACATCCTCCTCTTTTATCGGATGGGGGACTTCTACGAGCTGTTCTTCGAGGACGCGCGCCGTGCGGCCGCCTTGCTCGATATCACCCTGACGGCCCGGGGGCAGTCGGCTGGCGCGCCGATCCCAATGGCCGGCGTCCCCTTTCACGCCGTCGAAGGATATCTGGCCAAGCTCGTACGCAAAGGCGAGAGTGTCGCGCTCTGCGAGCAGCTCGGTGACCCCGCTAAATCCAAAGGACCTGTAGAGCGCCAGGTGGTGCGCGTCATCACCCCCGGCACCGTGACCGATGAGGCGCTGTTGGAAGAGCGCCAGGAAACGCTGGTCGCCGCGCTCGCGCGCGATGGCGAGCGATTCGGCCTGGCGTGGCTGGACCTGGCGGCCGGCCGCTTCACCGTGTCGCAGGCGGAAGGCCGACTGACACTCGCGGCCGAGCTCGAGCGGCTGAAGCCCGCCGAGCTGTTGGTCCCCGACGGCTCGGGAAGCGAGACGCTCGGCCGCACGGGCACGTCGATCCGAACCCGGCCGCCGTGGTATTTCGAGTTGGCTAGCGCCTCGCGCCTGTTGACGGACCAGATGGGCACGCTCGACCTCAAGGGCTTTGGAGCCGACGAGCTGCCGCTCGCTATCTGCGCGGCCGGTGCCCTTCTGCAGTATGTCCGCGACACGCAGAAGGCCGCGGTACCGCACATTCGCAGCCTGCACGTCGAGGAGCGCAGCGACGCGCTGATCATCGATGCCTCGACCCGCCGGAATCTCGAGTTGGATGTAAGTCTCTCGGGAAAGGAAGACGCGACCGTCTTCGCGCTCATCGACAAGTGCGTCACCGCCATGGGCTCGCGCGAGCTGCGCCGCTGGCTCAATCGGCCCTTGACGGATCATTCCGTCCTGCGCTCCAGGTACCAGGCGCTCGGTGCGCTCAGCGACGGCCGCCGCTTCGAAGGACTGCGCGAGCACCTGCACGGAATTGGCGATATCGAACGCATCCTCTCGCGAGTCGCCCTGCGGTCGGCCCGACCCCGCGACCTGACACAACTGCGCACCTCGCTCGCAATGTTGCCCGAGTTGCGCGTGACGCTCGCGGCGATCGATTCGCCACTCGTGCAACAGCTCCGCGGCGGCATCGATGAGCATCGGGATGTCGTGGAACTCCTGTCCGCCGCGATCGCCTCCGAGCCGGCGACATTCGTGCGCGACGGCGGCGTGGTCGCCGACGGCTACGATTCCGATCTCGATGAGCTGCGACGGATCTCCACCCACACCGATGAATTCCTCCTCGAGTTGGAGCGGCGCGAGCGCGAGCGCACCGGCATCGCCGGTTTGAAACTCGGCTTCAACCGCGTGCAGGGCTTTTTCATCGAGATCACGCGCAAGGACGCCGAGCGTGTTCCCAAGGACTACATCCGCCGGCAGACCGTAAAATCCGCCGAGCGTTTCATCACGGCGGAGCTCAAGGGTTTCGAGGACAAAGTGTTGAGCGCCAGGGACCGTGCGCTGGCGCGCGAAAAAGAAATCTACGACACCATCCTGACACAACTCATCGATCGGCTCGGCCCCATGCAGGCCACGGGGAGCTCGCTGGCGATGCTCGACGCGATCGCCGCGCTCGCAGAGCGTGCCTGCTCGCTCGAGTGGATTCAGCCGGAGCTCGTCGCCGAAGCCTGTCTGCGCATCGAAGGAGGACGACACCCGGTCGTCGAGCGGTTCTCCGACGCACCCTTTGTCCCGAACGATCTGCGGCTGGGCGCCGACCGGTGCATGCTCATCATCACCGGACCCAACATGGGCGGTAAATCAACCTACATGCGCCAGGCGGCGCTCATCGCGCTACTCGCCCACATCGGCAGTTATGTGCCCGCCGACAAGGCGGTCATGGGCCCGCTCGATCGTATCTTCACCCGCATCGGCGCGGCGGACGATCTCGCGGGCGGCCGCTCCACGTTCATGGTGGAAATGACCGAGGCGGCCAACATCCTCCACAACGCCACGGCGCGCAGCCTCATTCTCATGGACGAGATCGGCCGCGGCACGAGCACTTTCGACGGGTTGTCCCTCGCGTGGGCGATCGCGCGCCACATCGCGAGCCGCCTGAAATCCTTCACCCTGTTCGCGACCCACTATTTCGAGCTCACGACACTCGCCACCGAGATCGAGGGCTGCGCGAACGTTCACCTGGACGCGACTGAGCACGGCGACAGCATCGTGTTTCTGCATGCGGTAAAGGATGGGCCCGCGAGCCGCAGTTACGGATTGCAGGTCGCGCAGCTCGCAGGCGTTCCCCGCGAGGTGATCGGACAGGCGCGTCATTATCTGGAGGCGTTGGAATCCCAGCGGGACCGCGCCGACGCAAGCGGGGGCGGTCGCGGGAAAACCGCGCAAAAGGAGTTGCCGCTATTCCCCGCCCCACCCTTGCGCCCGGAGCCTACCCCGCCGCCCGATGAAGTCCGCACCGCGCTCGCGGCGCTCAACCCGGATGAGCTGTCGCCAAAAGCCGCGCTGGATGCGCTCTACAAGCTGCGCAAGCTGCTCGAAATCCGTAAGTGAGAGCGGCGGAGCTAGTGGCCTAGGGCTCCTGGCCCGGCGAGAAGCGCCCTTCCTGCAGAAATAACCCCGTCTCGCGCGCCACCCGCGGCGAGACCAGCATGCCCAGGTGACTCACGGGCAGCACGAGATGATCTGTCGCTCCGGGCAAACGGGTCTCGCTGACAGCGACGGTGCCGTCGGAATCTTCCTCGAACTGTACGAGCAGATGGCCTACACCAATCGGCTGCGTGCCTGCGATAATCCCCAGAGGTCGCTCCATGGTCCAGCGGCGCGCCTGCGGCTGCAGTAACTCATCGGCCACGGGCTGCCCCATGAGCGATGCGACGAGCCGGATCTGGCTCGCCTGCTCAGCGACACGACTCGATATGCAGGGTGTGCCCAGAAATACGGCACGACCTGGCGGCTGCTGCGGAAAGCGCTCGAGGAAACGATAGATAACCAGACCCCCGAGGCTGTGGCCCACGAAGTGCACGACCGGCGACCCCAACGACTCCACGAAGCTTTGCAGGCGTGCGGTAATCTCCGTCATGGTGGAGTAGGCCGCCGAGTACCGAAAAGGATGCACCTGCAGACCGAACTCATTCGCAAGCCGGCGGCGCAGGAACAGTGATTCGCCACCCGACATCCACAAACCATGAACGTAAACGACATCCACCGCGGTACTGCTCAACAGTCGTGACCTTTGCGAATGGGAACCCCCATCTGATGAGGACATTACCAAGAAATGGCAGTCCGAAGCATGACGCCGGCACACAAGTGAGCGATAAATCCAGCGCCGGAAGTCGCAGTCTATGGAAATTCCTGCGGCGATCCGTTGCCGCGGTCCTCGTGCTTGCGACAGTCGCATACTACATGGCGACGCCGGCCGGTGCCGCCGATCCGCAGCCCTACAAGGTCGATCTCACGTCTACCGGTAACAGTGAGATGAATGCCACGCTCAAGGCGACTTCCGATCTCGTCGGCCTGCGCGGCACCGCGCCCGTGGGGCCCTTCGGCCTCATCGGCCGGGCCCGCAGCGACCTGGATCGCCTCAAGACAGTGTTGGAAAGCTATGGCTATTACCAGAGCTACGTTGCGATCACCATCGACGGGCTGGCGCTCGACGATCCGACCCTGGGCGAGGAGTTGACGGCAAAGTCGGCGCACGACGACGCTCGCGTGACAGTAACATTCAGCCTCGGGAACCTCTATCACGTGCGCCGCGTCGACATCGACGGCGAGTTGCCGCAGCCCGTGCAGGACGCACTGGCGCTGAAGAGCGGCACGCCGGCGGTGGCCGCGGAAATCCTTGCCGCGGGCGACCGCCTCCAGACGGCGCTCGAAGACGATGGCTACGCTTTCGCGAAAGTCGATCCCCCGGTCGCCCACGAGGATCCGGCAAACAGGGTGCTCGATGTCAGCTTCCACGTGGTCGCGGGGGCGCGCGTTAACATCGGCGAGATTCGCATCAGGGGCCTGAAGCGCATGCACGAGTCGTTCGTGCGCAAGCGCCTTCTCCTGCATACCGGCGAGCAGTACGGCGCGAGCAAGGTCGAAAAAGCGCGCAAGGACCTGCTCGCGCTCGGAGTTTTCACCGCCGTTACGGTGGAGGTTGGTACGAAAGTCGACAGTGCCGGACAGGTTCCCGTCACCTTCAAATTCCGCGAGCGCCCGCTGCACGCAGTGAGCCTAAGTGGCGCCTATTCAACCGACCTCGGCGGCAGCGCCGGGGTCACCTGGACCCACCGGGACCTCACAGGCGAGGCCGATCAGCTGACCCTGAGCTCGTCTGTGCTCAACCTTGGCGGCTCGGCATCCACGGGCGTCGGCTACGACGTGAGTGCGAAGTACCTGATGCCGGAATTCGGCCATCGCGATCAGAGCCTGCAACTCGCCGTCCAGGCCATCAACCAGTCTTTACAGGCTTATGATCAGAGGGCCATCACCTTCGGCGCAACCCTGAACCGCAAGCTCTCGAGCGTCTGGACGGCCAGTGTCGGCGTCACGGCTGAAGTGGAGAGCATCGATCAGGAAGGCTACTTCCAGCAGACTTGTACGAGCGCGGCCACCTGCCCGCCGAATACCTGCCTGCCTACGGTGGTCGACTGCCCCGCAAAGTACACGTGCGCCGGGATTGCGTGTCTCACGGATCCGCCCTACCTGGTCATCAACGGACCGACGTGTACCGCGGGAATCTGTTCCGAAGAAGTTTTCACCACAAATCTGCTGACGTCGCATTACACGTTATTGGCTCTACCTTTCAGCCTCCTCTACAACACCACCGGGCTCAGCTCACCCCTGGAGGATGCCACCCACGGCATGCGCGCTTCGTTCAGCGAGGCGCCCACTCTCTCGCTCGGCACGAAGAATGCTAAATACTTCGTCACTCAGGTCAGTGCCTCTTTTTATTTCGATTTGCAAAGACTGCACTTGAGTGCGGATCCAGGCCGACGCGTCATTGCCCTGCGGGCATTGGCGGGCCTGGCCCAGGGTGCTGGCCAATACAGCCTCCCTCCCGACCAGCGCTTCTACGCCGGCGGCAGCGGCACGGTGCGGGGCTACCGTTATCAGTCAGTCGGTCCACAATTCAACGACGGCAATCCGATCGGCGGCACGGCGATCAACGCCGGTCAGGCCGAATTTCGCCAGCGGATCGGCAAGAGTCTCGGCTTCGTCGTTTTCCTGGATGCCGGGCAAGTGAGCCGGAATGTGAATCCGTTGGATTCGACTCTGCGCTTCGGCGCCGGCGCCGGCGTGCGGTATTACACGGCCATCGGCCCGCTACGCCTGGACTTTGGCATACCGATCAATCGTGAGGGCGCCACGACCTCCCAGATACCCGGTGGAATCGCCCGCAGCGCCGGCGATCGCTTCGAGATCTACATAGGATTGGGACAGTCTTTCTAATGAGCCGCGCACTGAAAATTTCGGCGTGGACCCTCGGCTCGCTACTGCTGCTGGTCGTGATCCTCGTGGGCACGGTACTGATCATCGGCAACACCGGGAGCGGCCGAGCGCTCATCATCCGCACGACGACCCGCCTGACGGACGGTCACGTCCAACTGTCAGGCATCAACGGCTCATTCCCGGCTGCGTTGGATCTGGACCAGCTGCAATTGAGCGACGACCGTGGCGTCTGGTTGAATGCGGAACACATCTCGTTGCGCTGGTCTCCGCTGTCGCTACTCGCGCGCCACATCCAGGTCGACAGCTTGCACGTCGGCCTGTTGGATATCGAGCGTGCTCCCGTCACCAAGCCCGACAACAAACCGAGCAGCGAATTCACATTCCCCCACTCCGACATAACGCAGCTTGCGGTCGACACGCTGCAGCTCGGACCTGACCTCGCCGGCACCGCCACTTCCCTCGTCGTCAAAGGCAGCGCTCATTGGCGGTCGCTGCGGGACGCGATGGCGAGCCTGGTCGCGCAGCGCACCGGCGGCATCGGCAACTACGACCTGCAGCTGCGTTTCAACGCGGATCGCATGGATGCGACTCTCAAACTACAGGAGCCGGCCAACGGCCCGCTGGAAAATCTGTTG
>JAQGOE010000267.1 GCA_028293725.1 Gammaproteobacteria bacterium | reverse complement strand
GGCCAGCCTGTATGGTTGGCGCGTTCGACTGCGGCAGCAAGCCGCGGGCAAGAATGTGTCTCCGCAGATATCCAAAAACAGCCGTGCCGAGAAAGCCTCGGAGGAGTTTATCGATCTGGGGGCGATCGGTGCGAGTCGCGGCCGCTTCGAGGTGCGTCTGGATTTGGGCGGAGGGGTGCTGCTGCAGCTGGTCCGCAGCTGATGTTTTTTCCGGAAGGGCAGATCCGTGTTCACCTGTACGGCTTCCCTTGTGACATGCGTAAGTCGTTCACGGGTTTGTATGCGCTCACAAAACAGAGCTTACGAGCCGACCCGCTGAGCGGAGATCTATATGTTTTTATTTCGCGTCGAGCGACGATGATGAAGGTCTTGTACTTCGATCGCTCAGGATTTTGCATTTGGGCGAAGAAGTTAGAGGCCGGACGTTTTGTGAGTGATTGGGCTCAGGTGCGCACACACGAGATGGATTGGACCGCATTGAAGTTGATGTTGGAGGGTATTGAGCCGGGTCGCTTGCGCAAGCGGTATCGGTTGCCGAAGTTGCTGCAAAAACCTGCCTCCAACACTTCATCGATCAGTTCTGATTCGCTACAATGCGCTGATGGAACCAGCGCCGACGAGCAAGCTCCCGAGCGAGGCTGAGATGGCTTCTTACGGCCCGGCGCAATTCATTGCTTTGGTACAAACACTCGGATCCACGATCCAGTCTCTGCAGCATCAGCTCGAGTGGTTCCAGCGGCAGATGTTCGGCACCAAGAGTGAGCGGCTGCGGGTATTGGAGAACGCGCAGCAACTGGCTCTGGGTGAGGTCCTAGCCACCCCGCCACCGATGGTCCCTGCCAAGGAACGACTCGTAGCGACTCATACGCGCCGTGAGCCGCAGCGAGATGCCGCCGTGGGTGAGGCGGACAGTGTGCCGTTCTTCGACGAGGCATGCGTGCCGGTAGAGACCATCAAACTGCCTGATCCTCAGATCGAAGGACTCTCCGCGGATGAGTACGAGGTCATCAGCCAGAAGGTGAGCTATCGCCTGGCGCAGCGCCCCGGCAGCTACGTCATCCTCAAGTATCTGCGCTCAGTGACCAAACGAGTCGATACTCAGACAATCAGCTGCGCGCCCGCCCCGGTCGGTGTCATCGATGGCAGCCGCGCCGATGTGAGCTTTGTGGCTGGTCTGTTGGTGGACAAGTTTGCTTACCACTTGCCTTGGCAACACCAACGCCTGCAGGACAGTGGCATTGATGTCAGCCGACCCTGGTTGACACAGCTGAGCCAACGATCGATCTCGCTGCTGGAGCCCATCTACGACGCTCAGTTCGACTCCATCCGGGCCAGTCGTGTGAAGGCCATGGACGAGACCCCGATCAAGGCTGGTCGCAAGGAGCGCGGCAAGATGAAGATCGCTTACTTCTGGCCAGTCTACGGTGAGCACAATGAGGTTTGCTTCCCGTTCTTTCCCTCCCGTGGCGGGGAGAACGTAGAGCGTGCCCTCGGAGTCGAGCATGCACCAGGATCCGTTATGTTGACTGACGGCTACGCCGCCTATGCGAGTTATGCGAAGAAAATCGGTATCGCGCATGCTCTGTGTTGGAGTCATTCGCGCCGCGAGTTTGTTGAAGCCCAGAGCACTGAACCTCTGGGCGTGCTCGAGGCACTCAGGCGCATCAGCGCACTCTACGCAATTGAAGACGATATCCGCAGACTCGACCTTGCCGGTGAAGCCAAAATGCTACATCGCCTCACGCACAGCAAGCCGTACGTGGAGACCTTCTTCGCCTGGGTGGACCGTTGCCTCGAGGAGCACGGCTTGCGCCCCACCACGGCTTTTACCAAGGCGCTCAACTATGTGCGTGAGCGGCGGCTGGGGCTGGAGATATTTCTCACCGATCCAGATGTGCCGATCGACACCAATCATTTGGAGCGCAACTTGCGTGTGATCCCGATGGGTCGCAAAAATTGGAATTTCTGTTGGACCGAACTGGGCGCCAAACACGTGGGTATCGTGCAGAGCCTCATTGTGACATGCCGGCTCCACGGCGTCGACGTTTACACCTACCTGGTCGACGTCCTGCAGCGCGTCGCTCAGCATCCTGCTGCACGGGTCGCCGAGCTTATCCCGCGGCTCTGGAAACAACACTTCGCAGAAAATCCAATGCGCTCGGATTTACGTCGGCGGCACGGATGACCATGGATCAAAAACTTGACGAACCTAGTCTGAGCAGTGGTCGATCTACAGTTCGAGTGAAGGTCGTCCTCGTGTGGGTAATCTTCCTCGGATGTTGGACTGCTACTCGATTCGCGGGTCTTTCGCCGCAGTGGCAAGACGTGTTGCTCCTTATCGCTGCAATCGACGCGATCTCGATCTACTTTATTCGGTGTGAAGAGTGCCACGAACCGCTCATCAGTCTTCGGCCCGAAAAACTCACAAGCCTCTGGCGAGTCGTGGCTCCGCCTAGGCGCTGTCCGAAGTGCGGAAAAGAGCGCCTCTGATGTAGCTGGGGTTCGCAGCCTTTATCCACGTGAAGATCCGTGCGCGGCGGGGAGCGTTCGAACTCCCGCCTCGCGGGGCGCCCGGCCAGACGCCGGGTAGCTACCGCTTACGTTGGGACGCGCAAAATATATTTCGCGGGCGACCGGCTCGCACGCGCGATCGCTGCTGCTGTCGGATGCAAACATCCATTTCGTATGGTCGAAGCGCACCGATCATGAGTCGCGAAGTCGGCTCCGGGGCGGCGCTAAGCTGCAGCGCTTCTCGGATTCACATCGCGATGACGAAAGGCTTTTACCTCAATTTACGAAGAACGGCGCACCCACGTGATAGCGTCATGGCTATGGCCTGCCGGACCGTTGTGCAGAGGTAACATGGAATGAACGTCTTCATCATCGGCATCGGTGGGCGAACCGGCTCTCGCGTTGCCGGTCTGTTGGCCGCGCGACGGGACAAGGTTTCCGGTCTGTGCCGTCGCCCTGAACAGATCACCGCCCTACGTGCAGTTGGAGCGAGCGCCATCCTCGGAGATGTGGCGACGATCTCCGCGCAGCAGCTGGCCTCTGCGGCTTCTGGTGCGGACGTCTTGCTCTATACCGCAGGCGCTGGAGAGCGGGACAACGACTCGATGATCGACGCAGTAGACGGCGATGGAGTTCGTAAAGCGATCGCCGCGGCGCGACTGGCGCGCATATTCCGGCTGCTGCTCGTTTCGGTATTCCCCGAAGCCTGGCGGGAAAGAGACATGCCGAAAAGCTTCGAACACTACATGACAGTCAAAAAGCGAGCGGACGTCGAACTCGTCCATAGCGGACTTGAGTGGCTGATCCTCAGGCCGGCCTCCCTCACCGATGATTCCGGGACGGGTAGCGTCAGTTTGAGTATGGCGGAGCTGCATACAGCAATATCCCGGGATGACGTGGCGGCAACGATTGCAGCCTTGCTCCATTCACCGGGTGTGCGCCGCAGAATTCTCGAAGTGACCGCGGGCGAAACGCCAATCGCGAGCGCGGTCGCCGCGTTACCGGGCTAGCGCCGCCCGGCGGCCTGTGCGGCTTCCGCGATACGGGCGGCGTTCTGATAGCCGATGCACGGCGACAGGGCGGTCACCAACATCAGATTGCGCTCGACATAAGCGGAGATCGTGGTTCGGTTCAGCTCGGTGCCCGCAACCGAAAACTCCCGGAATTTGTCGCAACCATCAGCCAGAATCGTCGCGGAATGGATGAAATTATTGATGACGATCGGTCGCATGGCGTTGAGTTGAAAATTTCCCTGGCTGCCGGCGAACGCGGTTGCGGTATCTTCACCGATGACCAGAATGGCGATCATGACCAACGCCTCGCATTGGGTTGGATTGACTTTCCCGGGCATGCTCGATGAGCCCGGCTCGTCGGCCGGGAGTTGCAATTCACCAATCCCACAGCGTGGGCCGGACGCCAGCCACCGCATATCATTCGCAATCTTCATCAATGCAACAGCAGCGCCGCGCAGCGCGGCGGACGCGCGCACCATCGAGGGAACCCTGCGCCATGAATTTATTCGGCGCGGTGACGAACGGCTTGCCGGTGATTTCCGCTATCGTCGCGGCGACTTTCTGTGAAAAGCCCGGCGGCGCGTTGAGTCCGGTTCCCACAGCGGTGCCCCCCAGGGCAAGCTCATACAGCCCGATGCGGGAAGCCGCGACGGCCTGCAAGGCGGCGCGAAGCTGGGCAGCCCATCCCGACCGCTCCTGACCGACCGACAATGGAGTCGCATCCTCCAGGTGAGTACGGCCGACTTTGACTACCCCCATCCACGCACGCGACTTGGTTTCGATGACTTGCGCGAGCCGCTCCAGCGACGGCAGTAACTTCCCATCGAGCAACTCGACAGCGGCGATATGCATCGCGGTCGGGAAGCTGTCGTTGGAGGATTGGGCCATATTGACATCGTCATTGGGGCGCACCGGATCCTGCGACCCCAGAGTGCCACCAAACAGCTGAATCGCGCGATTGGCCAACACTTCGTTGACGTTCATGTTGCTCTGGGTACCGCCCTCGAGTGTCTCGAACATGACCACGCTCAAGCCGGGGCTCCAGCTCCTTGAGCGTTAAAGTCGCGCTCATGATGCCGCGGGGACGTGCGCGGCGCCATCGTTATCGGGGGCGTGACCGCTCGGAAGTCACGAGCACGTTTCTGACCAACAGCCAGCGGTATCTCAGCGTGGGGCGAAAGTATCCTCGCGCATCAGGACAACCCCAACACTACAGCCCACGAGTCCGACGCCGGCGAGGGCAACGAATGCGGCTGCGTCTCCGCCGGTCGAGTGCTTTAAATAACCAATGATGCTTGGACCGAGGAGCCCCCCGCTCGAGCCGACTGCACTGATGAGCGCGATTGCGGAGGCGGCCGAGGGTCCACTGAATGTCAGAGTCGGGAGGCACCAGAATGATGGCAGGAATACGCCAGTCCCGAGCGGAATCATGGCGAGCGACAGCACCTTGAGCCACGGCAGCGGGGCAAAGGCCGCTCCGAGACAGCCCACTGTGCAAAAGGCGAGACCGATGACAGCATACAAACACCGGTCATTCGTTCGATCGGACAATCGAGCGGCCACGAGGTACGAGCCGACGGACACCAGGGAGATCCCGCCGGTAATGAATCCCGTGATCGTATTCTGTGTCGCCAGCGCTCCGCGGACGAGCAAAGCGATCCACGACGTGTAGCCAACGCCAATGGTGAGAAAAGAAAAGTACATGAGCGCGAGCCACCAGCAAACGGGAGTCTGCAACGCGCGCCAGTAGCCGATTCCCGCGGCGGCGGTTGCCGCAGGGCCAACTGACGTGGGGGCAGACGCCTCACGGTCCTGTCGAAGACGCGCGACCAGCCAGTCACGGTCGACAGCCGCAAGCCAATGAGCCTCACCTGGACTATCGGTCAGGTGAAACCAGACCATGATCCCCAGCACGAGCGATGGAACGCCCTCCAGCAGAAATAGCCACCGCCATCCGGATAAATCTGCCGCGCCTCCGAGTCCCAGCAGCACTCCGCCGAGCGCGCCGCCGAACACCTGGGACACCGGTATGGCTACAGTAAAGATCGCCGCCGCGCGGGCGCGGTAGGCTAGCGGATACCACTGGGCGATGTAATAAATGACGCCGGGAAAAAAGCCCGCTTCAGCGACTCCGAGCAGGAACCTGACAAAGTAAAATTGTGCCGGGGTGTGTATCAACGCCATCGCCGTGGCCAGGACCCCCCATGACACTGCGATGCGGGCAATCCAGCGGCGCGCGCCTACCCGGGTGAGTACGAAGTTGCTCGGGATCTCGAAGAGCGCGTAGCCCGCGGAGAATAAGCCGGCTCCAAAACCAAACACGGCGGAACTGAAGTGCAGCTCCTCATTCATCTGCAAAGCCGCGATACTGACATTCGATCTGTCGAGAAAGCTGAACACGTAGAGTACGAACAGAAAGGGGAGTATCCGCCAGCTCACGTCCCGGACGGTGCGGCGTTCGACGTCAGCCGACATTTCGACCTCCGGAAATCAATCTAGGCACTGCCGCGGGCGCTTTACCTCAATTTACGATGAACATCTTTGACCCCGCGGTAGGGTGGTGTGTCGCGATATGCCATCGGCAAACTTGCCGCAGGCAACGATTACCATGACACCCGACGACCGGTCAATTGCTCGATTTAGGCAGTAACGTGCAGGCGTGTGAAAGGCGCTGCCTGGCCGGGGCCCACCACTGACAGTGCGGCGGTTGCATTTGCGATCAGTTGTTATCCCTCCGCCATGCTGGCCTATTACATTGCGTTGCGAATCGGACTGGAACGGCCCTATTGGTTGATGACCACCTTTTCGTGACGGCCTTTCCGCAACCTCTCGTGGGCGCGATTCTGACCAAGTCGATTTTCGGGTGATGGGCAGCGCGGCGGAGGTCGTCCTGGTTCCCAACCTGGTTGGTAACGCTGCTGCTTCTTTTACCTCAATTTACCGAGGCGACAACGGTTTCGCGTTACGTTGAATGCCCGATCGCTGACGGTAGGAATCGAACATGCTCTGGGGCGTTGCGATTGTGTCTGCCATCGCCAAGGGGCGGATCGTGCGATCACGTGCCTGCGCACGCGGATATCGAGGACATCGACGTGATCTTCGTCGACGAACCCGACCCCGAGGTGACGCCGCTTGGGGTCAAGGGGTTGGGTGAGATCGGAATCGTCGGAGTTGCGGCCGCGGTTGCCAACGCGATCTATCACGCCACCGGGAAGCGGGTCCGCTCGCTGCCGATCACCGTGGACAAGCTGCTGGCGGCCCAAGCCGAGCCGGTGCGGATTACGCAAAGGGATCGATAAATTTCGCTTCGCCACCTAAACATCTTCGAGGGGAACAAACATGAAAATCGGCATTGTTGGCGCTGGAAGTGTCGGCGGCGCACTTACTCGTCTCTTCCGGGCCGTAGGGCACGAGGTCACTGGTCGCCAATTCGCGCGGACCCGAGTCTTTGGCGGACCTGTCGGCGGAAACCGGCGCGCGGGCAGCGGCGATCGAAGATGCGGTCCGCGGCCAGGAGGTCGTGGTCGTCGCCCTTCCTATGAACAAAATCCCGAGTCTGCCCCGCAAACTTTTCGCGGCCACGCCGGCCGATGTCGTCGTGATCGACACGAGCAACTACTACCCACAACAGCGCGACGGTCTTCTGGCCGGAATTGAGGACGGGGGCACCGAAAGCGAATGGGTCGAGGAACACCTTGGGCGTCCGGTGATCAAGGCTTTCAACACCATAGAAGCGACCCATCTTCAACCGGGCGCCAAGCCGGCGGGTTCTAAGGACCGCATCGCTCTGGCGGTGGCAGGAGACGACGCCAGGGCTAAGTTCAAGGCAATGGCGCTCATCGACGGGATAGGCTTTGACGCAGTTGACGCCGGCGTGATCGCGGAGTCATGGCGTCAGCAGCCGGGCACACCCGGTTATCTCAAGGACTATGACGTCGAGGGCGTCCGCCGCGCGCTCGCCAAAGCGACCGAGGAACGTCAGCCAGAGTGGCGCGCTACGCCGAAGAGCCCCGGCACTTTCGAGTCGCCGGCGTGAGCGCTTTTGTTTTTCGCCACGAACCACCCCGGCTTTTCCGGGAGGTTCTCCCAGCCATCTTCTGCGCCACTTCCCTGATGCGGGCGCGTGCGATTGACGTTCTGGCCGGCGAAAGCACCTCTAATCCGGGTGCAGCTGAGTCTCATTGCAAAGAAAACCATCATGGAGAGTCTCATGTCCGAGTACCCGGATTCGCTGCCCAAGAATGTCAGTCCCGAGCAACCAGGCAGGAGCAATAGCCATGAGTAACGACATCGATATCATCTTTTCCGACGCGACCAGGCTGGCCGAACTGATCCGCACCAAGGAGGTGTCGCCGGTCGAGGTCGTGCAGGCGCACCTGGATCGCATCGCGGCGGTGAACCCACAGATCAACGCGATCGTCACGCTCGCAGACGGTGCGCTCAAAGCCGCCAAGGCGGCGGAGGCAGCGGTGTTGGCGGGCGGCGAACTCGGGCCGCTGCACGGTGTTCCCTTTACGGTGAAGGACTCGATCGACACTGCGGACGTGGCGACCCAGCGTGGGTCGCCGATCTTCAAGGGCCGCGTACCGGAGGCCGACGCGACCAGCGTCGCGCGCATGAAGAGGGCTGGCGGCATCCTGCTGGCGAAGACCAACCTTCCCGAATTCTCGTACATGATTGAGACCGACAACCTGCTCACGGGCCGGTCGAACAACCCTTGGGACCTGACCCGCACTCCAGGCGGTTCGAGCGGCGGTGAATCGGCCGCCATCGCGGCGGGCATGTCACCCATCGGGTTGGGCACCGACCTTGCCATTTCCCTGCGCGGCCCGGCGGCCGAGACGGGCATCGTCTCGCTGAAGGCGACCCACGGGCGTGTGCCGATGACCGGAATCTATCTGCGTGTCCCGCGCCGTTTCTGGCATGTCGGGCCGATGGCGCGCAGCATTCGCGACCTCGCGCTGGCCTTCTCGCAGCTGGCTGGACCCGACGGGCACGATGGCTTCGCCACCAGTGCCGTCCAGTTCGATGCCGGTGTGGGCCGCGCTCCTCATCGCCAGCTCCGGGTGGGCTGGTTGGTCGGGCCGGGCTTCGGACCGATCGATCCCGAAGTCGCGAGGACGGTCGAGGCGGCCGCGGACGCGCTCAAGGGGATCGGCCTCCAGGTCGAGCCGGTGCGTATTCCAGCGCTGGAGAAGGACTTCGCGCTTGATGTGTTCAATCGCCTCCACGTGATGGAGATGAAGCCGTCCTTTGCCGCGGTAACCGCGGGTCACGAGAGTGAGATGTACAAGATGTCCAAGACCATGCTCTCGCTGCCAGATACATCGATGAAGGATTTTATTGATGCGGAGAAGGCCGCCGAGCGCCTACGGGATGGTTACGCTGAGTACTTCGATAAGTTCGACGCGCTAGTGACGCCTGTCTTGCCGCTTCCGGCCCACAAGCACGGCCAGCAGGAGTTCGTCATCAACGGCCAGAAGGTCGACGCCACCTATCTTCAGGGAGCAACCGTCCCGCTCAACATCACGGGCCTGCCCGGCATCTCGATGCGCTTCGGCACGAGCAAGGAAGGCTTGCCGATCAACGTCCAGATTGTTGGCAGCTGGCTGGCGGAGTCGACGATTCTTCATGTCGCCTCCCTGCTCGAAGGCGTCAGCAAGGTCCGCGACCTGCATCCGACGCTGTGAGACCGACACTGCGCGCGAAAGCCTGCCGCCGACGGTGAACCGCAGCCCCCACCCGATGCATGAAACGAGGGAACCCCAATGAGTGCCGATCTCATCTATTCCGACGCGACCGAGCTAGCCGAGCTGATCCGTACCAAGGAGGTTTCCCCGGTCGAGGTCGTGCAGGCGCATCTGAAGCGCATCGAAGCCCTTAATCCCAGGCTGAACGCAATCGTCACCGTGGCCGACGATGCGCTTCGGTCCGCGAAGGCCCCATGGCGCGCACCGTTCGCGATATCTCGCGCGCCTACTCGCTTCTCGCTGGTCCGGACGGAGCAGATGGCTATGCGATGAGCCCGCTCATGATTGACGTCGGCGTGGGAGCGACCCTGAATTCACCGCTTCGGGTTGGCTGGCTCGTGGAACCTGGCTTCGGCCCGATTGAATCCGATGTCGCGGCGACTGTGCGAGCCGCGGCCGAGGCACTAAAGAGGGCTGGCGTCATCGTTGAGCCCGTGCGCATTTCCGTGCTCGAGCAGATCGACTCCACCGACGTGTTCTTCAAGCTCCAGGTGATGGAAGCCAAACCCGAGTTCAAGAAGGTGACGGCCGGGCATGAAGCCGACATCTTCAAATATGCCCAGCTCGTGTTAGACAGGCCCGACACCTCGATCAGCGATTTCGTGCACGCGGAACAGCAAGCCGAAAACCTAAAGGACGGCTTCGCCAAATACTTCCAGCGGTATGACGCATTGCTCTGCCCCGTGACGCCCGTGCCAGCGCACAAACATGGCGCCACCGAGTTTGTCATCAACGGCCAGAAGGTGCCGGCTCTGAACATCATGAAGGCGACCGCGCCCTTCAACGTGACCGGGCTCCCGGCCTTGTCGATGCGATTCGGCACCAGCCACGATGGATTGCCGATCGCGGTGCAAGTGGTCGCGCCGTGGCTGGCGGAATCTACCGTCCTGCATTTGGCTACGCTGCTCGAAGGTTTGAGCCCGGTCCGTAATCTGCGTCCCAACCTCAAAATCTGAGCGCGCAATCATAATCAAGAGTGGCTCGATTGCCATGAAGAGGTCTCGGCCATGACTCTCGCGATCTTTCGCGACGAGCGCCTCCGCCTCACTGTCGGTCAGATTCGCGATGCCCTGCTGACTCCTGAAGTGGAACTTCACCCACATGCGCTCATTGGCGGCATTGATCATGGAGTAAGTGTGGCTGCCGAAGCCTTGCATATGTCGAAAGCTCTTCGGAAGCCCGCGATCCGACATGACAATCGTGACTTGATGCAGCGCCTCAGGCAGCAGCGTCCAGAAATCCCAGTTGCCTTCCTCGGTATAGAATTTGATCGCGAAACCTCGGAGGTCCCGCTCCGCATCAGCTGCTCCGCGCTCACCGGCGGCTGACGAGAAACGCATAAAGAGGTTGGTTTTCTTGCCGACCGCGGGGCGAAGATTTTCGCACGCGTAAAGCGGGTAATGTCATGAGTGACCTCGAGGGTTCCAAAGGCGCCCCAGCCCTTTGCGTGCATGCGTCGCTCAGGGATGACCTCACGAGCAAAATGCGCCAGCTTTTCGAGCAGCCAGACATCTTGCAGCAGGGCCGGCCCGCGCGGCCCTGCAGTCAGGATGGCCTCGGTAAATTAGGGGAGGACAGGGGAATCCTTCTCGGCCTGCCCACTGCACTGAGGCGTTTTGCACACTTTCGATTACAGGCAGCGACCGAGGAAATGCCTGCGATCGACGAGTTCGAGTGTCCACAACCGACTGGGCGCGATTCCTGCTGCTGGCATCGGCGCGGCCGCACCGACCCACAACGAGGTTGGGGCGGCAGGTACAGAAATTGTCGCGGAAGCCTCCCTCGCGGGCTGTTTAGCCTTCGCCTTATCGCAGCAGCCTGCCCCACTTCCGGATCCGCGGGTGCGGCAGCGGACAATCCAATGAACGGAAAAAGCGAAAGTCATGCGAGTTAACCCGTTGGTAGAGGTTGCCTTTACGTTCGGGCCGTTCAAGCTCATTCCGAGCCGGCAGGTCCTGGTGCGGGACAAACGACCTGTGAAGCTGGGTGGACGGGCGCTGGATATTTTGCACCTGTTGGTGATGCGGGCCGGAGAGGAGGTCAGCAAGAACGCTCTGATCGAGTTCGCCTGGCCCAACGTCTTCGTCGATGAGCGCAATCTGAAGGTCCACATCAGCAGCTTGCGCCGGGCCCTGGAGGATGTGCTCTCCCCGGCAACCTACATTGCGACAGTCGTCGGACACGGCTACCAGTTCGTGGGACGGGTCCAGGCTGAGCGCCTCGACGTCGCGGACTTCTCCACTGTCAGCGACGATCAGCCGGCGGTGTGCAGTCTGCCCGCGCTTTCTCCGCTCGTTGGCCGGCAGCGGGATGTCGAGGGTGTAGCCCGAGCGCTCGACTTTACCAGCCTCGTGACCCTTGTCGGCCCCGGTGGTGTGGGAAAAAGTAGCCTCGCCATTGCGGTCGCTCACACGAGGCATGACGCCTTCCCCGACGGCGTTCATTTTGTGGATCTGTCCGCGACCAACGACCCTGCGCTGGTGCCCCATCTGGTGGCCACTTGTCTGGGCGTTCGCGGCGATCCGACGGACTTGATCTTGGCGGTGGTGCGACACCTGCAGGACCGGCGCATCCTGATCGTTCTGGACAATTGCGAACACGTCCTCTCCGGTGCCGCGACGATCGCAACCCGGATCGTCGAGGCGAAGGTGCGCTGCTGCCTGCTCGCCACCAGTCGCGAGCCACTTGGAGTCGGCAGCGAGAACGTGCAACGCGTCGAGCCGCTCGCGTTCCCCCACCTGCTGGCACAAGTGCAAACCGCGAGCGAGGCGCTTGCCTATTCCTCGGTCGAGCTATTCGCCTCGCGCGCGCTCGAATCGGCGGACTATCGGCTGGTCGCCGCCGACGCCGCCGTCGTAGCGAGTCTGTGCGCGGCGCTGGGCGGACTTCCGCTCGCGATCGAGATCGCCGCCGCGCAGCTCGTTCAGTTCTCGCCGGCGGAACTCCTCCACTCCGTCGGCCGTCGTTTCAGCGAGCTCCGCAACGACGCCGCAACCACGCATTCCCGGCATCGAACGCTGTGGGCGACATTGGATTGGAGCTACCAGCTGTTGTCCACGCAGGAGTCGACCCTATTCCGGCTGCTGTCGGTGTTCGCCGGCTCCTTCGAGTGGGTCGATGTTGCCGGCATGGCGCGATTGGTGCACTACGACCCGTACCAGACCACCGTGGCGCTCGGCGGCCTCGTCGCCAAATCACTGTTGTCGGCGGAGATCGCGGAGGAGCAACTCCGCTACCGGCTGCTGGATAGCACCCGATGTTACGCGGCGGAGCGCTTACAGCAGGATCCCCTTGAACAAGCCGCGCACCGTCACCACGCGCAACTCGTGCTGTCGCTATTCGAGAAAGGCGAGTCGGAATGGGCGTGGGTCGACAATCGTCTCTGGCGCGCTCGTTACGAGCCAAGGATCGCGGACCTGCGCAAAGCTCTTGACTGGTGCTTCAGCGAAGGAGGGGCTGCCCTCCTCGGCGTCGACTTGGCCGTCGCGGGGATCCGTCTCTGGAACGAGCAATCATCCATGTTCGAGCAACTGTCTCAGGTCGAGAGGGCGTTGAAACACTGCACGTCCATGTCGGATGGAATGCAGCGAACGGCGACGCTCGCGGCGTCTCGGGCATGGTGCATGGCTTTTGGCGGGCAGCTCCAGGCGGCCACGGACGACGCCTGGAACAGCGCACTCCACTTCGCCGAGCGCGGCGGAGACGTTGGTCAACACCTCTCCGTCATGTGCAGCATGTCGTTGTTCCTCGTCGCGACTGGGCGTCACGAACAGGCCATCATACTGTTGGATGAGGTTATCCGGGTCGCCGCCCGGACTGGCGAGCGGGCCTCGCTGTTCGACGGAGAGCGGCTGCGCGCCATGGCGGAAGTACGTCGTGGCAACCTCCTCGACGCACAGACCAAGCTCGAATGTCTCGCCGAGGAGCTTGCCCGCGGCGTGCCCACATCCAGGCATGTGCGCTACCAGCAGCAGTCACATGTCAGCATTCACGGCATGCTCGCCTTTTCGACTTGGCTGACCGGTCGGCCTGAGCGTGCCCTGGCGATGGCCGAGGAGATGGTGGTCAAGACCGGTCAGAATGGCCACTTGATGGGCCAGTCGAGGATCCTCGCGCTTTTCGCCATGCCGCTCGCACTCTGGAGTGGTCACGTCAACACTTTTGAGCGATACACGACGATTCTTGGGGGCAACCTCGACCGCGGGCGCATTGCACTCTGGGAACCGGTGCACCGGTTCTATGTTTCGGTCAGTCGACACGCGCGGGGCGACGCGAGCGCCGTCGACGACATGCGCTCGGCCATCGACGCTCTGGTGCGCGACCGGTTCCTGGAGCGCACGCCGATGTACCTCGGCGTGTTGGCCGAAGCCCTGCTCGAAAGTGGCCGACCCACCGACGCCGACGAAACGGTGGAGCTCGCGTTGACCCTGCAGCGCCAGACGAAGGAGAACTGGTGCCTCCCCGAACTGCTTCGGGTGAAGGCGCTGACCATGGACGCGTTGGGCGAACGAGATTATGCCCGTACGATGTTGGGTCGAGCACGCGAAAACGCCCTCGCGATCGGCGCGCGGACCTTGGAGCTACGGATCTTGAACGACCTTGCGCGGATGGCCGCCGCCGCGGGCAATAACGAGGCGGCGGTCGAGCTTCTCGGGCCTGCGTATGCGAGCTTCGAGGAAAAAGCCGCGACGGAGGACCTGAAAAGATCCGCGCGCCTGCTCACCGCGAACTCAACTTTCCGGTGCTGACTCGGCACGCTGCGGCACGGGCCCGAGCCAGCGCGCGCCGCGTTGCTTTACTCCAATTTACCGAACGCTCCGTGGTTTCGCGGTAAGTTGACTGCACGAGTGTCAGCTACCCTAAACGGAGATGGAAATGAAGACTGTCCTGATTACCGGAGCCGGCACCGGTCGCAGGCCCCTGCCGCTCGACCCACCCTGGTCGTTCCTCTCCATCGCCATGAAGAGCGGCAATCGTGACGATCACTCGCGTACTGTCCAAGGATGGCTCGGCAATCGGGGCGCGCGGCTGACTTACATCGGTGGCGTAACGCTCTTGCCTATGGTGACGAGGCCGGCCTGGTTGCGGGGGTTGGTTTTTATCATCACGGCAGACTCTATGGCGAGTGCCGAACGGTCGGTGAGTATGTAGCGCACGATCGGCGCGTTGGGTGGCACGGCGATCCGAAAGCTCTTGCTGCCGCCGTCATAGGTGACCGTGAGCGTGAGGCCCGCCGCGCCACCCGTCTCCGCGGAGACGGCCCCGTTTGTCATTTTGGTGTTGGTGAGATCCGTAGGCCATGGTGAGATGCCCGACACCAAGCCGTTGGTCATGCGAGTTGCGGTGATGTCAGTGCGCCGTGCCGTCGGATCGGGCAGCGGGTCCCAGCCGTAGAGACTGATGCGTCCGGCGCGCATATTCTCGGGGACTATCGCGAGTTCGAACGCGACCATGGAACTCGGCGGCCCTTTGACGGCGCTACCGACGAAGTCCTTGACCTTGATCGCGTCGAGGCTGGAGGGAACGACATAGGCGTACGTCGTGTAGGGCCCTGTCGTTAGTGTCAGGATACGTCCGTCCCGCCCGGTGACCGTGACACTGCCGTGCTCGATCGCGGTGATGGTGCCGCGAATCCTGGCGGGCGCTTGGGCAGGTGTTTCGGCGAACGCAGGTGCGATCACGAGTAGCACAGCCGCACCGGCGGTGGCGAGCACATGGGAAGAATGCATTGGGCAGTCCGGTGGCTTGGTAGGCAAAGTGCGCATATTCCATGCGCGGTCGGCGAGGGGCTTCGCAGCCTGGGGCCAGGCTGCGAGGGGATGCGTCAAGTCTGCGCCGCGCCATGTCGGGCTGTCAGTTGTCGATCACCAGGGTTCGCCCCTACCGAATGACCAGTCAGAGCGGTCGACGAACACCGTGGTGATCATGACGTCATCAGGGCGGACGGAAAGCTTGCTCTTCAGTTTGTCGGCGATGTATCGGAAGAGGGCGAATTTCGACTCCTTGTTATTTCCGACAGTGCTGGTCACCTGGATCAGGATGAAGTCAGCCGAGCGTTTCATGCCGAGGAAGTTGGGGTCATAAATGAGATTCTCGGGCTCATGCTCGTTGACGACAATGAAACGATCGCCATCCGGCGCCTTCAGCACCTCGACAATTCCCTGATACACGATGTCGGCCAGGGCAGTGCGGTACTCGGGGGTTTTTCCTTTGGCTAAATCGATACGTGCAAACGGCATAAATGTGTCCTTCGGGTGGTTATAGGGGTACGTATCAAAGAAGACGTCACTTTGACGTCGTTTGAGCATCACGGCTGCTGGTCAGCCGCCTGCATTTACAGTACAGGACGCGGTGATGGCCGCGGTAAATTGAGGTAAATCCGGCCGCCACGCCTGAGCCCATCATGACAGCGCCAAGTCGGCTAAAGCGGGTATTGTCCCGCACTACAAACTCGGGCGCTTCATTCGATTCCGCGTGAGCGAGGTCGCGAATCATTGTCGAATCGCTGGCGCTGCCATGCCGAATGCCACTGAAGAGCGCGCGAGCGGTGTTCGAAGAACCTATTGAGACGCTGGCCATAATTTCCCTTTGTGTTACCTGCAGTAAAAGGTAACTATTTGCGCAGAACCTGCAAGGTGCGGCTGGTTAGAAGCCTGTGACCGCCAATCACGAGCCTCAGCAGGCTCGTGAGACAGAAAGCGCTGAACGCGGGGGGCAATGTTGTCCCAACAGATGTATTTGCGTGAGACGATCGATTTGGTGTGTCACCGAGTACGCCAAAGGGGACGGCTGAATGTCATCCGTATCGGTTCGGTATTGGCGCGGCTCTTGGGTCGTCGATATAACCACGCGTGAAGGGGGTCGACGGAAGAAGCGTTGGATCAAGGCGTTCGGCGCTGGCACGAACGCAAAAGCGGCGGCAGAGGCGTACCGTGATGAAATCGCCCCTCGGGCGAAAAGTGCGAGTTTCCAACAGCGCCAGACCGCCACGTTCAGGGACCTCTGGACCGCCTTTGAATTTCAGCTTGTCGATCCTGTTCCGGGTCCGGCGACCATTGCCGACTACAAGCCGATCGGGCGAGACTATTTGCTGCCGGAGTTGGGCGATCGTTTGCTGAGGGATATGATGCCGCGGCGCTGATTGCCTTCAAGACAAGACTGTTGACGCAACCGGGCCTCAAGGCCTCGCAAAAAGGAGGTTCTGAGAAGCCCCTTGCTCCACGCACGCTCGCCAAGATCCTCACCCTGATTGGCACGGTTTTGCGCCACGGCAAGATCATTAAGCTCGTGATCGACAATGCCGCCGCCGACGTGAAGAAGCCCAAGGGCGCCCAGAAGCCGGTGTACATCCTTGAACCCGAGGAAATCGGGCGGCTGCGGGCGGCGCTTGATATTTCCTGGGAGCGACTTTTAGTCGAGCTAGTCATTACCACGGGACTACGTTCGGGGGAAATTCGCGGGCTTGTGTGGGATTCGATCGACCTCGACGGCAGACGTCTCTTCGTTGAGCATCAGGCGACACGGCGGCGAGCCGATGACACGACGAAGACAGAAAGCAGTCTGCGGACGATTCCTGTACCGGGTTACTTGGTGCCTGAGCTGAGGCGCCGGAAACTCGACTGTCCAGTGACGGAGCGCGGACTGGTGTTCCCTGACGAGGCCGATGCCAGCGGATTACGGGGGACGATCGATGCGGACAAGCTGCTGCGGAATACCCTGAGGCGAGCGTTGCGCAAAGCCGGGCTACCGCCACTGCGCTTCCACGACATGCGTCGTCTCGCCGGGACCTTCATGTCAGAAGCGGGTGTGCCGCCGCGGCGAGCCCAAGAGATTCTGAGCCATGCCGATGTGCGAACCACACTCGCCATTTACACGCATGCGATGAAGCGTAAGCACGACGACTCGGCGGATCGGATGGCCGAGCTGGCAGAGCTCGCGCCTTTGGGAAACAAATGGGAAACAAGTGCCTCTGTAAAGGATGAAGAAACAGAGCTAAGCCCTTGTTTTAATTGGCTCCCCGGGTTGGAATCGAACCAACGACCAACGGATTAACAGTCCGTTGGATGGCATCCCGCGCTATCTCCTGCCGTCTTGCCTGGGTCCGTAAGTGATTGAAATCACTTGAATCTCGGTCCCACGGGATTCACTATAATCCTGGGGAAGCGGGTGAGCAACTGCAACGGTACTGCAACGGGAATCTCACCCGTTGCAGTTTGTTCTCGCCAACGGACTGCCTCGGCCGGGTGTTATCAGTACTGCAACGGACGACAAGGGAGACTGGGCGTACTTCAGCGCGGCGTTGATACTCGACCGGACGACCGCCGTAAAGACATCCGGACGGAATTGGATTGGGTGAGGCATTGTGCAACATCGCCCCCGGGGCGGATGCTTACAACTAAACGGAGTGAATCGCCATGCGTGGTCGAATGATATGGATGCTCATTCCCGCCGTGGGGCTGAGCGCCTGCTACAAGTCCACTGTTGCGCCGGATGAGTGCAAAAACGAACCAACGACGGAGTATCCGTCGAGTGATGGACGATGGAAGTCAGTGGCTTTCCTTCGACAATGTGGGGCCGGTCCAACCGAGCTTCAGGTCAGCGTGCTGCCAATCGCAGCGTCTCTTTCAAATGAGCCGGGCAACGCGTTCAGGCAGGACGCTACTCCAGAAGGCGTTGAGGGCCGCCATTCATTCGGCATGCAGCAGATGTGGAAGGGTCCTTACGAGCTCTGGATCAGTCACGAACGCGGCATGAAAGTAGGGTACGCAGCCTCGGTAGTCGGCGCGATCACGGTGTTTCACACAGACGAAGACATCCTCGAACATTGATCGCCGCACCGGATAGCACCTACAGTGTCTTCTTCTGTCGCGTTATGACCATGAGATGCGGGGTGGCAGGTCAACGAGCAGTCAATGTGGCACAGGGCGGACGCTTACCGCCGTAGGTGGTCCGGCACTACTGCTGTTAGATTGAAGGAGATGCGAATCGTGGAAAACGAAGGGATCGCAAAGCAGATTAGCGATCGGATGGTCGAGTTTGGAGGTCGCCTCAACGGATCGGTCGCCCTCGTCAATGAGAACTGTGGTGAGGCCGAGCTATAGGAATATCGGAGGGTTGTGGGAGCGATCATGGCGGAGATGCTCTTTCGAGTCGTGAATCCCCTTTACGAACGACATCCCAGTTTGAAGCCGGAAGGTCTCCGGTAGTTTCCGTGGACCAATGCTGGCCTTGATCGAAGATTCCAATGGAATGCGTCCCTGAGCATGTCCAATTTCGCCGCGTTTCTGTGGTCCGGGGCGATTTATGAGTAAGAGATTCCGCGGCAGATCGCTACGTCCTGGCCCACAGTCTCGGTCATCAATGGACTGACCTGGTACGTCATGGCCAATAACCTTACGGTCAACGGGTTGCGCACGAAGTGGGGCGGAAGGGACCTCTGGCGATCTGATGGCGGTGCGCGCGGCGCCGGTCGGCTCGTCGCGCGCATCATGCAAGACGGTGTCGCCTTCTACTTTCAGTACTTCGTCCCCAACCAGGGCAAGGAAGTGAAGCGATCGTTCCCTCTCGGTGAGTACGATGAGACCGGCAGGCGGGGCTTATCGCTCACCCACGCGCGCGATCGTGCCGCGAAACTTGCTCGACTCTACCGCGATGGCATCACCGATCTGCACGCCCATTTCGAGCGGCAGCGCGAATCCGAAGAGCGCGCACGCGCCGCTGAAGAGGAGGCCGCGCGGCGTGTCGCTGAGGATGCGAAGCACGGGACGCTGCGTCAGCTCCTTGATGTGTACGTCGGTCATCTTGAGAAGCATGGCAAGCAAAGCGCAAGGGATGTCCGCAGCATCTTCAGTGTGCACGTCTTTGAGGCGGTGCCTGAGATCGCCGAGCGCAAGGCTACCGAGGTGACGGTCGACCAGTTCGTCGCGCTGATCAGTGCGCTCACGGAAGCAGGGAAGGGTCGCACGGCGGCCAAACTTCGCAGCTACCTGCGTGCCGCGTACAGCCTGGCGCTCTCCTCGAAAACCGATCCGGACGCGCCACTCATATTGCGCTCGTTCGGCATCGAGGCAAACACGGTCGCCAGCGTCGGCGCTCGAGCACTCTCGAAGTACAACCGCGCCCGCAAGCGCGTCCTGGACGCGTCCGAAATGGGCGCGTTTCTGCGGCGGGTCGACGCACTCCGTGATGGCGCGCAAAAGGACGCGCTGCGACTGCTGCTGTTTCTTGGTGGTCAGCGCCCAATGCAACTTCTGCGTGTAACTCCCGCCGATGTCGATCTTAAAGCGGGTATCATTACCTTGTACGATGGTAAAGGCTCGCGCCGCGAGCCACGCCGACATGTATTGCCGCTGGTCAAACAGGCCGTCGAGATTCTAGAACGCCGCCTCAAATCGGCGGAAGCCGGGATTCCCCTATTCAGCACCGATGACCGGACCACAATGCGCCATGAGACGCTGAGCGTAATTGTCGGCGAGATTTCCGCGGAAATGCTGAAAGCAAAACAAGCGCGCGAAGATTTCGAGCTTCGCGATCTGCGCAGAACGGCCGAGACGATGCTTGCGAGCCTCAAGGTTCCCAGCGACGTTCGCGCACAGCTCCTTTCCCACGGACTCGGTGGCGTCCAGAATCGACACTATGACCATCACGACTACGCGCTGGAGAAGAAACAGGCGTTGGAGCGATGGGCGCGGCATCTCACTAAACTTGAGGAGGGGGAGAAAGCGGCTTTGGTGGGGCTGCACGTAGGACGACGATTTGTTGGGAACTGAATGTGAGCGATATTGTTTGACCGGATTTAGATTTATCCGATAATCGTTTGCGTTGCGAACTATGGCCAACCTCACTGCGGATCTAGTTTCGGTTTGCCGGATGGAAATATCCACCCGAACCATTGTCTGCACTTAAATTGTTATAACACGGAAATGGATCTCCAAGCCGTTCTAGCTTGATCGACGAGGCATTCGCGGGAGTTCAGCGGGACGAAGACTGTACGCTGCACCACGCGCAACTCTTGGACCACACATTGGACCGGGAAATCTCGGAAGACGAATGGAACGACGCGAAGCGTCGTGACCCGGAAGCCGACTGGCGCGACATTCCCGCCTTGGCGATCGATGAATGCGATGCTGCTCTCTCGCCCTCAACTGCAGGATTTCCCTGTTGAGGACCGGCCGATTTCTCCAGTTGGGGACCACCTAACCGGGTCACTGGCGGAGCCGAAGGCGAGGATTCTTACGCGTCCTTTTTCTTGCTGGCAAGTTTGCGTGCTTTGACGCCCCTGTAGCTCTCTCCGGTGATCTGGATGACGAGCGCAGCGTGCTCGAGGCGGTCTCTGATCGCGTCCGAGATCACGGGATCTCCGATGACTTCCGACCAGTGGTCCAGTGGGAGTTGGGTGGTGAACACCGTGGACTTACCGATTGAACGCTCTTCCAGGATCTCGCACAGATCCTGCGCCTCGGTGGCGGAGAGCTTGCGCATGCCCATGTCGTCCAGGATCAGCACGTCAGGCTTGGCGATCTTGTCGCGGTAGCGTAAGTACGTGCCGCTGGATCGGGCGAGCGCGACGTTCTCCAACCACGTTGTTACGGTCATATACAACACCGACTTACCGCACGCGCAGGCGTGCAACCCGGTAGCCTGGGCGATGAAGGTTTTACCGACGCCGGTTTGCCCGATCAGCAGCACGGGACGACCCTCGGTCAACCACTGCAGACTGTAGAGCTCCTTGATCTGCGCCTTGCTGATCGAGCGGCTGGCCGTGAAGTCGATGTCCTCGAACGCCGGACGTAAGGTGAACTTGGCGGCTTTGATCCGATAACCGGTCTTGCGCTCCTGGCGGTAGTCACATTCCGCTTGCAACAGCGCATCGAGGAACTCCGAGTACCCAGTTTGATCCCGGGTCGCCGCGGTAACGGCCTGATCGTAGGCGGCGAACATACCGAGCAATTTCATCTCGGCCATTAGGTTCTTGGCGATCGCAGTACTCATAATTTAAAATTCTCCTGAAGTGGGGCGGACGCGATAGCGGCGCTCACCTCGGCGGACTGATCGGCACCGCCGACGTAACGCAGCATAGGATTACCGGGACGGCGCACGATCTCGCGATCACCGGATTCGACTGTGGGTTGTTTACGTGCCTGAGCCAGCAGGGACTGGAAGTACGGCACGCGGAACCTGTTGTAGCGACGCATGGTGGCGATGGCGGCGGTAATGCGTACACTGGCGAGCTCGTGGCCGACCGTGTTGATCTCCTTCTTGCAACTGCTCACGAAGCCCTGGCAGCGTCGCAGGTGTCCATAGACGTCCGCATTGAACAGCTCCACGAACAGCTGATTCAGATCAGGGTGGATAAAGCGGGACTGTGAGAGCAGTTTTTGCGGCGTGGCTTCGTAATAGGCCTGAGACGCCGGTGGGAAGTGCGCATCGATGAAGATGCGCTTACCGTTGCGGTGACGACTGCGCGGATGGATCGCCAAGCGCTCGAGGCTCAGGAAGATCTCGACCTGGTTCTCGGTGATCTTGATGCGCAGCTTCTTGTGCCGATGGATATGCGGCGCGCTGTAGTAGTCGCCCTCGATGTACACATAACAGTCGGGATGCAGGGTGGCGTTCTTCCAGTCCGCGCATTCGAAGTCCCCGATCGGCAGCGGTTTGAGAGCGGCTTTCTCGATCGTCTCGAAGCGTTCGCGGCGTGAGATGCCAAAGCGGGTGTGGCGACGCGCATTGATTCGCTCCACGCACTCCCCGAGGGCTTGGTTGATTTGGGTGAGAGAGGTGAAGCGCGTACGTCGATGACGGAAGCGCGCATAGCGCATCAGGATTTTTACCAGTCCTTCGACGATCGCTTTATCCTTGGGATGTTCTGGACGCGCCGGGACCACCGCGGTGGAGAACTGGCTGGCCAACTGCGCATAGCCGGGGTTCAGATCCGGATCGTACAGGTGACATTTGAGCACGCCCTGCTTCAGACAATCCGGAACCGTCACGTGCGGGACGCCACCGTAGAAGTTGAACATGCGCCGATGGGCACCGAGCCAGTTGCGGCTCTTCATGTCCTCAGACGCCCAGGCAAACAGCAGTTGACTGAAGCCCAGACCGGCGACAAACACGTACGCTTTGCGGATCTCGCCGGTCTTGACCTCGATCCACTCAAGCGCGTCGCCGGCGTAATCCACTTCCACGCGCTCGCCGGGATCAAACTCGCGCGCCGTGACGGAGGCTTGCCGGTATTGCGGGAACTTACGGTAAAACTGCTTCCAAAAATTGGAGTACGTTGTCAGGTGCTGGGCTTTTTCCTCCCAGATGAACTTCAGCGGATGGCCGAGTCCCAGATCGTGAACGATGGCGGGCCAATCCAGTTGTAACATCCACAGCGGATCGGACAGCCGCTTGGGTGCATCGGGAGAGTGTCTTGCGCCATCGCGCACCTCCCGCACGGTGTCGCGCGAGCAGTTCAACGCTCGGGCGATCTCGCGCAAGCCGCGGCCTTCCGCCAGCCGCCGCCGGATCTCTTCGTACCGCCCCACCGTCATGCTGCGTGCGCCCATCCCGTCTTCCCCTTCGTGACTGGGATGGACGGTAGTCGGTTGCAGCAACGGGATGCCGTAGACGGGCTCTACAGACTGATTTTCCTCGGGTTTTGACATCGCAGGAACACTCCTGCGCCCAGCCTGGGCGCTTCAAAAGTGCTCCGCCGGTGGTCCCCAACTGAGGAAATCAGCTGGTCCTGAACTCAGGAAATTAGGTGGTCCCCAACCCAGGAAATCGCCTGGTCCTCAACCGGGGAAATTCTGCATGAGAGATGATTTCAATACTGCGGCCATGAGCGAGTCCCATCTTGTAGCTTAATTACCCCGAGGCGGGTGTCCCGTCTCACATTGGCACTAGGGGAAAGAATCTCCGCCGGAGCGCTCTCCGTTGGAAGAAGCCACGCTACTGCGCGGTCCTTAAATGCTTGTCCATGACGTGGCTACAACAGGTGCAGAGCGCACGAAGGGTGGTACGGCTCTGGCCCGTGCCACGTTGTCGCCGGGAGTCGGCGAGGTGTCGAGGTTGCGTTATACCAATTGTATATTGGAGCAAATGGACGCTCCGA
>JAQGOE010000189.1 GCA_028293725.1 Gammaproteobacteria bacterium | reverse complement strand
ACGTTGGCCACGTACCGATGAGTGTCGGCGATCGCCTGAGGTGTCCGCATGATCGCATCGCCGGGCGGCTCGTCGACGAAGCTCGGAGCCCCGGAGCGGGTATCCCAGTTGTAATCCGCGAAGTGATGAAACGTGCTCTGGGCAATCGCAGGGCCACCACCCGGGCCGGGCTCGAAGGCCACCGCGATGTTGAAGCGCCGGCCGGTCACTTTGCTGGTACCGGCGGCAATGACCCTGGCGGACTCGCCTTCCGGCGCTCCAACGCCGCCCTCGTGCGGGTGTGAAGGCAAGGTGCGGATGGCACCCGTCGGCGAAGTGGGATCGACTAACACCGGATGGACGGGACCCATGATCTCGATTTCCTGCAAGTCGCCGTTGGCGCCCGAATGAAAGTTCGGCCAGGAGATGGAGGTCGTATAGGGGTCGTCGATCTCGTGCCGGGTAGGATCCGGATCGAGGCTGCGGGAATGGAAATAATGCGCCTTGCCAACGCCGCCGAGTGTGCAGACGGACGATCCCAGATCCATGTGATCTCGCGTGACCAGGAGGCCACCGCCGTTACGGCGGAAACGGGAGATGCCCTCGCAGTCCTGTACGGTCAGTCCATTGCCGACGTCGACCGCGAATAGCCACATCTCATCGAAATCGCTTTTATCGAGGGCGGAGAGCACCGGATCGGGAGCACCGGGGGCAGAGCGATCCCGCATCGTGACATCGAAAACCGGCTGTCCGTCGCTATCGAGCTGCTGGCGCAGGAACGCGCCCAGGCGGCTGAATCGTGCAATCGACCAGTCGTCCGCGGTCGTCGGGATGGTGGTCTGCAGAAGAATCCGGATGCCATGGCGCTTCATAAGCGAGAAGTTGTAGCCCGCCTGCTGCAGGCGCGCAAGCGAACTTTCAATACCGAAATCCGCAACTACCGCTATGGCGGGCAGCCTTGCACCCGCTACTCTGCTGGCTCCCGGCAAAGCGTTCCGGTCAAGATCGAGCCTCCATGATCGCCTTTCTCGAAGCCCGCCGTGCGGGACTCTTTGCGCGCGGGCAGTGGCTTCCCAATGTCATTGCCGGCGTGATCGTCGGCGTGGTCGCGCTGCCGCTGGCCATGGCGTTCGCCATCGCCTCTGGTGCACGGCCGGAGCAAGGTCTCTATACGGCCATCATCGGTGGCGCATGCGTCTCACTCCTGGGTGGCAGCCGCGTTCAGATAGCGGGTCCCACCGGGGCGTTCGTTGCCATTCTCGCCGGGATAACAGCCCGCTACGGCATATCCGGGCTGGAAACCGCGACACTCATGGCCGGGATCATCCTGGTGCTCATGGGGGCCACGAAGATGGGCTCGGTCATCCGCTTCATCCCGGCGCCGGTGATCATTGGCTTCACCGGCGGAATCGCCGTGACCATCTTCGTCGGGCAGTGGCGCGACTTTCTGGGACTGCCTCCCGTGCAGGCGGAACACTTTCATGAGCGGCTGTGGCGCCTCATCGAAGCTATGCCACAACTCAACTGGCCGACCGCGGCCTTGGGCCTCGGAAGTCTGCTGCTGGTCGTCTATACGCCGCGCGTCTCTGCATTATCCCGGCTCCCGGGACCGTTGGTCGCAATGCTGGTGGCCACCGTCGCGCAGGCGATCTTTCACTTTCCGGGTGTGGCAACGCTAGGCACCGCCTTCGGCGGCATTCCCCGCGGCCTGCCGACTTTCAGTGTGCCGGACCTGTCACCCGCGCATGTCGTGACGTTGCTCGGGCCAGCGTTCACGATCGCCCTGTTGGGAGCAATCGAGTCGCTTCTGTCGGCCGTTGTGGCCGACGGGATGTCCGGCACCCGCCACGACTCCAACCAGGAGTTGATCGGGCAAGGGATCGCCAACATCATGACACCGCTGTTCGGCGGGTTCGCTGCCACCGGGGCTATCGCACGCACGGCCACCAACATACGCAACGGCGCCACCGGCCCCCTCTCCGGCCTCGTTCATGCGGCAACTCTCATCGCGGTACTTCTGATCCTGACGCCACTGGCGGCCAGCATTCCGCTCGCGGCGCTGGCTGCGATTCTCTTCGTCGTCTCCTGGAACATGAGTGACGTCGGGCGATTCCGCAGTGTGATGCGCACCGCGCCCGCGGCCGACCGTTGGATCCTGTTGATCACATTTCTGCTGACGGTCTTTGCCGACCTGATCGTCGCGGTCAACGTCGGAGTCATTCTCGCGGTACTGCAATTCATCCGCCGAATGTCTGAAACGGTCGATACCCAACCCGCGGGTGGACCGACCCTCAAGGCGGAATTGGCGGCGCTCGGCTTGGCGGCATTGCCACCCGATGTGCAGGTCTACGAGATCACCGGTCCGATGTTCTTCGGCGCCATCGAGAACATCAGGCGTCCGCTGCTGGAGATACGGCCGTATCCGAAGACACTGATCATCCGCCTCGATCGGGTTCCATTCATGGATATCAGCGGTATTCATGTGCTGGACGAGACGATCCACCTGCTGCGCAAGAAAGGGGTCGCGGTCATGCTATGCGAGGCGAATCCGCGAGTCCGCGCGAAGCTATACCGGGCTGGCGTGGTCGCATCGACTAGCGATCCTACATGTGATCGCTCGTTCGGAGACGCGCTGGTGCACGCAACAATGATCAATGTCGGTTAAACGTATTAACCTTCGCGGCTATGGGACCTCCAAACACGCTCAGTTCAGAGGAGGCGAAGCGAGGCACTGCCGTCATCGAGGGCAGTGACGGTCAACAGCCCCTCGTTGTCGCATAGCCGTTGCCACACTTTGGCATCGACCACGACGATAGGCATGACGGCGCCGTATAGCTCGCGCGCCACGATGGCGCCGAGGGCGATGATGAGGTCCGCCTCGCGCATCACCATTGCGCACGGGCCGGTCCCGCGGCGGAGCGCTTCCGCCAAGACGCTGCTGCTCGAACTTGAGCCCTTTGCCCGCTCCATCAGCAGCACACGACCTTGCAGCGAGGCGCCGTGATCGGGATGGCCTTTCTCGACTATGAGGCCGTGCTCTGCATCAAAGCCGCCCCAGAAGCTGAGCGGCGCCGCAAGGCGGAACGGCAGCCCGCTGGCGCTGCCGCTCTCGACGGTGCGGCCAGCCAACAATTCACTCATCGAGCATTACCCGGCCCTCCACTGCGGACCGCACGCATTCGGCCAAGCTGCCAAATGCGAGACGCACGCCGATATTGGACGGCGCGTAGTGCGCCATCTTTCCCGAATTGGTCATCACCACACCCTCGAGCTGCTCGATGATCGGCGTGATGTAGGTGCAGGTGTCGGTCACGATCCGGATGCCGCGCCACTTCAAGCGCTGTAGGCGGCCATCCTGCTCGAGTTGCCGCAGCACGAAGCGGCTGGTGTTGACATAGAACGGTGACCGCAACGCCTCTGAGTGAAGCGCGAGCAGGCCGATGAGCCGATCAAACTCGGTCAGCGAGAAATGTGGCGTGCCGACACTCACCGCCGCGATCTGCTCGCCCGAGCTGGCTTGATTCAACCGACGGCGCGCATCGTTCAGATCAGACAGGGTGATGTGCAAGCGTTGCAGCGGCGATCGACCGCCGAGCGCCGCGGCGATCGTCGGCGCCTCCGGCGTCACACCGACGGCATGGAACATCGCCACGGCGCCGGTGGACGCGCTGGCCGCACCGAGCGCTTTCAGTTCGTCTTCCAACGCATCGGCGGGCAGGCCGACGAGCACCGGAATACGCGAGCCAGCACGCGCGCCGACGACAAGGCCGATCAGCGCGAATGCGAGGTCGCGATCGAGGGCCGTCAACTCCGGCAGCTCGATGATGACCTGCGCGTAACGGTTCTCGTCGACGTGCAGCCCGGCATACGGAGCACGGCCGGTGATCGCGGCGCAAAGGTCGATGAAGTCGCCGTAGCGATTGGTGCGCGCGCCCAGCACGGAATTGGCGAACACGATGGCGTTTGATTCGGCCCAAGCGATCTGCTCGCCCAGCCGCGGCCGCTGCTCGAGTTGATAGGGTGCGCACGTGAAGCTCGACTCGCACCCGAGCGCCAGATGCGCTTCCATCAATTGCCTTCCGGCCACTCGCAGGCTGTCGCTGCCGCGAAAGAGTTCGGGATGGATGAGATCGATCGAGCCGACGTTCAAGGTGGTGGGCACACGCACCCTGCCCCCGCCCTGGACGAGTCGCTCGACGAAATCGAGGCTGGTCTCGCCGTGGTACAGGCAGCCATCAATGTGCGCGCTGCTCACATCAATGAGGTGCGGGGCGTCCATCACGGCAGCAGCGCGCGCCATGATCCGCATCGCCATCGCCGCAGCCTCACCCTGATCGCCGCCGAGCATCGCGCGGTCGGACTCGCTCAATCGTAGCGTCATCGGTCAATCCCACCCGGTTGATCGTTATTTTGTACTTTTACGGACTGTAATACAAACTGGCGGCCGAATCGTATGGATACCGGGGCGGCGTAATGGAGGTGACGCTGCGCTGCTCGGGCACGCGTGATCGTCAACTAGCGGTCTGTATGGTACTTTTCGGCAGCAGCGGGGTGATCTCCAGATGCTTCTCACGTTCGTAGATCGACCAGCCGATTCGCCCCTGATCGAGCGGGTCTGGCGCTCACACTCGGTCGCGAGTGGGGTGTTTCATTCGATGGCTGAAGGCAACCTGGAGCTCGTGGTGACACGCCTTCAGGGCCTGACTCGAGTGACGTTACGCGGTCCGGTAACCCGGGCGAGCACTGTGGCTTGCCCGCCCAATGGGCAATGGCTCGCCATCCGACTCAGCCTCGGGACCTATTTGCCGCAATTACCAACAGCCCGGCTACTGGATCACCAAAGCCTGGATCTTCCTGTGTGCTCCAAGCGGCGTTTCTGGCTGGGAGGGGCGGCGTGGGAGATTCCGGATTTCGAGAACGCGGAGACCTTCGTGAGCCACCTCGCCCGAAGCGGCGTGATTGCCTACGATCGCGCGGTGGGTGCGGCTCTCCTGGGCGATCCACAAGCGCTGACCCGGCGCTCCGTCCAGCGGCACTTCCTGCACGTCGCGGGTATGACCCAAAGCCGCTTCCGGCAGATTGAGCGTGCCCGGCATGCCGTTCATCTCCTGAAGAGCGGTTCGTCCATTCTCGACGTGGTGCATGAGGCCGGCTATTTCGACCAGGCCCACCTCACTCGCTCGCTGAGGCACTTGATCGGACAGACCCCTCTGAAGCTCCAGCGCCACGAGTCGCAGTTGTCGTTTCTATACAAAACAGAAGCCACGGCGTACCGCTAACGTCGCGGTATCAAACCCTGGCGTCAGGAGCCGTGCCCGATCATGAATCTCGACACACAAGCTGCAACGGTCTCGCGAAGCGCGCTGTGGAGCGCCCGAATTCTGAACGCCCTGGTGGCACTCTTTCT
>JAQGOE010000186.1 GCA_028293725.1 Gammaproteobacteria bacterium | reverse complement strand
ACCGGTTGTTTATCCGGCACTATGGGCGCCGGGCCTAAGCTTCAATCGTCAGAACGTGCCGGGCGAGATTGCGGGCGTGGTCGCCGATGCGTTCGAGGGATTTCAGGACGAAGGCCGCCTCCACAGTCCCCTCGAAATGGCGTGGCCCTTCCATCGCGCGACTCAGCAGCCGGCGCAGTCCTGCGGAGTATTCAGCATCGAGCTCTTTGTCCCGTGCAATCACTTCCGCGCACAAGTCGGCGTCGATGGTGTCCAGGGCTTCGAGGGCGAGCCTGAGCAGGCTCACCGCCAGTTCGCCCAAGTGACGGGCGTCGCGAGCCGTGGCAGGGCCAGGGTGTGAGCCACTCAGCACGTATTTCGCGATCTTTTTGGCTTCGTCGCCGGCACGCTCGAGCTCGGCAACACACTTCGACATCGCGACAATGGCGCGCAGATCGCCGGCAACCGGCGCGCGGCGCGCGATCAACAGCAGTTGCTCACCATCGAGGGTTTTGTCGTAAGCGTTTACTTCACGCTCGCGCTCGATGACGCGCAGCGCGCCCTCCTCTTCCCATTCAGTGTAAGCCCGCGTGGCTTCGCGGACCTGGTCGAGCACGAGACCGCCCATCTCGATGAGGCGTACGTGCAGGGTGGCTAACGCCCCGTCGAATGCCTTCGAGATGTGGCCTTCGAGAAGGGGACGATCGGCGGCCGGAGCCGGCAGCCCGTCGTTGTTAACCGAATCGACCAGTGATGTAGTCCTCGGTCAGGCGATGACGGGGGTTCGTGAAGACCTTGTCGGTCTCACCCACTTCAATCAGGTCACCCATGTGGAAGTACGCGGTTCGCTGCGACACGCGGGCAGCCTGTTGCATGGAGTGGGTGACGATGACGATCGCGTATTGCGCGCGCAGTTCGTCGATGAGGTCTTCGATGCGCGCGGTGGCGATCGGGTCGAGCGCCGAGCACGGCTCGTCCATCAGAATCACTTCGGGTTGAATGGCAATCGTACGTGCGATGCACAGACGTTGCTGTTGACCACCTGACAAGCCGGTGCCAGGGCTGTTCAAACGATCCTTGACCTCATCCCACAAGCCGGCACGTTGCAGGCTCGTGCAAACGATATCGTCGAGATCCGCGCGGCCGCGGGCGAGCCCGTGAATGCGGGGGCCGTAGGCGACGTTCTCATAGATAGACTTCGGAAACGGGTTCGGCTTCTGAAACACCATGCCAACACGCGCGCGGATCTGCACGACATCCTGCCGCTTGTCGTGGATGTCGCGACCGTCGAGCGTGATCGAGCCGGTGACGCGGGCGCCGGGAATCGTATCGTTCATGCGATTCAGGCAGCGCAGGAAGGTTGATTTGCCGCAGCCGGAAGGGCCGATCATTGCCAGCACCTGCTTGCGGCCGACGTCGATGGAAACATTCTTGAGCGCGTGTTTTTGCCCGTAGTAGACGTTCACGTCCTTGCAGGAGAACACCGGATTCTCAACAGCAACCTGACCGATCGTATGTCCGGCAGCCTGTGCCGAGCGATCCTCGAGCGCGCTGGCGGACGACGCGTGGGTGCGGCCACTGGGTTTGAGGTTGAGACCACTCTCGCTATCGCGACGGCGCGGGCCGGGGTCGGGGCTGTGGGGGCCGTTGGGGCCGTTGGGGCCGGAAGGCATGGCGGCAGGGTCGTTGGAGGCGGATGGGGGGTTAGCGCCGGAGGGAGTGTTGGCTGCCATAATGGAGGCGGCCACGACGGCGTCGGGACGCTTACGCTCCTGCACTGTGGGTTGCCTGGGTTGTGTCATAGCACTGAAGTTCCCTAACTAGCCGAAGCGACCGGTGACGTAATCGTCGGTGCGGCGACTCTTCGGCGCGGTAAACATTTGTTCCGTCGGCCCCATCTCGACGAGCTCGCCCAGGTACATGAACGCGGTGACGTTCGAGACGCGGGCGGCCTGTTGGAGGTTGTGGGTGACGATGGCGATACAGTATTTCTCACGCAGACTCTGCAGGGTCTCTTCGATCCGCAGGGTGGAGATCGGGTCGAGTGCCGCGGTCGGCTCATCGAACAGGATCACTTCAGGTTGCAACGCTATGGTGCGGGCGATACAGAGGCGCTGTTGCTGGCCGCCGGAGAGGCTGCGGCCGTCTTCGTGCAACTTGTCTTTGACCTCTTCCCACATCGCGGCGTCGCGCAGCGCGGCCTCGACCCGCTCCTGGAGCTCGTTACGGGAGATGCGTCGCGCCAGCCGCAGTCCGAACGCGACGTTATCGAAGATGGACATGGGAAACGGTGTCGGCTTCTGGAAGACCATGCCAACCCGAAAGCGCAGCGACGCCACGTCGACCGTCGGCGCCAGGATATCCTCGCCATCCAACAGAACATCGCCGGTGGCGCGATGTCCGGAATACAATGCGTACATGCGGTTAAACACCCGCAGGAGGGTCGACTTTCCGCAGCCCGAGGGACCGATGAAGGCGGTGATACTTCGATCGCCCAGCGTGAGATTCACATCTTTCAGGGCGTGCGTCTGACCGTAGTAGAAATCCAGGTGGCGAACCTCGAACTTCACCGGATGTGCCGTGGTGCTGGCCGTAGCCATGGCCGCGCCGATGTTCGCGGCTGTTGCGCTCACCGCCGACCGCCCGGATTCAGCGCGGAGACGACGAAGCGAGCGATGATGCTCAGAATGAGTATGGTCACTGTGATCAACAGGGCGCCGGACCACGCGAGCTGCTGCCAGTTCTTGTAGGGACTCAGGGCGAACTGGAAGATGACCACCGGCAGGTTCGCCATCGGCGAGTTCAGGTTGCTGCTCCAGAACTGGTTGTTGAGAGCCGTGAACAGCAGCGGCGCCGTCTCGCCGCTGATGCGCGCTACGGCCAGCAACAGTCCTGTCACGATGCCGCTGCGGGCGGCCGGGTAGATGATGTTCGTTATCGTACGCCATGGATATGCACCCATTGCCGTGGAAGCATCTTTCATGCCCTGGGGTACCAGGTTCAGCATGTCCTCCGTGGTTCGCACCGTCACCGGCATCGCGATGATGGCAAGGGACACCGCCCCGGCGATGGCCGAGAAGTGCCCCATCCGGATGACCAGCACGCCATACACGAACAGGCCGATGATGATGGACGGCGCGCTGAGCAACACGTCGTTCACGAATCGGATCACGGAGGCCAGGTGTGAGGTTCGGCCGTATTCCGCGAGATAGGTTCCCGCCAGCATGCCGATCGGCGCGCCGATGAGAATACCGATGACCGTCATCACGGCGCTGCCGTAGATGGCGTTCAACAAGCCACCCTCGCTGCCGGGAGGCGGTGTCATTTCGGTGAACAATGCGACAGACACGCCCGCGAGGCCATTCTTGATCAACGTCCAGAGAATGGCACCCAGGAAAAACAACCCGATGGCGGTGGCGAGTCCTGACAGGATCAGAGCCACGGCGTTCGTGATCTTACGCGTGGTGCGACGCCTGTGTGCAGGACCGCTGAGTACGGAACTATTCATACAGAGGACAGTGCGCGCCGGTCGAGTCGCAACAACATGAACCGGGCCGCGGCAATGACGGAGAACGTGATGAGAAACAACAATGTGCCGAGCGCGACGAGCGACGAGGTGTAGAGGTCGCCAACCGCTTCGGTGAATTCGTTCGCGATGGATGCGGAGATCGTCGTGCCGGGTGCTAAAAGCGAGGTGCTGACACGGTGCGCGTTACCGATCACGAAAGTCACGGCCATCGTCTCGCCCAGCGCACGGCCGAGACCGAGCATGATCCCACCAACCACACCGGTGCGGGCATACGGTACGACGACCTTCCAGATGACTTCCCAGGTCGTGGCGCCAAGGCCGTACGCGGATTCCTTCAACACGTCGGGCACGGTCTCAAACACGTCGCGCATGACGGCCGAGATGAACGGGATGACCATGATCGCCAGCACGAAGCTCGCGGAGAGGATGCCGATACCAAACGGGGGACCTTGAAAGAGTTTGCCGATGACGGGCAGCGGGCCGATCCAATCAATGAGGAAAGGCTGCACATGGCGCTGGAGAATTGGCGCGAGGACGAACAGTCCCCAGATGCCGAAGATGATGCTCGGCACGGCGGCCAGCAGCTCTATGGCGACGCCCACGGGCCGCTTCATCCAGGAGGGCGCGAGCTCGGTGAGAAAAATAGCAATGCCGAGGCTGATCGGAACGGCGAGGAGCATCGCGAGCAGCGAGGTCACGAGCGTCCCGTAGATGGGCGCCAGGGCACCGTACTTGTCGGTGACGGGATTCCAGATCTCGGTGGTGAGAAAGGCGAACTTGAAATGAGAGAAAGCCGGCCATGAGCCCTTGATGAGCGTAATGGCTACACCGCCTAGCAGCGCCAGAACGACAAGCGCGGCGGCCAGGGTCGCCCCGCGAAAAATCCGCTCACGCAGTCGCTGCCCCGCGGCGTGCCGCGGCTCGATTGCAGCCACGGTATTCATTGCCGATGGCACCTTTTGGAGGTCACAAATCGACGGCCGCTCTGGTGTCGAGCGGCCGCCGGGCTTTCCATTCTACCGCACGGCCGACGTCCGGGTGCCGGCGCGGCGGCGCCTTACATCCGCTTCGCGGCGGCGGCGGGAGCGGCGGACAGGGCCGGCACTCCCTTGATCTCGGCCTTCCACGTGGCACGAACCTGCGTGATCAGCGCCGCTGGCAGCGGCACGTAGTCGAGGTCGGCGGCCATCTTGGTGCCGCTCTTGTACGCCCAGTTGAAGAACTTCAGCGCTTCCGTGGTGGCAGCGAGGTCCTGCGGCGTCGCGTACACCAGGATGAAGCTCGCACCGGTGATGGGCCAGCTCTTGGCACCCGCCTGGTCCGTGAGAATCAGGTAGTAGGCCGGTGCGTGCGCCCAGTCCGCGTTGGCGGCAGCGGCCGCAAAGCTGTCGGCGCTCGGCGAGACGGCCTTGCCGTCCTTGTTGACGAGGAGCGTGTACGACATCTTGTTCTGCTTGGCGTACGCGTACTCGACGTAACCGATGGCGCCGTCCGTCTGCGTCACCATGTTGGCTTCGCCCTCGTTACCCTTCGCGCCGATGCCCGAAGGCCACTGCACGGAGGTGGCGGCACCGACGGTGTCCTTGAACTTCGGGCTCGACTTCGAGAGGTAATCCGAGAACAGGAAGTTGGTTCCGGAGCCGTCCGAGCGATAGATCGGCGCAATCGCCGTGCCCGGCAGCGCGAGCTTCGGATTCAGCTTCTTGATCTTGGGATCGTCCCACTTGGTGATCTCGCCCAGGTAGATGGAGGCGATCGTGGCGCCATCCAGCACGAGCTGCCCGGGCTGCACGCCCTTGATGTTCACGGCGGGAACCGCACCACCGATGATCATGGGGAACTGCACCAGGCCGGACTCTTTCACGTCTTCCGGCTTCAGAGGCATGTCGGAGGCGCCGAAGGTGACCGTCTTCGCCTTGATCTGCTTGATGCCACCGCCGGAGCCGATGGACTGGTAGTTCAGGCCAACACCGGTCTCTTTCTTATAGGCATCCGCCCACTTCGAATAGATGGGGGTCGGGAAGGTGGCGCCGGCGCCCGAAATCTCGGCGGCCTGCACAACGCTGACCAGCGCTACCGCGGCGGTCGCGGTCAGCAGCATTCGCTTAGGTGAAAGAAAACTCATGGTTCCACTCCTCATGCTCTTTGGAATTCTGTGGGGTCGGCCGGCGTGCCGCATCCTGCCGTGGAGCCTGACTCCTGGTCCGGCGCATTAGATGACGGAATTGTGACGCTGCGATGACAGCGGTCGGGCTCAGCAGGCATTTGCAGCACAAGGCCCTCAGCCAGGGGTTAGCCGTTGCGCGCCAGCGTCGCAAAAACATGTTGCTGGGATGTGAAGGTTGAAGCTTTCTTGCAGCTTTCGAAGGTTTTGGGGCTTGCTGCGTGCCGGCGCTGGTCGTATAAACGCGAGCCGCTACGAGACTCCCACGCCACCCATCCAATTGCGTCTGCGCTGAATGTCCCAAACCCTTGATCTGACTCAGAATCTTATGGCCCGCCGCTCCGTCACCCCCGCGGACGAGGGCTGCCAGGCGGTGATCACCGAGCGCCTCGCCGCCCTGGGTTTCAAAATCGAGCCGCTGCGCTACGGCAATGTGGAGAATTTTTGGGCGACTCACGGGAGTGGCGGCCCGGTGTTCTGCTTTGCAGGGCATACCGACGTGGTGCCCACCGGGCCCCTGGAAGAGTGGCGTACCGATCCCTTCGTGCCCACGGTCCGCGACGGCGTCCTATACGGGCGTGGCGCCGCCGACATGAAGAGCGGCCTAGCGGCGATGGTGACCGCCACCGAAGAGTTCGTGAGAGCGCACCCGAAGCACCGGGGGACGATTGCGTTCCTCATCACGAGTGATGAGGAGGGCCCGTCGGTGGACGGCACGAAGCGCGTGGCAGAGATGCTCGCGGGACGTAACGAGCGGATCGACTGGTGCGTCGTAGGGGAGCCTTCGAGCGAAAACACCCTCGGGGACACCGTCAAAGTCGGTCGTCGGGGATCGTTCAGCGGGAGACTCACGGTGCACGGCGTGCAAGGGCACGTGGCCTATCCCCAGCTCGCAGAGAATCCCGTTCATACGCTCGCCCCTGCCCTTGCAGAGCTGACGAGCCGCGTGTGGGACAACGGGACCGAGTATTTCCAGCCGACGAGCTTCCAGGTCTCGAACCTCAATGCCGGGACGGGAGCACCGAACGTCATCCCGGGCGAGCTGAAGGCCCGTTTCAATCTGCGATATTCGCCCGCACAGACTCAAGAAGGTCTCAAGGAGACCGTGGAAGGAATCCTGCGCAAGCACGGCGTGCGATACACACTCGAGTGGTACGTATCAGGCGAGCCGTTCTACACCCCGCCTGGGGACCTCTCGAATGCCGTGGGATTAGCGGTGGAAGAAGTTACGGGCTCGCGGCCGAAGCTCTCCACCGGCGGCGGCACGTCTGACGGGCGGTTCATCGCCCCGCTCGGTGCACAGGTAGTGGAACTGGGCGTCATCAACGCGTCCATCCACAAGGTCAACGAGAGCGTGCGGGTCGCCGATATCGACGCGCTTCATCGCATCTATGTTGGGGTGATGCAGAGGCTCTTGGCGTAGGACGCCGCGCGTTTACGCGGCCAGACGGGGCGAGCCGCGAGCTGGCTGCGGAGCCGTAGCGTTTGCGGTGACTCCGAATGCGCCAAGGATAAGAGCGCAGATCAGGACCCACGCCGGCATCGCGAGGCCGAGGAACTTCCAAGTCACCTCGCTGCATTCACCGCTACCGGTTAGTACCTTTCGGATCACCTCCGTGACGGGGGTGAACTTCAGCAACACTTCCAGCGGCGCCCCGCACGAAGGCAGCGAGCCGGGTGGAAGGTGCTGCACATAGACGTGGCGAGCCGCGACGCCGATGGCCGAGAGTGCGGCGGCCGCTATCAACACCGCGTACGCACGCGCGCCCCAATCGCGGGGGTTATGTAGGGCCGCAATCAGGAACACGACCCCCAGCGCCGCAATGGCAATTCGCTGGAAAATGCACAAGGGACAGGGCTCGAGACCGAGCTCGTATTGGGTGTAATAGGCGTAGGCCAGGAGGGCTACGCAGGCTGCGAAGCCGGCGAAATTGGTCAGGCGACGATTTTTGAGCACGGGTGAATATTACCAGGGCCTGCGGACTTTTTAGGCCTGCGGCCCGACTCTGGGCGCCGGGGGAACCCGTTATTTGACGCTTCCGGCGGCAGGAGTTCCCTGGCCGAGCTCGCGCTCGACGTCGTCCAAGGACGTATGTCTTATGTCCTTGCCGTGGACCATATAAATCACGTATTCGCTGATGTTCTTGGCGTGGTCGCCGATGCGCTCGAGGGCCCGCACGACCCACATGACGTCGAGGTGGCGCCGGATCGTGCGCGGGTCCTCCATCATGAATGTGATGCTCTGGCGTTGGATCGCCTCGTATTCTTCGTCGACGAGGCGGTCTTGCCGGGCCACTCGGAGGGCCGATTCGACGTCCATGCGTGCAAAAGCGTCCAATGCCTCGTGGACCATCTCGGACACCACGCGGCCGAGATGCTTGATCTCACGGTACTTGTCGGCGGGACGCTCCATCGTCGCCAGGCGTGAAGCGATGTAACCGATCTTTTCGCCCTCGTCGCCAATGCGCTCCAGGTCGGTGATGGTCTTGATGATCGCGACGATTACGCGGAGGTCGCCGGCCGCGGGCGCCCGGGTCGCTAGGATGCGGCTGCATTCCTCGTCGATGGAGACCTCCATGTTGTTGACCTGGTAGTCGTCCATCGCCACGGATTCGCCGAGAGTGCTGTCGCCCTCGATGAGAGCCGTGATCGCCTTGTGCAGCTGCTGCTCGACGAAACCGCCCATGCCCAGCACTTTACTGCGGACCCGTTCGAGGTCTTCGTTGAAGCGGCGCGAGATGTGGTGGCTGAGATCGGCGGTTTCCATCAGTTGGCGTCTCCGGTTCCGCTCGCCGTCACGCGCGCGAGAATGCGCGCGATGATAACGGAACTGCGGCGGACAGCCAGAGTTGCTCGAAGGGCCTGAGGAATCGGCTCTAGGCCGGCCAGAAATTGCTCTGTCGCCGCGGTCCAGGTGAATGCCGCCGCGCGCTGCGCGCAAACACTCCGGTCGAGGTTGAGGGCCGAGCGTACGGCGACATGGAGATCTTCGTGAAGGACGCCGGTCACACCCTGTTCGATGACATCGATCGGACCCGGGACGGGAAACGCGGCAACGGGGACACCGCACGCTAACGCCTCGATCATTGCGAGGCCGAAGGTGTCGGTGAGACTGGGAAATACCAGTACGTCGGCGGTACCGACAATGCGAGCGAGCTCCTCGCCGTGCTGGTAGCCCGAGAATTTTACGTCCGGGTGACGGGCGGCGAGATCGGCGCGCTGCGGCCCGTCGCCAATGACCAACTTCGTACCCGGCAGTTTCAGGTCGAGGAAGGCGTCGATGTTCTTTTCGACAGCCAGACGCCCCATGTAAGCCATGATCGGACGCGGCAGATCGGCGTATTCGGGGTGTGGGGGAGCCGGATGGAAGCGCTTCAGGTCGACGCCACGCCGCCACAGATGACGGTGCTTGAATCCTCGCTCGGCGAGCTGGCGATCGAGGCTGCCGCTACTCACGAAGGTGCGAGCGGCACCATTGTGGAAGCGACGCAGCCACGCGTAGCTGACGTCGACCGGAATCGGCCAGCGAGCGCGGAGGTACTCCGGGTAGCGCGTGTGGTAGGAGGTTGTAAAAGGCACACGTCGGTGGCGGCAGTAGCGCCACATCGCTAGACCCAAAGGGCCTTCGGTCGCAATGTGAATCGCGTGCGGCTTGAACGCCTTCATTTCCCGAAGGATGTGCGGCACCGGCCATACGGCCAGCCGTATCTCCGGATAGCTCGGCGCCGGAATGCTCAGCATTCCCTGCGGCGATATGACGCGGACTTCGTGGCCCAGCCGCGTGATGGTTTCGACGGTGGCTTTTAGGGTGGTGACTACGCCATTGGTTTGCGGTGCCCAAGCGTCCGTTGCTATCGCGATTCTCACGCTGCGTCAGCAAGGAGTTCGGCGGCGGGGCGGCCGGCGACTTGCGCGCTGTACGGCCACCGCAGCAGCTCCAGTTCGCCGTTGTGCTTTTCAACCAGGGCGGAACAGGATTCAACCCAATCACCGGTGTTGCAGTAGAGCGTGCCGTCGATGCGCTTCAGGTTCGCGCGGTGGATGTGGCCGCAGACCACGCCGTCGTAACCCTGCTCCCGGGCGTGAGCCGAGGCGACGTTCTCAAACTGCGCGATGTAGCGGACGCTGACGGGGATGCTGAGCTTGATGCGCTCGGCAACCGGCCAATAGGGGCGCTTCATGGCGCGTAACAGGTTGTTGACACTGTGACTCAACATGACCACCACATCATACATCGTGTCGCCCAATCGCGTGAGCCAAGGGGCGCAAGAAACGACCCCGTCGAACTGATCGCCGTGCATGACGAGCAGACGTTCGCCCCGGGCGGTCTGGTGAACCCACTCGCGGTGAACCTCAAGCTGACCCTGCAGCATCTCGGCCATCACGCCGAGACTGGCGTCGTGGTTGCCGGGGATGTAGATCAGGCGGGTGCCGGCGCGCTGGCGAGCCAGCAACGTGCGCACGATCTGAGTATGTTCTGGGCTCCAGAAAAAGCGGCGCGCCATGCTGAGCGCGTCGACGATGTCACCGACGAGCACAATGCATTCTGCATCGATGCCCTGGAGAAATTCGTTCAGTTCACGGGTTCGAGCGCGCTTGAAACCGAGATGGATATCCGACAGGAACAGCGTCCGTACCTTCGTCCGGCGAGCACGTTGGGAGTTGGCGTTGGCCATGTTCGTCGCTTCTGTGGCTAAGGTCTAATGACCTTGGCGGGTAGAGTCTGACGGCGGCATGTCGTTTCCGTGACAGTGCCGCTAAGTGTTTCTTACGAATGAGGGGGTTGGGACGTAAACCTAAACTACAGCTGTCACAGCCGCACGGTTTTGCTGCTGTACGCGCTGCAGGGGGAAGTGGCAGGTGAAGGTGCTGCCGCTGCCGAGAGTGCTTTGTACTTCCAGCTCGGCACCATGGCGCTGGAGTACGTGTTTTACGATGGCGAGGCCAAGACCGGAACCGCCCGTGGAGCGGGAGCGGCCCGCATCGACGCGGTAAAACCGCTCCGTCAGCCGAGGGATATGTTCCGCCGGGATGCCCATTCCGGTGTCGGTTACCGAGAAGTGAGCGCCCTCGTCGTCGACCCACCATCGCATATCGATCGAGCCCTCCGGAGGCGTGTACTTCGCGGCGTTGTCGACGAGGTTGGAGAGCGCAGAGTGGATTTCGGGCTCGTCGCCGATGAGGTGCGCGTCGGAGTCGATGACGGCGTGGACGTCCTTGGGATGAGAGGGCCTCGCGAGTACGTCTTTTCGTAACATCGAAATGATTGCGGCGACGTCGAGGGACTCACCACCGACGACTTCGTCAGTCTCCTCGAGGCGCGACAACTCCAGGAGGTCGCGGATGATCGCGGTCATGCGCTCGGCCTGCCGACGCATCTCGGCTACCGGGCCCTGCAAATCACGGTCGAGCGCCGGATCCTGACTCAGCGTCTCGAGATACCCGCTGATCACCGTCAGCGGCGAACGTAGCTCGTGCGAGGCGTTAGCCACGAAGTCCCTACGCACGGCTTCGAGGCGCATTTGGCGCGAGACGTCGCTCACCAGCAAGAGTTGTTGGCCATCGCCGTATGGGACGACCTGCAGGGAGAGGTAGCAGTCTTCGCCGGTAGTCGGGCGGATGACGACGGGGTTCGAATAGTCCTGCACAGCGAGGTAGCGGGCGAACTCCGGCTCGCGCAGGAGGTTCTCGATCCGCAGCCCCAGGTCGGCGGTCCGGCGCAGGTTCAGAAGACGGCCAGCCATCCGGTTGAACCAGATGATCTCGCGTTGCCCGTTCAGGATGACCACGCCGTTGGGAAGCGCGGCGGTCGAGCGTTGCAGTTGGCGGATGAGTTGCACGAAGCGCTGCTTGTGGAAGCGCTTGCGACGATGCAGACGAACGATCTGCGCGACGATCTCACCCCAGACACCGCCGGAGTCGGGCGCGTCCGCGTAGCTACGATGCCGAAGCCACCACTCGAGGCGGAAAAGATTAACGAGTTGCCAGGTGAGGTGAATGATGAGAGCGCAGGCGAGTCCGGCCCACGGACTGCTGAACATCCACCCGATCCCGAGCCCGAGAACTACCGTTCCGAGCAGCCGCCCCGCAGCGAACCACCACGCCTGTGTAGCCGGTTGCATGCGAAGTCCGATCCTCCTTACGCTGAACGGTTCGCTGGCTCTTAAACGGTCCGCGCCGAAAAGCGGTACCCGGAGCCACGCACAGTCTGGACGAAACGATCGTACCCGAATTCCTCGAGTGCTTTGCGCAACCTGCGGATGTGCACATCAATCGTGCGCTCTTCCACGTAGACGTTGCCACCCCAGATGCGGTCGAGAAGCTGGTCGCGGGTGTAGACGCGTTCCGGGTGCGTCATGAAGAACTCCAGCATCCTGTACTCGGTCGGTCCGAGCGCGACGGTGCGATCGCCGACCATCACACGATGGCTCGCCTGATCCAGGGCGAGGCCATCGAACTCAATCATCTCGTCGACGCCGTTGACGGTGGTGCGTCTTAGTACCGCATTGATGCGGGCTAAGAGTTCGCGCGGCGAGAAAGGCTTGGTGACATAGTCGTCGGCGCCGCCTTCGAGGCCGGCGACCTTGTCGCCCTCCTCGGCGCGAGCCGTGAGCATGATCACCGGGAGCTCGCGCGTTTCGCGGTCACGCTTCAGGGCGCGCGTGAGCTCGAGGCCGCTCATGTCCGGGAGCATCCAGTCGATGAGCACCAGGTCGGGGCGCTGGTCGGCAAGGGCTGCCCGCGCCGCGCGACAATCCTCTGCCTCGCGGACCTCAAAGCCAGCGCGCTTCAGACCGAACGCGATCATTTCGCGTATCGGGCGCTCGTCCTCAACGATTAAAACCTGTTTGGCGGGCATGGTGTTACGAGATGTAGGGGCGCGGGTATTACAGGGGGAGTGTGTTGCAGATTCATGACGGTCGGGCAGATTGTTTAAAATCAAGGGTTAAGGAAGCGTGGCCTGCGAGGTAAGGAGCTTAGCCCGGGAGCTTTGGCGGCTGCGCAACGTGGGCGACATTGTCGCGCAGATATATAGGTGTGGCAGCTTCGGCGGGGATCAGATGGCCGGCGGTGACCTCCGGGAGGGCCAGGCGGACGATCTGTATGGCGTGGGGGAGGAGGCGCAGCAGGTTGATTGGAGTGGGGTCGGCGGCGGGCGCGCTTCTGCGGGCGGGGGCATCGGCGGTGGCGGCAGCAGAGACGGCATCGGCAGCAGAGGCGGCATCGGCAGAAGCGGCCGGGACTATCCGCGGGTGGGTGGCGATCATATTTGGAACGGCTGCGCTTAGAGCGTCGGCGTAGGCGATGAAGCCACGGCCTACGGCGGTTGCTGTGGACCAGCCTGCCGGCAGCCTTATCTCACTTGGCTTGCTTACGCGCTCCTCGCCCTCTAGGCGGGCTAGGCCGTCCCCTCCTCGCTCGTAGCACGCCCAATAGACCTCGCTCATGCGGGCGTCGTTGCACACGAGCGCGCGCGTGAGCGTTGCGTCGGAATCGAATGCTCGCTGCGCGACGGCCTGGAGGTCCGAGATGGGAACAACGCCCAGGCCGGCTCCAAAAGCCAAGCCCTGGGTCACCGTGACTGCCAGCCGGACCCCCGTAAAGGATCCGGGTCCGCGACCGAAGGCGATGGCGTCCAGGTCCTGCAATGTGATGCCGGCTTCGGAGAGCAAGTCATCGACCATCGGCAGGATGCGCTCGGCGTGACCGCGCTCCATTTCGATCTCGCGTGATCGTACGTTTCCATCGATGAGCAGGGCCGCCGAGCAATTCTCGGTCGCGGTGTCGATTGCGAGAACTTTCACGGGGCGGCCGCCGTTCGCGCGGTCGTCTGATCACTCACAGGTTTGGGCGGCGCGTGTTTGCGGATGAAGCGCAGGGCCTCATCGCGATCACGGGTTGGAGTCATCGCCGGAAGCGCTGCCAACAACACTTTGCCGTAGCCGCGACCCATCATACGGGGGTCACAGATCACGACGGTGCCGTAGTCTTCCTCACTGCGGATCAGACGCCCAACACCCTGCTTCAACGCCAGAGCCGCTTCGGGTAGTTGATAGTCGCGGAACGCATTGCCGCCGGTGGCCTGCAGGTGATCGATGCGCGCCCGCACCAGAGGGTCATCGGGCGATGCGAATGGAAGCTTTTCGATGATGACAAGGCGTAGCGCCTCGCCTTTCACGTCGACGCCTTCCCAGAAGCTCGTCGTGCCCAGTAGAACGCCGTTGCCGTCCTCGCGGAACTCTTTCAACAGGCGCTCGCGCGGCGCTTCACCCTGCACAAACAACCTGTATGGGCTATGACCAGACCAACACGCGCGGAGGAGCGTGGCGCCCTGCGCAAGCGCACGGTGACTCGTGAAGAGCAGGAAGGCGCCCCCGCGAGCGGCGTCAATCAGCGGGAGCGCGGTCTCGATTACTTTCGCGACGTATCCTGAGGACGCAGGCTCGGGCATCCCTGTTGGGAGGTACAACAGGCTTTGAAGCTCGTAGTTGAAGGGACTTTCAATCTTCAGCGTCGGACTATCGGTTAGGCCGAGGCGTCCGGTGAAGTGGCCGAAGTCTTCACCGAGAGAGAGCGTCGCGGAAGTGAAGATCCAACCGCAGCGGCGTGCTTGAATCATCGATAGAAAGCGCGCGGAGATGTCGAACGGCATGAGGCTCAGAGAGAAACCACGCTGCGTGACTTCCACGGCGCGCACGCCTTCCATGTCATCCACCGCCGCGATCCGGTCAAGAGACAACACGAGGTCGCCGACGCGCTCGCCCAATTGTGCAAGCGGGCTGTCATCACCGAGGTCGGCAAGGCTGGTCTGCAGGGCTTGCAGCGAGTGGGATAGCTCGTTCACCGACGTTGTGACCTGCGCGCCCATTTCGCTCAGCGAATATCGTCCGACGCGTGACGGCAGCGATGAGGAGAGTCGATGCTTGGATTGCTCGACGGCTCCGGCGGCCGCAGAGATCGCCGCTATGACGGCAGCCGCTTCGCTTTCAACGGAAACGCGCGCGAGCTCGGCTGCGATTTCAGTCTGCGCGTCTTTGAGGAGGTTTTCGATGCGCCGGCTGCTGACGTTGGCGCCGAAGAATTGAGTTGCGAGATCGGGGATCTGGTGCGCTTCGTCGAGGATTACAGCATCGGCCGTGCCGAGGATGTCACCGAAGCCGTCCTCCTTCAGAGCCAGGTCCGCCAGCAGCAGATGGTGATTTACGATGACGATGTCCGCATCGAGCGCATCGCGGCGAGCGACAGCGACATGACAGCGTGAGATTTCCGGGCATCGATTGCCGAGACAGTTGTCTCTTGTAGAGGTGACCTGAGGCCACACGGGGTGAGAGTCCGAGAGGCCGCGTACTTCGGACAGGTCGCCCTGGCGCGTGGTGCGGGACCAGCGTTGGATGCGGGCTAGCATGCCGAGGTGGGTCGTGGGCTCGGGGTCGGTGTCGCGGGCGACGCCGGCGGGAGCGGTTGCGGCTTCGCCGGCGAGGGCTTTGTTGGCCGGGGTTTTGCCGGCGGGGG
>JAQGOE010000173.1 GCA_028293725.1 Gammaproteobacteria bacterium | reverse complement strand
CCCCGACGAACACAATATCGAGCTCGATATAGGTGTTCTTCATCCACATGCTCATCTTTCGCGGTTTCGCCTGCGGAAACAGCATGCCTTGCGTGGCCGGCAGATCGCGCACGAACATCAGCCCCTGCTCCTCGCGGGCGGGGTTGTCCGCGATCCAGACATCGAAGTGGCGCGCGTCCTTCTTACTCTTGCCGTGCAGGATCTGCAGCGACGTGCGCGGGAAGTTGGCCAGATCCTCGAGCGGCCCCGACTGCGCCTGCGACACGGTAATGGTGGCCAGGAGGAACGCGATAGCGCAGAGCGTCACGAACAACGGCCTCGCGGCCTGCGATGAATTCTTCAACATGCGCAATTTCCCTAACGCTCCTAGTCTTCAAAAGTGGCATTGCCCGCGAAATCAAACCGGCTCACCAGTATCCGGCCATCCCCGCTGAGAGTGCTCGCCGGGTCGACACAAAAGCCCCGCGCCACGATGCGGTAAGTTCGCCGCGGCCCCCCGAGTGCCCCGAGACGCTCCTGCTCGAGCTCGTCCACCGTACATCGCCCGTCACCGCGCGTGGCGAATAAACGGTCCTCGCCCTCGAAGATCACAGTGAGGTTCGTGGGGAGCTCCCGACCGGAGCGGCCTTCCTTCGCGTCACCCACGCCGAACACCATCCGCACGCGTCGTCCATCCGACTGCCTCGGGCCCGCGAAGCTCACGCGGATGCCACTACCGTCCGGCCGCGAGCCACCGTCGCATTCGATGTCTGCATTGTGCCAGTCGATGTCGAGGTTGAGCGTGCCGCGAATGCGGGCGCGCAAAAAGCCGTTGCCAGCCTGAAGACAGCCGGGCCCATGTTGAGCGGGTTTGGAGACCGGCGCCGGCGCCCGCGCAGGTGTGTCCGCGCCCTCTCCAGGCAGTGCCACCAAGAAACCCACGGCAGCGCACGCCGCAACGGAAAGTCGACCCATGCCGCGAAGTGTACCTTGCCGCTCAGGCTCCCGGCTCGACCAGCAGCGCCTTCGCCAGTCGTGCGTGGCCACGTCCGATGCCGCGCGCAATGTGCATCAGCAACGTGAGCACCACCACGCCAATCGCGAACATGAAGAGCGAGCCGATCAACGAATGGCCCGTTAGTCTCATCACATGAGGGCCGATGGCGAACGGAATGCCCCGGACATCGGTGCTGATCCATCCAAAATCCTGGCCGAGCACGGCGAAGGGCGCTAACACCAGGTTCACACCGATCGAGAGGCCGACCGTGGCGGTGACGAAGTAAAAGACGCCCAGCGGCAGCATGAGAACGAAATAAAGAAGCGTCGTCCACGTGCGCGCATCACTCAGCATCGCTCCAATCCGTGCGCCCCAGCCCGCGGTGGGTCCGGGGTGCACCGGGCGTCTCGGCATGCGCTCACCCGTGATCGCCTCGATGAGACGGCCTTCGCCGAGTGAGACCACCCGGGTGATGCTGATGAACACCAGGAAGAACGGCACGCCGATGATGAGAATGGCGAGGCCCGCCGAAAGGGACACGCCCACGACGACCAGGACGAAATACATGATGCCCGTCGCGAGCGTGAGCAACATATAAAAGAGCGACGTGTATGCGCGCGGGTCGAGAAAGATGCCGAAGAAACGTCGCGCGCCGCTCGGATTTTCGGTACGCCGCGGCGGAGGTGTGCGCAATGCCGCCTTTACTTTGACTTCCGTGTCCCGGTACGCGGTCGCGACTTCCTCGGGAGCTCCGTACGTGCTCGCGATGAGTTCCAGGACATCCGCCTCGGACTTACCGGGGTGCGCGGCGACCTCCGCGCGCAGGTATTCCTCTGCGTCGTACAGTGCGTCCTGTATCAGCGAGGGATCCTCGCCTTCCAGCGCAGCGCGCAACTGCTTCAGGTATTCGTCGATCGAGCGAGGTGCTGAGAAGCGGTTCATAACGTCTCTCTTCGTTTATGGGCTGAAAGTCGCCTTCGGCGCTTTCAGCGAGCGCGCCGACCTGCTCTTATCGGCCCGCGGGCAAAAAGCGTGGTTTTTGCCCGCTAGATTACGGGCCGGTTCACTCACGTTTCATTCCCTCGATGAAGCGGTCGACAAAGTCACGGGTCTGCCGCCAGATACCGCTCCATTGCTGGAGAACAGTGCGGCCCTCATCGGTAATTCGGTAGTAACGACGCGGCGGCCCGGAGTACGAGGGCACGATGCGGCTCGTCAGCAGGCCGGTGGCGCTCAGGCTGCGCAGCACGGGATAGATGGTCCCTTCCTTGAACAGCGCGTCACCTTCGTTCGCTTTCTGCAAGCGCTTGGCGATCTCATAGCCATATAAGTCCTCTGGACTGGCCTCCAGCACGGCCAGCAGCACCAGTGCCACCAGCCCCGAGTTCAGGTCTTTCTGAAATTTGCGCCCCTGCCCCTCGTCGCCCATCCCGGTACTGTAGAGTGCACAGTATTGTGAGTCAAACAGTATTGGTGGGTTACCACCGTTCCGTCCAAGGGGCATAACGCGAGTCCCCGAAGTGAGCTGCTACACTCCCCACCCCCTGCAGGGTGCAACCCCTCGCCGTTTTTTCGGAAAAAGTGATGAGAAATCCACTGTTAGAGGTGACGCCGGTCATTCCGGCTAGCCTGGTGCGTCTGCCCGAGCTGGCCAGTAACCTTTTCTTCGGCTGGCACCGCCCCACCCGGGCGCTCTTCGAAGACCTCGATACCGAGCTCTGGCGCCAGACCGGCGGCAACCCCCGCCTCATGTTGAGGTGCCTCCCCCAGGCCACCCTCGACCGCATCTCCAAGGATTCCGTCTACCTCGCGCGCTACAAACAGGCCCTCCACACCCTCGATGCCTATTTGTCCGAAAGCGCCCCCTCACCAGACCAACCCCTGACAGCGTACTTCTGTGCTGAGTACGGCTTTCACGAGAGTTTCCCCATCTACTCAGGCGGCCTCGGCGTGTTGGCCGGTGACTACTGCAAAGCCGCCAGCGACGACCGGGCGAACTTCGTCGCGGTCGGCCTGTTATATGGGCAAGGCTATTTCACCCAGTCCGTCGACAACGACGGCGTCCAACACGCGGAATACCGCGAGCGCCTGCCACGCGATCTCCCCGTCGAGCCGGCGCGCGGGCCGGATGGAGAGTGGGCGCAAGTGATGGTGCGCATCGCCGGCCGCGATGTCTATTCCAGGATCTGGAAGGCCCAGGTCGGCCGTATCCCGGTCTATCTTCTCGACACCAACTGTCCCGAGAACGCGCCGGCCGATCGCGACATCACCCACCGCCTCTACGGTGGCGACGAATCGACCCGCATTCGCCAGGAGATGATCCTCGGCATCGGGGGCATCCGTGCCCTGCGCGCCCTGGGCATCCAGCCGGCCGTGTTTCATCTCAATGAAGGACACGCGGCCTTCCTCATCCTCGAGCTGTTGCGCGAGCACCTGGCCACCCCTCTGCAATTCAGCCCAGCTATGGAAGCGGTTGCCTCGAGCTGTGTATTCACGACGCACACGCCGGTGGCCGCCGGTCACGACGCGTTCGGCCACGACCTAATTCTCTCGCACTTCGGTGATTTCGTTAAAGAACTCGGTATTCCGGTCGAGCGTTTCCTCGAGCTTGCTCGCTCGCCGTCGTCGCCCGGGATGTTCAACATGACGCGCCTCGCGTTGAACGGCACGCGCCATGTGAACGCGGTGAGCCGCATTCACGGCATCGTATCGGCGCGCCTATGTGCCGACCAGTGGCCGGAGATCCGGCCCGAAGACAACCCCATGGGCTTCGTGACCAACGGCGTCCACGTCCCCACGTTCCTGCATCAAACCTGGACAGACTTCTTCGACCGTGAATTGAGCCGCGACTGGCGTGAGCGACTGCGCGACCCCGGGTTCTGGTCCGGGCTCGAGCATGTTCCTGACGAGCGCTACTGGCCCACGGCACAGACCGTGAAGTCGCGGATGCTGGCGAGCGTACGCGACCGGTTGCAGCGGGAGTACGCGCGCAAAGGGATGAGTCCGGCGCAGTTGCGTCACGTCACGCGCCTGCTCGATCCGTTGCGTCCCAACGTGCTCACGATTGGTTTCGCACGACGGTTTGCAACCTACAAGCGCGCCACCTTGTTGCTGAGGGATCGCGCCCGCCTGGCGAAACTCGTCAACAACCCCACGCGGCCGGTCCTCTTCTTGTTCGCTGGTAAGGCGCACCCCGCGGACGTACCGGGTCAACAGGTGCTGCGCGAGATCCGGCAGCTCATGACAACCCCCGAATTCATGGGGCGGATCATCTTCCTCGAGGACTACGATCTGCAGCTGGCGCGCTGGCTGGTGTCAGGCGTCGATGTCTGGCTCAACAACCCGATCGCACCGCTGGAGGCGAGCGGCACCTCCGGCATCAAAGCCTCCATCAATGGGCGGCTGAACCTGAGCGTCCTCGATGGGTGGTGGGCGGAAGGCTGGATGCAGGACAATGGTTGGGGTATCCCCCCGGCCAACGTACAGGATCCCGAGCGTCGCGACGCGCTCGAGGCGGAGTTGATCTTCGACACGCTCGAAGAGGAAGTGTTACCGCTGTATTACGACGTCAACGAGGAAGGCTACTCGCCGGAATGGGTCCGTCGCAGCAAGCGGGCGATGATGACCGTCATTCCACAGTTCAACATGCGCCGCGTCCTCTTCGACTACACCCAGGGCCTCTACTTGCCCGCCGCGCGGCAGTACCGGCGTCTCGCGGCTGGTGGGTTCGCCGGCGCGTCTACCTTGGCCGATTGGAAACAGCGAATGCGGCAGCTGTGGCCGCGCGTGGGCCTGCGTATGCTGGCGGATGTAGCTCCCGATGTTCCGCAGGGTGAGCGGCTGCGGCTGCGCGTCGCCGCGCAACTGAACGGGATCCAGCCGTCGGATGTGCGGGTGGAATTCGTCGCGCGCCGGCTGCTCCCGGAAGCTGATCTCTCACCGCCCCCGTTGTCGTCCTTCAATCAGCCCTCGCGCCCGGGAATCTGGAGCGCCGCATTGAGCCCGACGGGCGAAACCGATCCCGACGGCTCCATCGTGTTTGCGCTGGACGCGGCGCCGGAGGAGTGTGGGCAGTTCGCCACCGAGGTCCGGATCTATCCGTGGCACGATCTGCTGTCGCATCCCTACGAGCTTGGCCTGATGAAATGGCTCTGATGGTCAAGCCCCGGGATAATGTTCCGAAATTCGAGCTCTGTAGCTTGCGTGTCCCGGATTCCTGGGGTTTAGTACCTGCAACAATGAAGCAGTAGCCGCAACATGCCTCGACAGCCCGCGCGAGCCTCATCCGGACGCTACGTGAGCCGCCTGACGGGCGGCACTCTTGCAATCATCATGGCTGGCGGGCGCGGCGAGCGGCTGAAAGATCTCACCGCGCACCGCTGCAAGCCCGCGACGCCCTTTGGCGGGAAGTTCCGCATCATCGATTTCGTGCTCTCGAATTGTGTGAATTCCGGGATCCGCCAGATCTCCATCCTCACGCAGTACAAGGCACAGTCGCTCATCCAGCACGTGCAACGGGGCTGGAGCTACCTGCGCGGCGAATTCGGCGAATTCGTCGAGACCATCCCGGCGCAGCAACAGATCGGCCCCGTCTGGTACCGCGGCACCTCCGATGCGGTTCATCAGAACATCGAGCTCATCCTGTCGCATCGACCCAAGCACGTCCTCGTGCTGGCCGGCGATCACATCTACAAGATGGACTACGGTCCGATGATCGCCTACCACGTCGAGAAGGGGGCCGACATCACCGTGGGCGTCGTGGAGGTTCCCGCGCCCGATTCGGTTCACTTCGGCGTGTTGACTGCCACCGAGTGGAACCGTGTGACGAAGTTTTCGGAGAAGCCCGCGGTCCCCGACACGTTGCCGAGCCGGCCCGATGCCATCCTCGCCTCGATGGGCATTTACGTCTTCAATACCCGGCTGCTCGAGAAGATGCTCGCTGAAGATGCTGCCGATGAGAAATCCGCCCACGACTTCGGCAAGGACATCCTCCCGAAGGCGATCGCCGGCAACCTGCAGGTGTTTGCCTACCCGTTCCAGGATGTGAAGACCCGAGCGCAGAGTTACTGGCGCGATGTAGGTACGATCGATGCCTACTATGACGCGAGCCTCGAACTCGTACACGTGAAACCCGAACTCAACATCTACGACCAGGACTGGCCCATCTGGACCTACCAGGTCCAGCAGCCGCCGGCGAAGTTCATCCTCGATGAGGATGGCCGGCGCGGCGTGGCGATCAACTCCATGGTTTCCGGCGGGTGCATCATCTCCGGCGCCGTGGTGCGAGAGTCGCTGCTGTTCTCCGACGTCCGCATAGACGAGGGCAGCAGTATTCAGACCTCCGTCATCCTGCCGCACGTGGAAATCGGGCGGGGGTGTGTGATTCGCGGTGCGATCCTCGACGAGGGCTGCGAGATTCCGGATGGCATGACCATCGGAATGGATCGCGCCTCCGATGCGACCCGCTTCCATGTCACCGATAAAGGTGTCGTTCTCGTGACGGCGGACATGTTGCGCAGCCTGGCATGAGCGTTACGCCGAACGTGCCACGCCTACCCGTCGTTCTGCTGTGGCACATGCATCAGCCGCAGTACCGCGATGCTTTGACAGGGCAATACGTTCTTCCCTGGACGTACCTCCATGCCATCAAGGACTACACCGATATGGCCGCGCACCTGGAGGGAAATCCGGCCGCGCGCGCCGTCGTCAACTTCTCACCGGTGCTCATCGAGCAGGTCCAGGAGATCGCCCGGCGGGTTGGCGATCATTTGAGTTTCGGTGCGCCCTTGCCCGATGCCGTGCTTGCTCTGTTGGGTCCCGACCCGGTGCCGACCGAGCCTGCCACGCGGCTCGAGTTGTTGCGCTCCTGTCTGCGCGCGCAGCGCAAGCAGATGATCGAGCGCTTCGGTCCTTATCTCGAGATCGCGACGTTAGCGGAGACGCTCGCGACACCGGAGCGGATTACCTACGCTTCCGACCAGCTCATCCATGATCTTGCGGTGTGGTATCACCTGGCCTGGCTGGGAGAGACGGTGCGTCGCTTCGATCCGTTGGTGAGCGATCTCACCGAGCGCGGACGCGACTTCACCGCGGCACATCGGCGCCAGTTGCTCGCGCTCATCGGTGACCTCATCAGCACGGTGATTCCTCGCTATAGGGCCCTGTTCGAGCGGGGGCAGATCGAGCTCTCGGTGACGCCCTACGCGCATCCCATCATTCCGCTGTTGTTCGACTTCAAGTCCGCTCGCGACGCGGTTCCTAACATGCCGCTCCCGGAGCACGCTTCCTATCCCGGCGGTGCGGCGCGCGCGGCGTGGCACGTCGAAGAATCCATTCGAGTCTTTACCGAAGCCTTCGGCGCGCGTCCGACGGGCTGCTGGCCCTCGGAGGGCGCGATAAGCCGCGACACCCTCGAGCTGCTCGATCGCCACGAATTCCGCTGGGCCGCGACCAGCAACAATGTGCTGCGCGGCTGCCTGGAGCAGGGTGATCGTCACACGGCCCACAATCCGTTCTCATTCGATCGCCCTTACCGCTTGCCGGGCGCTGGATTGAGCTGTTTCTTCCGTGACGATGCTCTGTCCGATCTCATCGGCTTTACTTACGCGACCTGGCACGGTGACGACGCTGCACACAACCTCGTCAACGAAGTAGCCCAGCTCGCGCGTAAGTATGCACACGCTCCCGGCCACGCCGTCCTCATCGCCTTGGATGGCGAGAATGCGTGGGAACATTACCCCTTCAACGGGTATTACTTCCTGCGAGCGCTCTACTCGCTGCTGGCGAATCACCCGTTGCTGGAATTGACGACGTTGTCCGACTGTCTCGCGCGCGGCATCGAGCCCGCGCCTCTGCACAGAGTGAAGGCGGGCAGCTGGGTGCACGGTACGCTGGCGACGTGGATGGGCGATCCTGCGAAGAACCGCGCCTGGGATTTGCTGTGCGAGGCTAAGTTGGCCTTCGATCGTGTACTGCATTCCGGCTCGCTCGACCCCACTCGCAGGGCCGCGGCCGAGCACCAGCTCGCCTTGTGCGAGAGCTCCGACTGGTTCTGGTGGTTCGGCGATTACAATCCCACCGACGCCGTAACCCAGTTCGATCGCCTCTATCGACGCCAACTGGTGAATCTCTATCACCTGCTCGGTCTCGAAGCGCCTCCGACCCTGGCGCACCCGATCTCCGTCGGCGGCGGCCATGCCGAACACGGCGGAGCGATGCGCCGGGCCTACGCGGACTAGGAGCCCTCGCCCGTGGCAACCGAGCGTCTGCCCGTCTTCGATCGCCGCCGCGCAGGTGTACTGCTCCACATGGGCTCGCTCGAAGGCGGCCTCGGACGCAGCGGTCGTGCGTTCATTGACTGGCTGGCCACGGCTGGGTTCTCCGTATGGCAGATCCTCCCGGTCGGGCCGACGGGCTCCGATGGCTCGCCGTATTGGGTGCGCTCCGATTACGCGGGCAACCCGGCTTTCATCGATTCCACCGAATGGCCGGACCTGAATTCCGGCGCCTATCCTGCCTTTCTCGAAGGCGCGAAATACTGGCTCGAAGACTATGCGCTGTTCGAAGTGTTGAGCTTCGTGCATGGCGGCGCGCCGTGGTGGAGTTGGCCGCCGGAATTGCGGGACCGTATTCCTGACGCGCTCACCCGCGCCAGACAAAAGTACACGGCAGAGCTCGATCGCGTTAAGGGCGTGCAGTTCGCATTCTTCACCCAGTGGCACAGATTGCGTGAGCATGCCAACACGCGCGGTATAAGGTTGTTTGGCGATTTACCGTTCTACGTAGCGCCCGACTCCGCGGAGGCCTGGGCGCATCGTGAGCAGTTTCAGTTGGATGCCACCGGGCATCCAACCGCCGTGGCCGGCGTTCCCCCGGACTACTTCTCCGTCACCGGACAGCTCTGGGGGAACCCGCTCTACAACTGGGACGTGATCCGTCGCGACCACTTCAAACTCTGGCGCGATCGTGTCGCGGCGCAGATGCAACGCGTCGACGTCCTCAGAATCGACCACTTTCGCGCGCTCGCCGCTTATTGGGCGGTGCCGGCCGGTGCACCCGATGCGCGCGGCGGCGAGTGGCGACCGACGCCGGGCGAGGAGTTGATGGGCTTGTTGTGGGATGATCTGGGCGATCTGCCAATCGTGGCCGAAGACCTCGGTGTCATTACGCCCGATGTCGAGTCGCTCCGCAAAGGCTTCGGGCTGCCGGGCATGCGGGTCCTCCAATTCGGTTTCAGCGGTGAGGCGACCAACCCTCACTTGCCCCACATGCACGAACACGACAGCGTCGTTTATACCGGCACGCACGATAACGACACGACGCTGGGCTGGTATTCGACGTTGCCGGAAAACGCCCGCCGCGGGGTGGACGATTTCCTACGGGTCACCCCGGGGTCCATGCCGGAAGTGCTGACCCGGACCGCGCTCGGCTCCGTTGGGCTACTGGCGATCGTTCCCGCGCAGGATCTACTGGCGCTCGGCCCGGAAGCGCGCCTCAACACGCCGGGCACCGCCAGCGGCAACTGGAGCTGGCGCCTGGGTCCGGGCGCGTTGACGTCGGACCTGGCAGGTCACTTCAGACACCTCAATGGAATTTACGGTCGCGCTTAGGCGATACGGAGTGGGGTCGGTGAGAGCTCTTTCGATTTTTGTAGTGTTGCTCGGACTCTCGGGCTGCTCGCTGATCGTGCCGAAACTGCAGGCGCCGCACCTGTCGGTCGTGGGCGTTGAGTTGCAGAAGGGCGCGCTCTGGCAACAGAAGCTCAAAGTGCGCATGCACGTCGAGAACCCCAACGATCGCGTGCTGCCCATCAAGGGCATCACCTACACCCTGGATGTGAACGGGCAAGAGTTCGCGCATGGCGAATCCGCCGCGAGCTTCGTCGTTCCGGCGCTCGGTGAGGCCGAATTCGACATGAACATGACCGCCAACATGGCGGGCACCATCATCAGCCTGTTGAGCCACGGAACCGACGCAAACGTGGAGTACCACCTCGTGGGGCGGATCTCCCTCTCGGAAGGGCTGTTGCGGTCGGTGCCGTTTGATCAGCATGGGACGTTCAGGCTGCAGTAGTTGCCTTGCCCCGTGGGGCGCCGCCGATCGTTATAATATCTCCAGGGAAGGAGGGTACCCATAGTGCGCTTCGTAGTTAGTCTGATTGCCATCGGTGTTGTGGCCCTTACGGCGTCGCAGGCATCGGCGAGCGACACCACTGCCGGCACCAGCACGCCCACGGCGCCCAGCCCTGATTTCACACCCGACGAACGGGCGGTGCTCAACCGCGGTTTCAAATGGATAGATGGCCGAAGCGATCACGGCGAGAAAGTTTTCTGTCATCAGGAGGTTGCCTTGGGACCTCATATCTCGCAACCCCTGTGCGGCACGGCCGAGCAGCTCAAAAACCTGGCGAAACTGACGATTCGCGGGCTTCGTGAAGGACATTTTGATTCATTCCGGAGCGCGCAGGGTGTGTCAGGCCAGCGCCCGGTCCACAACGGCTCAAACCGGCAATTGTGCGGCTCCGGCACCCCTGATGTAGCGCTAACCAGTTGCACACGTGTCATTGAGGACCACAGGGAGCCGCCTGAAGTCGTTGGTACAGCTCGGAGAAACCGCGCCTTCCTATATCAGGACAACGGCAATCTCGCTGGCGCGATCGAGGACTACACCAAGGCACTGGAATTGGATTTCAGAGACGTCAAACTCAACGCGAAAACCTACGTAAACAGGGGACGCGCCTATGTTGACAGCGGTGACGACTCCCGCGCGCTCGCCGACTATGACAAGGCCATCATGTTGGATCCGAGCCTCG
>JAQGOE010000168.1 GCA_028293725.1 Gammaproteobacteria bacterium | reverse complement strand
CTTACTCCATTTAAACTTCCTGCGCCTGGTTAAGCAGCGCTAAATCGACCCCTATGCTGGACTATGCATCCCTTTCAGCCGTTGCCGCCGTAGTTCGCGAGGGAAGCTTCGAACGGGCGGCACGCGCACTCAACGTCACTACGTCCGCGGTATCACAGCGGATAAAGCACCTGGAGGAGCGCCTGGGTAGTGTTCTCATCATTCGTGGCCAGCCCTGCAGGGCCACTGACATGGGCCGGCTGCTCTGCAGCCACGTGGAACAGGTCGGGCTGCTCGAGCAAGAACTGCGCGGAGCGTTGCCAAAGCTGGTTCAAACCAATGGTGACACCGATCGAGTCACACTACGTATCGCAGTAAATGCCGATAGCCTGGGCACCTGGTTCATCGGAGCCATGGCGCAGTTCGTCGATGGAGAAAAGGCGCTGGTGGACATTGCGCTCGACAACGAGGAGCACACGGTTGAGTGGCTACGCTCGGGTGAGGTACTCGCCGCGGTGACGGCTCATGCGCAACCTGTCCAGGGCTTCAACAGCGTAGCGCTGGGCCGCTTCACCTATCTGGCCGTAGCCGCGCCGGGATTCGTACGGCGCTACTTCCCGGACGGAGTGACCGCCGCGGCGCTCAGCACCGCGCCGGGTTTGAAATTCAACAACAAGGACCGGATGCAGTCGCAGTGGGCACGGCGGGTGTGCCGTCGGGACGTTGAGATATCGTCGCACTGGTTTCCAGCGACCCAGGCATTTCTGGACGCCAGTCTGGCCGGAATCGGCTGGGGGATGAATCCTGCGTCCTTGGTGCGAGGACATCTCAAGTCGGGAGCGCTGGTCGAGCTGGTGCCCGGACGAACGCTCGCGGTGCCACTCTATTGGCAGCACACGCGGTTGCAGGTTCCGATGTTGGGACGATTGACGGAGTCGGTGATCAGGGCGGCGAAAGTCGCGCTGCGTTAGCGGGAGTGTCAGTGGCGGCCAAAGAAGTGCCAAACATTTCGAGGGAAACGTAAACCGGCGACGTGGCATCATAGCGGGCGTCGTCACTTACGATTTGCAACGATGCGCGCCCTACAGAAAACTGCCGCCACCGTGTTGCTGGCCTCACTTGCCGCTGCCGTCTACGGCATCTGGGCAACGTACCAACCTCCACCGCCGGAGCTCGGGAAGCAGGAGCCGGTGGCGGGGTCATCCACGGTCGATACTGAGATCGCGGTGGATGAGCGTACTCTTCGGCGCGCACAAAGGCTAAGTGCGCTTGTAGGCGCACCCGAAGAGGTGCAGTACGCGCAAGCCGCCACACAGTTGGCCGATCACGAGCTCGATGTGGCCTTCGCCGCCGCCCTGCGGCAGCTCGAGGCTCACCCGCCGGTCCTGACCCCTGAAGCGCAGACGATCGCCGAGCGACTACAAAAGTCGCAGAAGCAGCTGGACAGCGATCAGGCGCAGGTGGATCAGCTGACCGCCAGCCTCGCCAAGGCGGCCGATGCGCAAAAGGGCCCACTGCAGGACCGGCTGGACCTGACGCAATCGCAGTTGGAGCTCGACAAGGACGAGGTCGCCGCCGCAAACCACGATCTGTTGCAGGCCGGCGGGAACGTGCATCAACGCATTCAGAAGATGATGCAGGATCACACCAACGCGGCCAACAGCCGTGCGGCGTCCACGACGGTAGCCAGCCCTCTCGCCGCCCTTCATGGGCTGGCGGAAAAGGTGCGGGAGTGGCTGGCACTGCGAAAGAAGCAGCGCTTTCTGCAGTTCGCCGCCACACATGCGACCGCTACCGCTGCCGGATTGAGCGAGCAGCGCCAGAAACTGGCAACACAACTCGAGACGAGTAAGAGCGGCGCGGGCGGCCTCAACAGGCCGGCGCCTACAACCGCGACGCCGGCCCAGGCGACTTCCACCCAAGCGGCCGCCGCCCCGGCCAAAGCCGCTCCCGCGACGCCCTCCCAGACAAATCCCGCCTCACCCGCATCCGACTCCACGACAACCTCCCTCCTCGCCACCACCCGGCAACTCGCCGCCGACCAGAAACTCCTGACCTCGCTCGACGAGCGCATCTCAGACCGGCGCCAGCTAGCCGAGGTCTACGGCAAATGGAATGAGGTCGTCGCCTCGCAGGCCACGACGGTGATGCACGCGGGCCTGTTGAGCGTGATCATCGTGATCGTTATCCTGTTGCTCCTGGTGTTTGTCGATCAGTGGCTCGAGCGACTGGTCGGACGCATGAAACTCGACCGGCGCCAGGTGGAGACCCTGCGCAGTGTCGCGCGTGTGAGCCTCCAGATCCTGAGCATCGTCGTGATCCTGCTGGTGCTGGTCGGAATGCCCACGCAACTCGCCACGATGTTGGGCATCGTCGGCGCCGGCCTCACGGTGGCCCTGAAGGACTTCATTGTCGCCTTCATCGGCTGGCTGGTGCTGATGGGAAAGAATGGCATGCGGCTCGGCGACTGGGTCGAAATCAATGGTGTCAGCGGCGAGGTCATCGAGCTCGGCATGTTCCACACGGTGTTGCTCGAGACCGGCAACTGGACGGACGCCGGACACCCGACCGGGCGGCGGGTAACGTTCACGAACAGCTTCGCCATCAGCGGCCATTACTTCAACTTCTCGACCTCGGGACAATGGCTGTGGGACGAGGTGCTGGTGTTGGTCCCTTACGACCGCGACGCGACCCCGATCGCCGAGACCCTCTATAAGGATGTAATGGAGGCCACCGCGGACAGCTCGAAGCAGGCGGAGCAAGAATGGAAGAACAACGCCCCCACGCGGCGCGGCGCGCAGATCACTGCAACACCCGGAATCAGTATACGGCCTGCTGTCGGCGGTGTAGAAGTTGCCGTCCGCTATGTGACTCGGGCCAGCGAGCGCTTCACTGTGCGGGCGAAATTGTATAAATCTGCGGTGGAAATCCTCGGGCAAAGCGCGCATCCCCGCGCCGCGTCCGCTTGACAGGAGAGCGGTATGAGTCAGGTCACCCGGCGGGAATTCATGGCGGCCGCGGCCGCATTGGGTGCGACCCCTGTCTGGGCGACCAAGAAGCCCGCCCGCTCGCATGTTCCTTCGAACGAGCGACGCGACCTCTTCCCGGAGGGCGTGGCCTCCGGAGATCCACAACCGGACAGCGTCCTCCTCTGGACCCGCCGGCCTTTCGACACAGGAACGGACAGCCGGCTGATCATCGAAGTGGCTGAAGATGACACCTTCAAACAGGTGGTCGTGTCGGCGGCCGCGGTCGTTTCCGCGGCGGCGGACTGGACCTGTCGGGTCCTCGTGGGAAACCTCAAGCCCGCCAGCGTCTACTGGTATCGCTTCACCGACGAGACTGGAATGACGAGCCGCGTCGGCCGAACCATCACCGCGCCGGCGCCGGACGATCCGCGACCCGTAAAATTCGCCTTCGTCAGTTGTCAGAATGCCAACGACGGCGCCCAACACGCCTACCGACGGATGATCTTCGAGGACGAGCGCGCTCCGGAGGCGGATCGGCTGGGCTTCGTTCTGCACCTCGGCGATTTCATCTACGAGCTCGTCTGGTATCCGGAAGATCGCCCCCAGGGCATGTACGACCGACGCTTGCGCGACATCGTCCGGTATGCGCACGGCGAGAAGATCGAGGACTTTCATATTCCGACGACCGTCGACGATTACAGGGCGGTCTACCGGGCTTATCTGCACGACCCCGACCTGCAGGACGCGCGCGCCCACTGGCCGTTCGTCCCGATGTGGGACAACCACGAATTCTCCTGGCAGGGGTGGCAGTCGCTGCAGGTCTTCGACGGCATGACCCGGCCGGCCCAGACCCGCAAAGTGGCGGCGATGCAGGCGTGGTTCGAATACCAGCCGGCGCGCATCCGCAAGGCGAGCGGGCCTTCCTTGGAGCGGTTCGATCCGCCCAAGGTGGTCAATGCTCCCATCGCCCATTTTGACGCACAGGGCCTGGGGCAGGAGCCCAACAACCTCGCCGCCCTCGGCAGTCTCACCGGCTATCGCGCCATGCGCTGGGGCCGTCATGTCGAGCTCATCATCACGGATCAACGCAGCTACCGCTCGGAAGAGCCCACCGGCCGCGTGGAAGCGCAGGACCTGACGAGCAAGGATTTCCCGGAGCTCTTTCCGCAGGAGGCGCTCGAGATCCTGGACGCGGGTCGGATCTACAACGGTCGCAAGCCACCGGAGACGATCCGGTTCGGCGAGTTGGAGATTCCCAACTTCCGCAAGCAGGAACCGCCGCAGACCATTCTCGGCGCCACCCAGAAACAGTGGTTTCTCAACCGCCTCAAAACCTCGACAGCGACCTGGAAGGTCTGGGGCAACACCACCGGAACACTCGACTTCCGTGTGGACCCACAGAGGCTGCCGCCGGGACTCACGAAACCCTGGCCGGGCGCGGGCTACGCGGGTTTCAGCGGCGGCGACCACAGCACCGCCTATGTTGAGCGGGCTGAGATCTACTCTTTCGTCCGCGGCGAAGGCATCACGGGCTTCGCCACGATCGCCGGCGACCGCCACAGCTTCTGGGCAGGCCTCGCCGCCGAGACACTGCCGCCGAAGGCATTCGAGCCTGTTGGTGTAGCCTACATCGTCGGTTCGATCTCCGCGCCAGGGCTGGTCGAGTCGTTGGAACATAAGCTGCCCAAAGACCATCCGTTGCGGGCGCTCTATCTCTCGCGACCACCCGGATCGACGAAGCCCCATCCGACGGTCAACATGCTACTGCGTCATGGAGTCCGGTCGTGCCTGGAATACGAGCGCAGCGGTGATGCGGAAAGGGCGCGGATCCTGACGAATCACGAACTGGCTCCGCACCTGTCCTTTCTCGACATGGGGGGCCACGGCTACGCGACCGTGCGTGCCTCTGCCGACGCGTGGGAGTGCGAGTTCGTCTGTATCCCGCGCCCCATCGAGCCGACAACCCGCCGCGACGGCGGCCCAATTCTCTACCGGGTTGTTCACCGCACGCCGCTATGGGCCAAGGGCGACCGCCCGCAAATCGAGCAACGGGTCGTGGAGGGAAATCCGGCGTTATCTCTCTGAGCCGCCCGGAACGGGCCCGTCACTCTGTAAGCTGATGCCAAACGCACCGGCTTGTACGAGAATCAGGCCCCCTCAACTTCCGCAGTCATGCCGGTATGAAAAAAACTTTAGGCCCGTCACGACGTTGGGCGGCCGCGGCCTGCGCGACCACTCTCGTCGCCGCAGTAGGAATCCCAGGCCTGGCGCGGTCGGCGCAAGCCGAGCAAGTTACACAAACCGTCGATCCCGCCATCGCCTCTGCCGTGAAGGCGATCTCCCCGGCGCGGGTGCAGGCGGATATCGAGAAGCTCGTGAGCTTTGGCACACGGTCTACCCTCTCGGCGCAGGATACGACCGCCATCTCGGCGGGACGAGGCATCGGCGCAGCGCGCGAGTGGCTCAAAACCCAACTCGAGGCTTACTCGAAGGAGTGTAGTGGCTGTCTCGAAGTGAAAACCGATGAGTTCGTCCAGCCGGTCGGGCCAAGAGTGCCCCAGCCGACGACACTCACCAACGTCTATGCGGTCCTGAAAGGGTCGGATCCGGAGTCGGCTAAGCGTATCGTGCTGGTCACCGGGCATTATGACTCCCGCAACACCAACGTGTTGGATACGGCAGGAGATGCCCCCGGAGCGAACGATGACGCCAGCGGCGTGGCGATCAGTCTGGAGAGCGCCCGCGCGTTGAGCAAGTTGAAATTCCGCGCGACCATTATCTTTCTGACGGTCGCCGGCGAGGAACAGGGTCTGGACGGCGCCAGGCATTTCGCGCAGATGGCCAAGGAAGCGGGTTGGAATATCGAAGCGGCTCTGGATAACGACATCGTGGGCGGCGACAAGAGCCCGGGACAGCAGGCCAACATCGTTCGCGTGTTCTCCGAGGGGATGCCGTCCGCGGCCGACGAGAAACAGTTACGGGTGATCCGCGGACTCGGCGCTGAAAGCGACTCAATCTCGCGTGAGCTGGCACGCTACATCGTCGAAGTGGGCGGAGCTTATTCTCCGGGCGTGAAGCCGCTGCTCGTCTTCCGTCTCGACCGCTACCTGCGTGGCGGCGACCATTCGGCATTCAACGATCAGGGGTTCGCGGCGGTGCGCTTCACGGAGTACCGCGAGAATTTCAATCACCAACACCAGGATCTGCGTACGGAAAACGGGATCGAATACGGGGACACGCTCAAATTCGTGGACTTCGGTTACGTGGCGCGGGTTGGCCGCCTGAACGCCGCGGCTTTGGCAGCGCTGGCCGCGGCGCCCGCGCCGCCTGCCGCCGTAAAGGTGGTAACGACCAATCTGGATAACAACACGACGCTGAAGTGGGGCGCGTCGGAGGGCGCGAGCGGCTACGAGGTGATCTGGCGTGAGACGAGTGCCCCCACCTGGGAGCATGTGAAGAGCGTCGGCGATACAACCACCACGACGCTGGAGATCTCGAAGGACAACGTGATTTTCGCTGTGCGTGCGGTGGACAAGGCTGGCCACAGGAGCTTGCCCGTCGTGCCGGTCCCGGAGCGCTAGCTTATACAGTACTCTCCCGGTGGCCGCCCTGGATGGACACGGCGGCCACCGGTCTCCTAGGCTTGCGGTCCGCCCGCCACCGCCCGATGACACAGTGAACGCGCATCCGCGCCCCTATTACTACCTCGAAAACTTCACCGTGGCGTTGGACTGGCTCCGCAGTCGCTACCGCGAGTTGCTCTCGGACGAAGAACGAAGCTTTATCGCCGACTTCACCCGGCTGCCGGTCGAATCCGCCGCGCTGGTGGTCCGAATGATCATGCGCCAGGGAGATCTCTTCCGGACCAGCAAGCTCAAGTACGCCGAGATCGGCTGCCCGCGGCAGGCGGCGGCTCCCCTGATCGAGCGAGGCTGGCTCGACCCCCACCCCGGCGTCAGTTTCCCGAATCTCTGTCGGCTCCTGCGCAAAGCAGAGCTCTGTAGTGCTCTGGGGTTGCGGGGCCCAGCGAGGTCGGTGCGCAAGGCGGAGCTGATACCGCTCGTCGGCGAGATCGCCGAGGAGACGCGGCCGCTGGACGCATGGTGGCCGCAGGCGCCCGATGCGATCTTCCATGTCAGGATCGCACCCCTGTGCGACCGTCTGAGGCTCATGTTCTTCGGTAACTTCCACCAGACCTGGTCCGAATTCGTGCTCGCGGATCTCGGGATCTTCCGTTACGAGAAAGTCCACCTCGACGAAGGCGCGAGAGCCTTCCAGACGCGACGGCAGGTTGAGCAATTTCATGCGATCTATCGCTGCCGCGAGCTTCTGCGCGCCGGCACAGCGCTCCAAGACGTGTTGGCCGCGGTGCCACCACCGCTGGCTGACAGTGTCGAGATCCAGGCAAGCCGCAGCGGAATCGAGACACCGCAGCCCGTGATCGCGGGCGGCAACGCCTGGATCGAAGCCAAGCGCGCAAAGCTCCTCTTCGCGATCGGCCAACTCCACGAAAAGTCACACGAGCTACCCCAAGCTCTCGACGTCTACAGAAGTAGCCAGCACCCCGAAGCCCGCATCCGCACCATCCGGGTCCTGGAAAAGCTCGAGCGCCTTGCGGACGCCGCCGCTCTCCTCGCCCAGGTGCGCCAGGGACCCGCGAACGAGCTCGAAGTGCAACTGTCCGCGCGCATTCTGCCGCGCCTGAATCGGAAGTTAGGCATAGACGAACAACGGCGGCCGCCGCAATCGCGCACCCCCCAACGCTCCTGGACAGAACTGGAGTTGGAGTTGCCCTACCCCGACCCACCGCAACGGGTGGAACTCGCCGTGAGCGCGCATCTGAGCACCCCACAAGCCCCGGTTCTCTACGTCGAGAACACCTTGCTCAATTCACTTTTCGGACTGTTGTGTTGGAGTGCGATCTTCGCGCCGCTGCCTGGCGCTTTCTTCCACGAGTTCCACGCGGCGCCCGCGGACCTCCTGGAAGCGGATTTTCACCGGCGCCGCGCGACAGCCTTCTCCGCATGCTTGGCGCAACTCGAGAGCGGCACTTACCGCGACAGCATATTGCGCACTTTCGAGGCCAAGGCCGGCATACAATCGCCGTTCATCCCCTGGGGCGCCCTGACCCGACAGGAGCTGGAGCTGGCGCTCGATTGCATCCCACCCGCGCATCTGCAGAAATTCTTCGAGCGGCTGCTCGCTGACGTGCGTGCCAACCGCAGCGGCCTGCCCGACCTGATTCAGCTCTGGCCCGACGAGCACCGCTATCGGCTCATCGAGGTAAAAGGTCCCGGCGACCGGCTGCAGGATAACCAGATCCGCTGGCTGAACTTCTGTCTTACACAGGACATCCCCGTCGCTGTCTGTAAAGTCAAATGGCAGGCCGTGCCGTCATGACTTACACGGTCTCCGTACGCGCGCTGTGCGAGTTCACCGCGAAAGCGGGCGATCTGGATCGCCGCTTCACACCGTCGCCGTCCGCCCAGGAAGGCATGGAGGGACATTCAACCATCGCCGCACGTCGGCCCGCTGGATACGAAAGAGAGATCACGCTCGAGAGTGATTACCAGGAGCTTCACGTGCGCGGTCGCGCGGACGGTTACGATTCCGCGGCCAACCAACTCGAGGAGTTCAAGACCTACCGCGGCAACCTGGAGCGCATGCCCCAGAATCATCGGGCACTCCACTGGGCACAGCTGCGGATCTACGGCGCGATGTTGTGCAGAAAGCGAGCCCTGCAGGAGATTCGACTCGCCCTCGTCTACTTCGACATCGCAACCGAGCACGAGACGGTGCTCGTGGAGCACCACTCCGCCGCATCGCTGGAAAGCGATTTCCTCGCCCATTGCGAGCGCTTCAATGAGTGGGCCCGCCAGGAAACCGCGCACCGGAGCGCGCGCGATGCCGCTCTCGTGACGCTGCGATTCCCGTTTCCCGAGTTTCACTCGGGTCAGCGCGAACTTGCGGAGGCCGCTTATAAGACCATGCGACGCGGTGGCGCTCTCCTGGCGCAGGCACCGACCGGCATCGGCAAAACACTGGGCACGGTTTTTCCCGCGCTGAAGGCCATGCCGGCCGACGGACTCGACCGGCTTTTCTACCTGTCAGCCAAGACGCCGGGCCGGCGGTTGGCGTTGGATGCCCTGGAGCACATTGACCGCAATTCGACCGAGCGCCCCTTGCGAGTACTGGAGCTCGTGGCGCGCGACAAGGCCTGCGAGAACCCTGACAAGGAATGCAACGGAGACTCCTGCCCGCTCGCCAAGGGCTTCTATGACAGGCTGGCCGCCGCACGTGCCGCAGCCGTCCAACATGGAGTACTCGACCAACCTGCGTTGCGTGAGATCGCCCTTGCTCATGGGATCTGTCCCTACTATCTCGGGCAGGAGCTCATGCGCTGGTCGGACGTCGTCGTTGGAGACTACAACTACTACTTCGACTCGAGCGCTCCACTGGCTACGCTGACAGGAACTAACCAGTGGAAGGTCGGCATTCTCGTCGACGAGGCCCACAACCTGATCGAGCGGGCGCGCAAGATGTATTCTGCCTCTCTCGAGCGAGCGACGCTCGAGGCGGTGCGATTCGGGGCGCCCATGATGTTGAAAGGCGTTCTGGACAGGGTCGCCCGTGCCTGGGACACAATGTTGGAGGGACAGAGCGAGGTCTATGGTGCCTACGACGAAGTACCCGAGGGCTTCCTGGGCACCCTGGAGCGCTCGGTCACGGCGATCACGGAACTCGTCGCCGAACGGCCGGAGATGCTCGCTACCGAAGTGGAGGAGTTCTACTTCGAGGCCATGCGCTTCTGCACTCTCGCCGCCTCGCTGGACAGTGACACTCTGTTCGATATCTCGAAGGCGGAGCAGTCCACACTATGCCTGCGAAACGTCATCCCGCGGCGCTTCCTGGCGCCCCGATGGTCGGCGGCGCATGCGGCGGTTCTCTTCTCGGCAACATTGAGCCCGCCCGAATTTCATCTCGACGTATTGGGTCTGCCGGCGCAGAGCCGCCGCATCGACGTGCAGTCGCCGTTCAGGGCCGAACAACTCTCGGTGCGGGTGGTGCGCTCCATCTCGACCCGCTGGCGCGATCGGGCCGCCTCGGTGCAGCCCATAGTCCATCTCATGGGAAGCCAGTTCGAGGCACAGCCCGGCAACTACCTCGCCTTCTTCAGCAGTTTCGACTACCTGCAGCAGGTCGCCACACGTTTCGCACAGCAGAACCCGAACACGCCCATCTGGCTGCAAGAGCGTGGCATGTCAGAAAGTGAGCGCACCGGCTTTCTGCAGCGGTTCACACCCGACGGACGCGGCATCGGCTTCGCGGTCCTCGGCGGGGCTTTTGGCGAGGGGATCGATCTACCCGGGACGCGCCTCATCGGCGCCTTCATCGCGACCCTCGGAATGCCGCAGGTGAGTGCGGTGAACGAGGAAATGCAGCGTCGTATGGAAGCGCGATTCGGTGCTGGATATGCCTACACCTATCTATATCCAGGGTTGCAGAAAGTCGTGCAGGCTGCGGGGCGAGTGATCCGCACAACGCAGGATCGCGGCGCGGTGTATCTCATGGACGAGCGCTTCGCGCAAAACAACGTGCGCCGACTCCTGCCACGCTGGTGGCAGGTCGAGGCCGCTTCATTGTCACCGTTCCACGCCAGGCCCTGACATAGTCGAAGGTCGCTGTGTTGGTTTAGCGACATTTTCGGAGCCCTTGGTCGAATCGGCTTCGGACTGGAAACGCACTAGGATGGCACGCCTTTTTCACAGGGAGTGCTAAATGAAAAATACGTTCGTGCGGCGCGCGCGCCGCTGGGGTCGCCACTGCGCGGCTGTTTTGTTCCTGATCGGAGCCTGCGCCAACACCTCGTTCGCGCAACTCAGCATGTTGCATGCCAGTGGCCGATCCATCGTCAATGCCAGCGGCCAGGTGGTCCAGCTGCAAGGCGTGAATCTCGGCGGCTGGTTCATCATGGAAAAGTGGATGTGCCCGCTCGACAGCGGCTCGCTGCCCGACACCTACAGCGTCATCCAGATGCTCGACCAGCGTTTCGGTGTCGCGACCGAGCAGAGCCTCATCAAGACCTATCAGCAGAGCTGGATCACGACCACCGATCTGGACAACATCAAGGCCGCGGGATTCAACGTCGTGCGCGTGCCCGTGTGGTGGGGACAGTTCTACCCTCTGAACAACATTTCCAACTCGAGCTGGCGTACCGACGCCTTCGACGTACTCGACTGGCTGGTCAGCCAGGCCGGCGCCCGCGGCATCTACGTGATCATCGATATGCATGGCGTGGTCGGCGGCCAGGCCACCTCCGGCGACACCGGCCAGCAGAACAACAACACCTACTGGAGCAACGGCAACAGCCAGGGTAATACCGCCTACATGTGGTGGCAGATCGCCAACCACTACAACGGCAACCCGACGATCGCCGGCTACGACCTGATCAACGAGCCGACCGGCGCGCCGAACAACCAGGCCGTCATCAATGCGCAGAACGACCTTTACCAGAGCGTGCGCTCGGCCGACCCCAACCACATCGCGATCATGGAAGGCACCTGGGGCAGCTGGAACTGGAGCATGCTGCCCGCTCCGTCGCAGTATGGCTGGACCAATGTCGTCTACGAGATGCACGAATATCAGTTCAACCAGTCGCAACCCGTGGTGGAACAGGGTTCGACCAACCAGGTCAACGACTTCAACAACCACGCCAGCTACAACGTTCCCGGCTTCGTGGGTGAATTCAACGACTTCGGCTACGGCGCGGGCGCCTGGGCGTTTTCGACGAATGCCTACAACAATGGCGGCCTGAGCTGGACGATGTGGTCCTACAAGGCCACGGACGGACTCATTCCGGATAGCTGGGGGTTCTACGACCCCACGCACTGGGCGACGACACCCAACATCTCGACAGATTCGGCTGCCACGATCGCCGCCGACTGGCAGCAATGGGCCACCCCGACCACCTTCGCGCTGAATACGTCTTTGGGGCTACATGGCACCGCTGCCGCAGGCTCGACGAGCATCAACACCAGCGCCTGGTACAACATTGTCAATCAGAACAGCGGCTCATGCGTCGACGCCAGCGGCTGGGGCACGGCCAATGGCACTATCGTGGAACAGTGGGCTTGCGGCAGTCAGCAGTCCAACCAGGAATGGCAGTTCCAGTCGCGGGGTAGCGGCGCTTACAGCATCGTGAACCGGAACGCGCCAGCCGAGGTGTTGGACGTCACCAATGTCGGCACCGCCAACGGTAGCCTGCTGCAGCTTTGGACATACGGAGGCAGCAGCAACCAGCAATGGACGCCCGTAGCGCTTGGCAACGGGTACTACAAGTTCGTCGATGCGGGCAGCGGGCGCTGTCTCGATACACCGGCTGCCTCGACGGCAAACGGCGTGCAGCTCCAGATCTACGATTGCAACGGCACGGCAGCCCAAGCGTTCAAGCTGACGGCGCAACCCTGAGCGGTGTTTCGCGGCCCTGAGCCGATGACAGGGCCGCGAACTCCTGGATCAGCCAGTCGATAAACACCCGCACGCGCGGCGAGAGCTGGCGACTCTGCGGATATAACAGGGACACCGGCGTCGGCGACGGCCGGTAGTCCTGCAAGACCTCGACCAGCGTGCCGGCCGCCAGATCGGCGGCCAAGTGATAAGTCGGCACTTGGATGAGCCCCAAGCCGAGCCTTGCAGCCGCCACCATGGTCTCCGCCGCGGTCACTGAGACCGCCACGGCGGGCGTCAGATGACGAACCTTGCCGGCGACAGTGAACTCCAGCGGCAAGACGTGACCGGTGGCCGAGGAGACGAAAGCGACCATGCGATGCCTGTCGAGGTCGTCCATGGTACGCGGCTCGCCATGGCGCTCAATATAAATTGGGCTGGCGAAGGTCCCTTCCTCCAGCAGGGCGACTCGACGCGCCACCATGCCGCTGCTCGCCAGCTCCCCCACCCTCAACACGCAGTCAACACCCTCCTTGATCAGATCGACCAGCCGATCCCCCTCACCGATGAAGAGTTGCAGATCCGGATACCGCTCGAGGAAGCGCGGCAGGCCCGGCAGCATGAAGTGGCGAGCCAGCGTGCCATGAACGTCGATATGGAGAATGCCACTCGGTTTCGCACCCGAAAAAGCGGCTTCTCCCTCCTCGATGTCGGCTACGACTTTTACGCAATGACGGTAGTAAGCATCCCCGTCGAGAGTGGGCGCGACGTGCCGGGTCGTACGTTGCAGAAGGCGGACGCCTAGACGTGCCTCCAGTTGCTTCACGACCTCTGTTGCCGTTGAGCGGGGCACCGACAGATCCTGCGCGGCGAGGGAAAAACTGCGCCGCTCGACCACCCGGGTAAAGAGACGCATGGCATCGATGCGGTCCATGAAGCCCAGCCATTGTTCGTGATAGTCGAATTATATTGCCAGATTTGAGGCGATTATCTCCACGAATTGAATAGCTATTCTGCCTCCCGCCGGCGAAGGGCCGGCATGATGAAGGGGAACGACATGAGCGACCAGAACGGCAAAGTAGCCATCGTTACAGGGGCGTCGCGCGGCATTGGCTCCGCCGTCGCGGAGCGGCTCGGACGGGATGGCTTTGCGGTGATCGTGAATTATTCGGGCAGCGCCGAGGCCGCGGACGCGTTGGTGCGCAAAATTACCGAGGGCGGCGGTCGTGCGCTGGCCGTGAAAGCGGATGTCAGCGATCCAGGTGCCGTCCGGGAGATGTTCGAGACCACTGTCGCGAAGTTTGGCGGTGTCGATGTGCTGGTCAACAACGCCGGTATCATGACACTGTCCAACCTTACCGATACCGATGACGCCTCCTTTGATCGCCAGATCGCGATCAACCTGAAAGGCACATTCAACACGTTGCGCGAAGGCGCCAGGCGCTTACGCTCGGGTGGCCGCATCATCAACCTCTCTTCGAGCGTCGTAGTGCTTCTGCAACCGACATACGGTATCTACGCCGCCACCAAGGCCGGCGTGGAGGCGATGACCAGCGTGCTCACCAAAGAGCTACGGGGTCGCAATATCACTGTTAACGCCATAGCGCCGGGACCGGTCGCGACGGAGCTGTTCCTGAAAGGGAAGCCTCAGGGGGTGATCGATCATCTTGCGAAGCTGGCTCCGCTGGAGCGGTTAGGTGAGCCAGACGATATCGCCCGTGTAGCGTCTTTCCTCGCGGGTCCGGACGGCGCATGGATCAACGGCCAGGTACTGCGCCCGAACGGCGGCATCATCTGAAGGAACCACTATCATGAAAAACATCATTGTCGTTACCGGTGCATCGAGCGGCTTTGGCCTGATGGCGGCGCAGGCACTGGCCAAAGCAGGCCACACTGTTTATGCCAGCATGCGCGAGATCACCAGCAGAAATGCGCCGCAGGCGGCTGCTGTAAAGAAGTACTCGGCGGAGCATGGCGTCGACCTGCGACCGATCGAGCTGGATGTCGGCTCCGAGCCTTCTGTCGAGGCCGCCATCGGGAAAATCATCGCCGAAAATGGACGTCTCGATGTTGTGGTTCACAATGCCGGTCACATGGTGTTTGGACCGGCTGAGGCGTTCACGCCGGAGCAACTCGCCGAGCTCTACGACATCAACGTGTTGAGCACGCAACGTGTGAACCGCGCAGCGCTCCCCCAGTTGCGAAAACAGCGCAAGGGCCTGGTCGTGTGGGTGTCTTCCAGCAGCACACGTGGAGGCACGCCGCCCTACCTGTCACCTTACTTCGCGGCGAAAGCCGGAATGGATGCGATGGCAATCAGTTATGCCGGTGAGCTCGCGCGTTGGGGCATCGAGACTTCGATCATCGTGCCCGGCGCATTCACCAAGGGAACCAACCACTTTGCGCACGCCGGCTCGCCGGCCGACAAGGCCCGTGCGAAGGAATATAGCGAAGGTCCTAACGCCAACATCCCGGATGTGGCGCTGAAGGGCCTCGCCGCTCTCGAACCGGCGGACGCGGATCCATCCACGGTGGCGGACGCGATTGTGAAAGTCGTGGATATGCCATTCGGCAAGCGTCCGTTCCGGGTCCACATCGATCCGTCGCAGGATGGCGCTGAGATCGTCAACGGGGTAGCGGATCGTGTCCGCGCCGAGCTTCTGCGTCGGATAGGACTCGAGGACATCCTCAAACCTACAGCGGCGAGCTAGGCGGGCTAGTCGAGCCGCGCACCAGGAGCTCAAAATCCAACAGCCGGTGCGGCAGTGGCTCGGGCCAACCACGGCGTCGCGGAATATGCTCAATGATGAGCCCCGCCGCCGCCCGCGCGAGCGCCGCTACCGGCTGACGGATCGTCGTGAGCTCCGGCCAGATCATGGTCGCGACCGGGGCATCGTCGAATCCCGCTACGGAGAGTTGACCTGGAAGTGACAGGCCCCTCCGGCGGGCCACCGCGATCACCGCCGCCGCGGTGTCATCGTTGCTGGCAAAAATGGCGGTAGGTGGCTGCGGCGCCTGCAAGATCTGCTCCGCGCAAACCAACCCGTCGGCGAACAGAAAGTTGCCCACCTTCACCAGGGTGTCGTCGATCGGCGTGCCGCTGGACTGCATCTCGTCGCGGAACCCCCGATGGCGCTCATCCGTGGCGCCATGACCTGGCCTGCCCAGAATGAAGCCGATACGCCGATGACCCAGATCGAGTAGATGACGGGTTATCCGGCGCGCGGCGGCGTAATCGTCGATGCCCACGGACGGAGACTTGCTCGGCTCGAGGCGAGGGGCGACCCGTACCGTCGGAATACCCTTTTCAGCCAGCGTATCCAAAATGACCGGATGGTCACTCACAGGTGGCAGGAGAATGACACCATCGAGGCGCAGCTGCCGTAACAGCGTGTTGACGTGCCGTCCGATTTCCGGACTGTCGCTATCCCAAGGCTCGAGGGTGAGGTGGTAATCAGACTCACGACACCGCTGCACCGCTCCCGCCTGGAACTCACTCAGGTAATCGCCCGGCTTGTCGCAGAACAGGCCGATGAGGAAAGAACGGTCGCCCGCCAGCCCGCGCGCATTGACGTTGGGCTGGTAATCGAGCTGCTCGATGGCCTTCAGAATCCGGTTACGGGTCTCGACGTGCACACCCGGCTCATGGTTGAGCACACGCGAGACCGTCTTGGCGGACACCTCGGCGAGCTCGGCGACCTCCTGGATGGTGACGGACCGGGGCGGTGGCGTCATGAGCGGGGGTGGATACTGCGGTTATTGGAGGACACCGAGGCTATTTTGCGCATTTGCCTGCACTTTGTCGTCTGGTTGTGTAGAAACTCGGTGCATTGGAGCGTCCTTGGAGTGACACCCCAATGCCGCGGCGGCCACACCACCCCCAGGAGGAGCTCATGTGTCCACTCTGTATCGCGACCGGCTCTATGCTGCTCGCCAGTGCCAGCTCAGCCGGCGGCCTGACGGCCATTACCGCCAAGGTGCTACGGACCCGACGGGCGAACCGGCGGCAATCCGAAACGCAGTCGATCGCCCTCGCCGCCTCAACGGCCGCGAGCCCGGATCTCCCGCACGCCTCTTCCGAGCTTGCGCCTGAGTAAGGTACGCAGGGTTACTCCGTCGGAGTAGCCGATCTCCGAGGCGATTCTCTCCACGCTCACCTGGCTGGTCTGCAGCAGATGCACCGCGCGCTCGACGCGCAGGTCCTGGAAATACGACAGCGGCGATTTACCGAGCACGGCACGCAGGCGGCGGTCCAGGGTTCGCTCGCTCGTCCCGACGGTACGCGCGGCCTCGGTCAGCGAGAAGCCCTGTTTGATATGTTGGCGTGCCCAGCGCTCGAAACGCTCGACCAACGGATCGCTGTGCGCGAGATGGTCCGGAATCACGAATGCCGCCTGCGAAGTGCGTGGCTCGACCAACAGGTAGCGGGCGGTGAGCGCCGCGAGTCCCGGGCTGTGCCGGCGAACCAAACCCAACGCCAGGTCGACATGCGCCAGCGCCGCGCCGGCGGTTACGAACCGCCCCGACGTGACCAACATGCGGGACTCGTCGAGTCCGACGCGTGCGTATCGCTGACGGAAAAGGGGCGCCAGCCACCAGGACGTCGTGGCGCCGTGACCGTCGAGAAGCGTGCTGTCGGCCAACACGAAAGTGCCCGTGCACGCCGCTCCGATCCACGCGCCAGCCTGCGACCACTCGCGTAACAGGTCGCCAGCCTTGGCAACATCCCGCTGTGACAGCCGTTCCAACAGCGGTGCGGGCATCTTTTCACCCAGCGCGGGCAGTATGACCGCGCTGGGTTGAGGTGCACTGCTCGCCGCCTGCGCCGGCACCACGAAACCGCGAGCCGTGCGCACCCGCCGCCCGATGCCGACCAGGGTGACCTCCAACGGCGGCGGCGGAGAGTCCATCGAGCCAGCCAGCTCATTAGCGGTTTCGAGCGTATCCAGCGCGGCCGCCAGTCCGAGGTCGAAAGCGCCGTGCATCGCGAGTAGCGTGATGTTCATGGCGAGAACGATACCATCTGAGACGATTTCGCCACTACCTGAAAAGCTTGCGGCGGCCCACACTGCGCCCTCATAAACGCCAATGAGGGCCGTTCCCATGGTCAAAGTCGCATTGTTGGTCCGCCTCGAAGCCAAGCCGGGCAAGGAAGCCGCCGTGGAGAAATTCCTGGCCGGCGCGCTCCCGCTCGCCAATCAGGAAGCCACGACACCGGTATGGTTCGCTCTCCGGCTGGGTCCCAGCACATTCGCTATTTTCGATGCTTTCGCTGACGACGCCGGGCGGCAGACGCATCTTTCCGGTCCCATCGCCTCGGCATTGATGGCCAATGCGGCCGAACTGCTGGCGCGGGCGCCGCAAATCGAGCAAGTGGACGTGCTGGCGGTGAAGTTGCCGACGTAGCGGGGCCCGATCGGGCGCGCGGGCACCTCGGCCCCTGAAAGATGGGGCCGGATCGGTTCCCCGGTCCGGCCTCATCCCCGCAAAGGCGGCGTATTCTCCGCGTGGTGCCAACAACGTGCCAGGAAACGTATTACGCCGCGAACCAACCATAACCCTGCTGTTATGGTGAGTCACCTAGCGCCGCAGCGAACTATCGCATTGCCACTTCCGCACCCTCTCTATTCGCCCTAAGCTGCCCTCCCCCTCCACGGAGTGACCGGATATGAGAGTCAGAATGCTGCTTGCGGTGCTTGCGATCGCTGTTGCCACCCATCAGCCGGCGACCGCCCGGGCGGCGCCCAAAGCGGATCACAAGCCACCGAGCATTCTGCTCGTCGGTGCCAGCGGCATGATCGGCTCACGCATCCTCAACGAAGCGGTCTCGCGTGGCCACTACGTGATCGCCGCTTCGCGGCACCCCGAGAAGATCGCCACAGGACCCAACATCAAGTCGGTGAAACTCGATGCCACGGATGAAAAGGCGTTCACGGCGGAGGCCCGGCATGTTGACGTCATCGTCCTGGCAACGAGCCCGCGGGGTGGCGGAGACCCGCTCAAGGAGGCCAAAGCGGTCGCGGACGCCGCCATTGCAACAGCTCGTGCCACGCACAAACGTCTCGTCGTGGTTGGAGGCGCCGGAAGTTTGAATTATCCGGACGGCCGACGGGTGGTGGACACTCTGCCCGCGGCCTACCAGGGAGAAGCGCTCGCCATGCGCAACTTTCTCGACACGTTGAAAGCCAGTGATATCAACTGGACATTCGTCAGTCCCGCGTTTTCGATTGCACCAGGGGCGCACACCGGAAAATATCGAGTTGGCACCACCATATTGTTGGCCAATGAGAAAGGCGAAAGCCGCATCAGCGCGGAAGACTATGCGGACGCGTTGCTCGGCGAGCTGGAAACGCCAGCGCACGTGCGCGCCCAGATGACCGTCGCGTACTGACCAACGCTGCTGCAAGATAATGGCGACACTGTGCGCGTTGACAGTCTCGCTCGAGCTGAGGCGGCGGCAGGGGCCGCCTTGAGCGCAGCACCGCCGGACGCCCTCGGATGTGAACCTTGTCATACGCTCTACGCTGAATTGAGCGAAGATGGAGGCCTCCTCCACGGCTTCTTGCTCAGCTCACGCGTGATCGAATCACTGCCCAGCTATCTCTTTCCCACGCGCCGGCGCGGCCTGCGTTGGCTGAAGGAACAGCTTCGCGAGCTGGGGGTGAAGGCGCCCATGTCCCCCAGCTGCTTGGGCGATTTTGTCGCGAGTGCAGCAAAAGCGGCGCCCCTGGACCAGGGCTCGGACGAGACCTATGCCGCCAGCCTGCGCAGACAACTCGGAGCTCAAGCCCGCTTCATCCACCTGTGGACGAACTCTGACGACAAACTTTCCCAGCCGGAGTGGAGCGAGTGGATTGCCATCGCGC